>JBEGVJ010000132.1:0-4119 GCA_041178465.1 Nitrospirota bacterium
ACTATAAGGTCGCACGCGGAGTCCAGTCCGTGTTGCAGCGGTACAAAGATCTTCAGGACATTATCGCTATTCTCGGCATGGACGAATTGTCGGAAGACGACAAGATGGCGGTGGCCCGGGCGCGAAAAATTCAGCGCTTCCTGTCGCAGCCATTCCACGTCGCCGAGGCCTTTACCGGCTCGCCCGGCAAGTATGTGAAGCTCAAAGACACGGTGCGAAGCTTCAAGGAAATTCTCGCGGGCAAATACGATCACCTCCCCGAACAGGCCTTCTACATGGTCGGCCCGATCGAGGAAGTGATTGCGAAGGCGGAAAAGATGGGAGTGAAGGTATAAGCAGGCGGGCGCTCTTGTGCTCGCAGACTGCGCACGATGAAACAGTGCTCGGTCGATGCGCGCACGTCAGAGCATCCCGCCTGCTCATACCTTTTGATGAGCACGTAGGAGAGATATGGCAGGAAAGATATTACTAGAAGTGGTGACGCCGGAGAAGTTGCTCTTGAGCCAACAGGTGGATGAGGTCATCGCACCGGGTTCAGAGGGCGAGTTCGGCGTGTTGCCAGGGCATTGTTATTTCCTTTCTACGTTGCGCATTGGTGAACTTCGTTATCGTGTTGGAGATCAAACCAACCACATGGCGGTTCTCTGGGGTTACGCAGAGGTCACACCGGCCAAAGTGACCATCATGGCCGAGATCGCCGAAAAAGCCGAAGACATCGATGTCGAGCGGGCTCAAGCCGCGTTCGAGAAGGCCGAGCAGCGACTCAAGGCCGGTGGTCTGCCCTCTGAAGTCAAAGAAGCTGAGATCAGTCTCGAAAAGGCCCGACTCCGCAAGAAGATCGCCGACCGCGCTCGCAAGACCGGCCACGCGTAATTTCCAAAGCTTGCACGTTCCCCCGTACGCCTGTACACTTTCTTCGCTCAGTTCGAAAAATCGATTGCTCCTTTCTTCTGTAGTGGAACGAAAGCGTTTCTGAATGGACATCGAAAGCATTCGGCAGAGAGTCCGGAGCGGACGCTATGTCATTTCATTTACTCATACCGAGAAGCTTCGCCGGAGGAGAATCGCCCTTGAAGCGATTGAACAGGTTATCCAGCGGGGAGCGATCATTGAGGATTATCCGAACGATCCACGTGGTCCATCATGCCTGCTTCTTGGTATGACACAAGAGGGAAGGCCGATTCATGTAGTATGTGGAACGATTGAGAATGATCAGCTCCTGGTGATCACAGCCTATGAGCCGAGCCCTGAAGAGTGGGAGCTTGACTGGCGAATCAGAAAGAAGGGCGGTGCACAATGATGCATTCTTGTTACTTCTGTAAGGGGAAGGTCGTTCAGCAGCCCACGAGCGTGGATTTTTGGTGGGGAGACAATCTGAAAATTATTGAGAACGTGCCGGCAGGAATTTGCACACAATGCGGAGAAAAGTACTTCGACTCCCCGGTCTACAAGCAAATGGAGCGGCTCGCTAAAGGGTCGGGATCGGCAATGCGGCGGCTTTCCGTCGATGTAGTGCGATATTCAGCCGCCTAGTTCAGCCTATCCCTGCGCCCGCGTCTCTTGGAGCGACCAGCTAGGCTTCTCACGGGCGGAAACCTTCGTAACCTCCTGACACGTGAAAGCGAGCAGGATGCCTAAGACGATTTTTCTTCTTCTCAACATGCTGCTCTTCTGTGTCAGCTGCGCTGGGCCGGCGCTGACCAGCCGCGTCGTTCACGAAGAATCTTCGTGGTTCGTCCGTCTAGACTCCTACCAGAATGGCGACCGCTCATCCCTTCGCTATGAACATCCGGGCACATGGACGGTTGAAGAGCTATCTGCCATTCTCAGCCGACTGCTGCTTGAAGATCGAGTCGGTCTTATGGACAGCTCCCGCCCGCCGCGACCGGTGTTTTCATCGGAAGAGATCACCCTCCTTGCTCCCGCCATCCAAGATTCGTTTCAGAAGGCCAGGCCGAATGAATGGATTGCCTTCTCCCTCTCAACGCCGAGCGGCTCCGGACTCGCCATCACGTCGGGCGGGATGTTTCTTGCCGGCTCTCAGCTCCACGTCGTCGTGGCAAATCATCGCACCCCACTGGCAGATGATTCTCAGGAGTTTGCGCGTGTACGCGCGAATCCGTTCTACTCGGCCAAAGGCAGCGGCGGGACATTGGTGTTCGAATCGTCCAGATTTATGATGGGCACACAGCCGAATTGGTCAGGCGGGCACCGGGCGTCCGCCAGCGAACTGATCCTCGACCATCGAGCCTTTCTCTCGTTCCTCGCGCTCACCAATGCCTCCCCGGCTCCCTTACGGGCTTCCGGCTCATCGGTGCCAACCGCTCCGTCTGTGCAAGGGGCCTCAAGCCTTTCATCCGCCGGCGGAAACTCCGACCCCTCTCGCACCATCGAGCGACTCCAAGAAGAGATCGAGCGACTGAAAAAGCAGGTGGCCGAACAGGAAGCGGAAATCGCCCGTTTGAAACGTAGCGCCAACCACCCCCCTCGCGCCACCCCAGCTCCGTGAGCAACCTGCCCCACCAGACTGGCAGCTCAATAAACTGACGATGGCTTTCCCCTGTCCCCCATCGGGCCAGCCAGAAACGTTCCGTTTAGCCTGCATCAAATGAAGTGGCAGCCAGCGGCAAGCCTCATGATTGCAATTGCTCCACACGTTGCAGTAGCGTGACTTGCATCTACTGGTGAGGGCGATTCGTCTATGGTAACCGAGTTTGTCGTGACGGCTGGTGAACAGCCGAAACGGTTGGATGTCTTTCTGGTCAATCGTGAGCCCAAGTTATCGCGGTCGGCCTTGCAGCGGTTGATCGGGCAGGGGCGGGTGCGGATCAACGGTCAGGTGGTCAAGCCCAGCCAAAAGATTAAGCCTGGCGACACCATTGCGTTTGACATTCCGAAAGCGGAGCCACTGGAACTCAAAGGCGAATCCATCCCCCTCGAAATCCTTTACGAGGACGATGTGTTGCTGCTCCTGAATAAACCATCCGGATTAGTGGTCCATCCTGCGCCTGGCCATTGGGCCGGCACATTGGTCAATGCTCTCCTCCACCATTTTCAAACTTCCGGCGGCACGGTTTCGACCATCGGCGGGAAAGAAAGGCCAGGCTTGGTCCATCGACTGGATAAGGACACCTCGGGCGTGATGGTGATCGCCAAGACAGACGAGGCCCACCGTGCTCTTTCGGCTCAATTCAAACATCACACGATTACGCGGGTGTATGAGGCGCTGATTTCCGGGGTGCCGAAAAAAGGACATGGATTAATCGAGCTGGCCATCGGCCGTGACAGAAAAGAACGGAAAAAGTTCTCCGCCCATACGGCCCGACCCAAGGAATCCGTGACGGAATACAAGGTCGACCATCGCTTCGGCAAACTGGCCGCCCATGTGCTGTTGTACCCACGCACAGGCAGGACACACCAACTTCGTGTCCACCTGACATCGCTGGGCCATCCGATTCTGGGAGATCAAACGTATGGCGGGAAGAAAGTCTGTTCGGTAGAAGGCGTTGAGATTCCCCGCGTGATGCTGCATGCGAGGACTCTGGGATTCCGCCATCCCTCGACCGGCGAGTTTCACGAATACACAAAGCCCCTCCCATCCGATATGGAGCAGGTGTTTCAGGCCCTCGATGGTCTCACGCCTCCTCATGGTGCGAGAAAATCTTGACAGGCCTCTCAACTTGGCGTAAGCAATGCCGCCTCGAAGGATGACTTCATGCAGACTGCCGATGTGCTGGACGCGATAGGTGGATTGGTGGCTCAGCTGAAGATTTATGCGGCCAAGCTCCCGCCAATCGTTCATCTGTCGGCCGTACCCACCGGGGTAAAGCCAAAGTTTGAGGCGATCGAAGAATATGAGGAGATCGTTTCCCGGTTCCGGAGCCAGAGCGCCGGAACTTCTTACAAAGGCTTGAACGGATTATTTGTGGAGTCGCTGGAAGCCTTCGAGGTCGGTCGATTGCTCGGCTCCGTCCAGCCGCTTCTTTCGGTGCTCGACCACCTGGAGCGGATGCAGCGAGACAAAGAAATCGAAATTGGGCGGATCGACGAAAAGCGTACCGGCGAATATCGATCCGCCCTGAATAAAATTCTACCAGGCAACAAGCCTGAGCTGGACGG
>JBEGVJ010000133.1:0-7999 GCA_041178465.1 Nitrospirota bacterium
TTGGCCCTTCCGCCAGCGAACGCCTCCGCCATTACGATCTCCCCGTCGACTTCGAACCCTCCCACTCGAAAATGGGCGTCCTGGTCAAAGAATGCAGCGAACAGGCTCACGCTCTTCTTCAACAGAAACAATCAGCCTAAGCCTGCGCGCCGCTACTCCTTTGCGTCTCGCGCGCAACGAAAGCCCATCCAGTTCATCTTGGTGTTGGGATCGGTCCCGTTGCGTTGCGCAGTTCGTACGCTGGGCGTGCTGTCGATCCAGCCGCCGCCGCGGAAGCTCCGCTGCGTGCCATTTTCCGGCCCCTTGGGGTTCTTGTCCGGCGCAGTCGCGTAATATTTCTGGTCATACCAGTCGGCCACCCACTCGGCCACATTACCCGCCATCTGGAACGTGCCATACGGACCGACGGCATTGTCGTATTTGTCCACGGAGATGATCGGAGGGTAGAGCAGCAAGCGTTCCGGACGATCGCGCACCGGACCGGACAAACCGGTCCGGCCGAAGTTTGCGCGAGACAAGCCCGCCATCTGGTTGCCCCAGGGATAGATCCGCCCATCTTCGCCGCGCGCCGCCTTCTCCCACTCGGCTTCGGTCGGTAGCCGTTTGCCCGCCCACTTGCAGTAGGCGTCGGCATCGGCCCACGACACATGCATCACAGGATGGCTCGCCATCGTCTCCTGGAAATTACCGCCGTCGTATTGCCAGTCGATGAGCGGCGGCAGATCCTTCGCCAGGACGTATTTCAAATATTGCACGGTGGTCACCTCGAACGTGTCGATCTCATAGGCATCGAGGTAGACCTTCCGCTGCGGAAGCTCGGCCTGATAGGCGTTGCGATCCACCTTCTTGTCGCTCCCCATCAGAAAAGGCCCGGCGGGGATCTTGACCATCTCGTCATGCGCCGGCAGCTTCGCCCGCTCAATAGCGAGCTTCTTCCCTTCGGGAGTCCATTCCCGAACGACATCGGACACATCCAGGGCATGAGCCGACCCACTGATTCCCATCAGCCCCATAACCGCAACACACACGATCACTCCGAATGCTCGCACGATCCAGCCTCCTTGCTACGTTACATACCGGGCCCGACAGGCTCCGGCGCTTCTTGTTTCTTGAAATCTTCCAGCGGATGAAAGTTGAGCGGCAGGTTGAACAGATAGTCCGAAACCGACCGTAGCTTCACATGCTGATACTCCACGATCCAACTCCCGTCTTTCCTCGCCAGCTTCATCGGAAAATGAATATCTGTGGCGACCCACTGATAATAGGTCTCCACCTGCTCCCCTTGCTGCGTGGTTACTTCATAGAGGATCGTCGGATGCCCCTCGCGCACTTCCGTGCCGATCTCCTGCCGCGACAGTTCTCCGTCCAGCTTTTCGCTTACCCGAAGATCCTGCTCCGGGCTGTAGGGCATCGTTTTGAAATGCTTCATCCGAGACAGCAGCAACCAGACGACCTGCTTGTCTTTCCGCACGATACTGACGTTGACCGGCCCCATCGTATGGTGCTCAATACGCCACATCTGATCGCGGTAATAGATGTTGGCCTTCTGCGTTCGGCCATCGATCTTGGTCACTTGATCGGCGGTAAACTCCAGAGCCCAGCTTGGAGAGCTGACTCCAACAACGATAGCAACGAAAATGACGGCGAGCAGTCGCGACATAGCGGGGCAATGTACCATATCTGGGCTCCTGAATAGAGACTGAAAACCCGTCTGGCAGTATCAGATTGATCGCGGAAAGGCTAATTCTTGGCTTTGATGCACTCGATCTCCAATCGGATCTGGACCTCATCGCCGACAACGAGTCCGCCGCTATCCAACGTCTTGTTCCAGACCATGCCGAAGTCTTTGCGATTGAGTTTTCCCTCCGCGCTGAACCCGGCCCTGATATTGCCCCAAGGATCTTTGCTCACCCCATTATAGTGGCCAACGAGGGCAATCTCTTTGGTCACCCCGTGCAGCGTGAGATCTCCCAGCGCCATATAGCCCTCTGCGGTTTTCTGGTAGCTCTTCATCTTGAAGGTCATCGTCGGATAACGTTCCACGTCAAAAAAATCGGCATTCCGTAAATGGGCATCCCGTTTTTCGTGATTCGTATTCACCGATCCGGTCTTGATCGTCGCCTCAATGGCCTTCACGGTCCCGGCTTCGGCATCCATGTCGATAAACCCGGCATAATCCATGAACCGGCCTGTGGTCTTGGAGACGACCATGTGCGCCACGCGAAACTCGATTGCCGAATGGTCAAGGTCCACGTTCCAACGAGCTGGTTCTGCATGGACCGCCGTTGGAAGCCACACCATCGCGCCAAGCCACAAAAACACGAACCAACTCTTCCTTCTCTTCTGCAGCATGAATTACTCCTCCTTGGTCAACGGTATCGCAGGCAGGGCCTGAGCGGGTTGCAACTTATTTCTTCGAAGGCTGGCCAGACGCGTCAGACTTGCCGGATAACGGACTCCCGACCGACTGCACCTCAAGAGGCCGTGCCTGACCACCGGTTCGCATCCGGATATGCACATCTACAGGCTCATCCCCCAACTCGCTTGGGAACGGAGGAAACGGCTGGGCGTTAACCACCGCATAAATTCCGGCTTCGTCGACTTCGCGCGCGCCGGATCCTTTCTCAATCTCGATCAACTGGGCGCGACCGTTGGGATACACTTTGAAACGCACCTTCACCGCTTCGCTGCTTGCCGCACGCCGGACTCCGCGAATCTGGCGGACCCAGCTCCGGCTGACGAGCTGATTCACCTGTTGCCAGTAAGCCTGTCCCTCCCCCGGGGAAGGAAACGGAACCAGATCCTCTTCGGCCAAGGCGCCGATCGAGACCGGCGCGACAGCCGACTGCGCTTCATCCAGAATGAGATGCTCGCCTTGAGTTTCCTCCTGACGAACGGGTGGCACCTCACTCTTCTCACTCGCAGCCTCGGCCTGATCCATCGTGATATAGACAACCCGCCGCATGAGCCGTTCCATCTTGTCTTGTCGAAGTCGCGCGAAGGTCACTTGCACTCGTGCCGCCTTGGGTGGCACGGAGGTCCGGCTCATCGGGATCGGCTCAAGCGTCACCGTTCCCGTCAACGCCGTCGACGCTGCATCTAGCTCCAGGGTGACCGTTTGGGCTTGAAACACCATCGACTCACAAGTCGCCACCACCGGTGTCGTACCGGATGTCACCCCCCCGAGGCGGATCGTCAGCGTGACGGGCTTGCCGATTTGCGGATACCGCGCCGACTCCGGCTGGCGCAACCCAAACTGCACCCACCGTTTTACGGGCTCCGGGGGAGCAGCAGTCTGTGGCGATGAGGCGGGAAAAACTGGTGAGATGAGGAGGGGGACGCAGCATGTCCCTATCAGCGACAGTGCAAGGCCTCGGTGGTACAGCGCCTTCATGAATCGCATCCTACCGACCTCGCAGCCCCTGACGCAACCCGCTTCCCTTTGAAGGGGTAGGCGGGATCGAATGCCTGGTATACAATGGGCTCATGCGTGCACTCGTCAAGACCGCAGCCCAACCAGGATTGACCGCCACCACCTGCCCCGATCCACAGCCGGGCCTTACCGATGCCATCATCCGCGTCAAAGCCACCTCGCTTTGCGGAACGGATGCCCATATTTACAATTGGGATCCCTGGGCCCATAGCCGCATCCACCCGCCACGGATCATCGGTCACGAAATGTGCGGCGAGGTGGTGGAGGTCGGGGCCGAGGTCACGTTGGTCAAGGTGGGAGACTATGTTGCGGCTGAATCGCACCTGACATGCGGCCAATGTTTCCAATGCCGCACCGGACAGGCGCATGTCTGCAAGAATTACCGCATCCTGGGAGTCGATCTGGACGGCTCGTTCGCGGAGTACGTCGTCTTACCGGAAGCCGTGCTCTGGAAAACCTCGACCGCCATTCCACCGGAACTCGCCTGCGTCCAAGAACCGCTGGGCAACGCCGTCGATGCCGCCTTGATCGAAGACCTTACGGGCCAGACGGTCTTAATCACCGGCTGCGGTCCGACCGGACTCTTTGCCGCCGCCGTTGCACGAACGGCCGGAGCCTCCACGATCATCGCTACGGATGTCAGTGCGTACCGGTTGGATCTTGCCAAACAGGTCGGTGCCGATCACGTGCTCAATGCCAAAACTGAGACAGCGGACTGCATTGCCGCAACCATTCGCGAGATCACAGCTGGCGAAGGCGTCGATGCCTCGCTCGAAATGTCCGGCAACCCGACCGCCTTGCACCAGGCCTTCAGTGCCGTAAAGAACGGCGGGCGCGTCACGCTCTTCGGTATTCCCACCGGGTCCGTGTCGTTCGACCTGCCGAACGAAATTATTTTCAAGGGCATCCGCGTGTACGGAGTAACAGGCCGCCGGCTCTTCAAAACCTGGTATCGCTTGGCCGGTCTCTTCCAGGCAGGGCTCAATATCAAACCGGTGATCACCCATACCTTTCCTATGAAAGACTTCGCACAGGGGTTCGAGTTGATCAACTCAGGACAATGTGGAAAGGTAGTGCTGATTCCGTAACCAACGCGCGAGGGGCGGGACATGCGAGAATTGCGCGACTAGCAGATACTCCATTTCACGCACGTCCCGCCAGGCATGCGAGTCTCGCAACTACGATCTATGGCCTACGACTCTCTCAAAAAAACTGTTTCAGAGCGGCTCGCCGACATCCGCACGGCTGGCCTCTACAAATCCGAGCGGCAGATCCTGGGCCCGCAGGGGGCTGAGATTCGCGTCGCGCAAGGCGAGGTCATCAATCTCTGCGCCAACAATTATCTGGGGCTCACCAACCACCCTGACATCAAACAAGCCGCCATCGAAGGGCTGCACACACATGGCTTCGGCATGGCCTCCGTCCGGTTCATCTGCGGCACGCAGGACCTCCACAGGCAGCTCGAACAGACGATCAGTACCTTCCTCGGCACCGAGGACACGATCCTCTACAGCTCCTGCTTCGACGCCAACGGCGGATTGTTCGAGGTATTGCTCGACGAGCAAGACGCCGTCATCAGCGACGCCTTGAACCATGCCAGCCTGATTGACGGCATCCGGCTCTGCAAGGCCACCAGGCTCCGCTATGCGCACTCCGATATGGCAGACCTGGAAGCCAAGCTGCGAGACGCGGCACGCTGCCGGCTTCGCCTGATCGCGACGGACGGGGTCTTCTCCATGGACGGCGACCTCGCAAAGCTCGATCGGATCGTCGAACTGGCCGATCGGTACGCTGCTGCAGTGATCGTGGATGACAGCCACGCGACCGGGGTGCTCGGGCGCAACGGGCGAGGCACACCGGACCATTTCGGCGTCGCGGACCGGATCGAGATCGTCACTAGCACACTGGGAAAGACCTTGGGCGGCGCGGCAGGCGGGTTTACGTCCGGACGAAAAGAAATTGTCGAGCTGTTGCGGCAACGGTCGCGACCCTACTTATTTTCGAACTCACTCCCCCCTATCATCGCCGCAGCAGCTCAAAAGGCCATAACTCTCGTGGCGCAAGGCGACCACTTGCGGACCACGCTCCGTGAAAATGCGACCTTCTTCCGCGCAGAGCTTGCCGCCCTCGGATTCCGGCTCATTCCCGGCGAGCATCCCATTATCCCGATCATGCTGGGTAACGCCTCACTCGCCACTAAGATGGCAGAGCGGCTTCTGGAGGAAGGGATCTATGTTGTGGGATTCAGTTACCCGGTGGTGCCAGAAGGCCAGGCACGGATTCGGGTACAGATGTCGGCAGCCCACCAGCACGAACAGCTAGAACGAGCCATCACCGCCTTCGCAAAAGTCGGTCGTGAACTGGGCATCATTCGATGATACAGGCGAGAGGCTAGAGACACGAGGCGAGCGGCGAAAAGATCTTCTCGGCCTTCCCCCCTCTGGCCTCTAGCCCCTTGCCTCTCGCCTCATTCCCGGATCGTTTTTGCACGCTTCTGCAGATAGGCGTTGCGAACGGCAGTATAAAGATCCAGTGTGGCTTCCTCAACTCCCTGAAATTTTTCAAGGTTCCGCGAACGCTCATTCACGATCTCCTCGACACGGGTACCGAGCTGGACCATGCTGGATGTCGTCCGATTCTTGTGGGCGATGAGGGAGGGAACATTTTTGACTTCGACGATCGGAGCGACCAGCCAATTGATCGGGTTCAAGGCCAAGTCACCAAGGAAACCGGTGAAGTCCCTGACCGTAAACGGAGGAAGCAGCGGCAATACCAGATACGGCCCCGGCTTGACGCCGTAGAACCCGAGTGTTTGGCCCGTATCTTCCTCAGGCGTATCCAACCCCATATCCTTAGCCACATCAACGAGCCCTGCCCCGCCTAACGTGCTGTTCACCAAAAACCGTCCCACTTCGATTCCTGCGCCCTTGAACTTACCCTGAAACACATTATTCAAAAAACGCGGTGGAAAACGCAGGTTGTAATAAATATTGCTGATGCTGACCTGCACCCAGTCTGGCAAGACAAAGTTGTACCCCTTCGCGAACGGCTTGAGCACAAATCGATCAACCTGGCGGTTGAACTCAAAGATGTTGGCGTTCACCGGTTCCCAGGGATCGTACTCCTCACCAACGCCCTCATCGGCTCTGGCGAAGGGGTCGAGCGGTTCGTCCGAAACCGTCGCACTATCTTGCGGTGCAGAGGGAGCCGGCGCAGGAATCTGCGCGATGACTTTCCCCGAAGCAGGCTCATTCGCCTTTGCGAAAGAATCGAGCCGTTTGTCTGAAGCAGCATCGTTCAGTGCCGGGGGAGCTGGCACAGAAGTCTGCTCCACGACTTCTCGGGGATCATATTCATTGATCCTGGCGAAAGGATCGTCCCTGGGGTCCGGCTCATTGGCTCCAGGGAAAAGATCAACTCGTGGCTCAGGCTCCTTGGCCCCAGCAAAAGAAACGAGTAGTTTGCCCGAAACCGTACCATGCAGTGCCGAGGGAGCTGGCGCCGTGGTTTGGTCAACAACTGGCCTCGTGTCGCTCAACCCTTGTGGCTGTACTGTGCCGACTCTCCCTGCACAGCCAGTGACAAGCATCATCACGAGACTCAGCAGACTCAACGCCAGCAGACGAGAGGGAATCACGATCACAACCTCGGCCTCCTTAACCCACATTGTCCATCACGACCTATACTCCCACCCGCGCATCAAGTCGCCTCTCTGAATGGGAACGCGCGGCTCAACCGCGCGCTACTTTATCAAATGCCAAGGCACGAGCCAATCAATTCTTCCCGGAAATGTCAGGCCGAGACGGAAATGGTTACTTATTTAGCCACAACTCTATTAATCCGCAAGGGGGCCACTCTAGCAAGCTGCGGAAAAACTCGGTGAAAGAGAAACATACGGCTGAGATGCTTCATGTGGCATGGAGGCCTAGATAACCTCAGGATGCTCAAAAAGGCCGTCCAGCAAGGCCGCAGCGAGCGAAGAGGCGAGGCGTACCCTTGGGGTACGTTGAGCCTCTTCGTGAAGCGAGAACGCCGCTGGAGGACTTTTTCAGCATCCTGCTAGGATCGGATGGCGGTGTGAACAAACTCGGCCCATCGCCTGAAATAGGCCGCGCCCCCGACCTGGTAGGTGTTGTTATGATCGGCACCCTCGATGAGATAGAAGAACTTGGGTGGTTTGGCCGCCTCGAAGACCTGCCGACCCAATTCGAGGGGGATGATGTCGTCTTTGTCACCGTGAATAATCAACTTCGGAAGCGAGAGAGATGAAAGGCGATCGATCAATCTGAAGTCTGCCCCAAGCAGCCAATGGACCGGTAACCCGCCGTAATGAAACTTGGCCACCGCTTCGATCGACGGGAACGAGGATTCGAGGATCAAGCCAGCAGCAGGCTTCTGAACGGCAAGTTCACCCGCCACCGCCGCACCAAGCGAGCGCCCGAATGGGACGATGCGCTCAGGGCGAATCATTCTGGTTCGCGTCAGGTAATCGTAGGCGCCCAGCGCATCCTGATAGAGCCCCTCTTCCGACGGACGCCCCTGGCTTCGACCGTAGCCACGATAGTC
>JBEGVJ010000134.1:0-15873 GCA_041178465.1 Nitrospirota bacterium
TTGCTGGAAGCCCTAACGATTAAAAGAACTTAACGAGTGAATTTAAGGGGTCAGACCCTTTAAATTTTTCTTGGCGCGGACAATATCGTCTAGCGCTTTGGCAATAAGTGCTGCATCACCACCGGCTTCTTCCAGGCACACTTCCAAATACGCTGGCATTTCCTCGGGAGTGCGAAGGTGCTCGGCGACATCATAGCGATGTGGTCGTGGTTTTGCTCATCATGCACTCCTACCGGTTATCCCCGATGAGGCCTGGCTTGGCCCTCACATGCGCACGTCGAACGACCTTCATCCTTCCAAATGATCCTGCCGAGCTCGCTCGTTTCTCTTTAAGGGGAACAGCCAGACTGTCCTTCACTGCGCGCATCGAGGGAGCACATTCTGATCGTGCGGCCTCGGCGAGCAAGAAGGATGGTCTGGCTGTTTCCCTCCCGCCGCCCTTCACGCATGGACCAAGGCAGCAAAAGTATTCACCTTGATTTTCTTGGACCGTTCTTCCACCTGGGCCGCATCATACTGAAACTGCAACCGCATCCACCCCTCTGCCGTACCGCCAAACGCCTTGGCCAAGCGAATCGCCATATCCCAAGACAAGTCTGCATTCTGGTTCACCAGATGGCTCAACGCAGAGCGCGACACACCAAGAACCTTGGCCCCTTCAGTCACACTCAGCCCATGCGGGTCCAAGCAGTCCACCCGCACCGAAAACCCGGGATGCGGCGGATTCTTCATTTTCAAAGCCTTCATGTCACACCCTTCTCAATAGCGAACCTCAGTGAAGTCGTTGTTTGACTTGACACCCCCTGCTACTTTGAAACCGGTTGATGTCAGATACAAATTCAGAGAAACAAAAATTTCCATCTCAGTAACTCAGAGGCCCCCTACGCCGCGCGGCGCTTTGCGGTGCGGGTGCTTGATCGCGATGTTGATGCGCGAAGCCGTCCGCTGGGCGCCTTGGCATGCAACTTCAGTCCCAGTGCTCCGATAACCTTGAGAATGGTATCGAAGTCCGGGCTCCGCTCACCTGAGAGCGCCTTGTACAAACTTTCGCGCGACAAACCGGCATCCTTCGCAACCTGGGCCATACCCTTGGCGCGGGCAATATCGCCCAGCGCCTTGGCGATGAATGCCGCATCACCATCAGCCTCCTCCAGACAGGCCTCCAAGTACGCCGCCATTTCCTCCGGAGTGCGAAGGTGCTCGGCAACATCGTAACGAGTGGTCGTGGTTTTGCTCATCATGTACTCCTATAAATTTCGTGCAAGGCGCAAGGCAGTTTTAATGTCGGTGGCCTGCGAGCCCTTATCTCCACCGGCCAACAAAATGACCATCTCGCGCCCGTGCAGTGTGTAATACACGCGGTAGCCAGGGCCGTAATCGATCCGCATTTCAGAAACTCCCTCGCCCACCGGCCTCACATCCCCTGGGTTTCCTGTAGCCAGACGCTCAACCCGCACCATAATGCGCGCTCGTGCCTGAATGTCGCGCAATCCGTCAACCCACCTGACGTACGTCTCAGTCTTCCGAATCGCAAGCATTCACTACTGTATCCATGTGGCTACAGCCTGTCAACGGGCGCGCAAGACCTGCTTGCCCCCTTCCCTCCCCAAGCCGCTGGATAACAAAAATAGGGAGAGCGGCTGTGATGCTCTCCCCGCGCGCGCAAACGCTTACGCAGTCTCCAGTTCATCACCAAACTAAGCAAGGGAGTGAGAAGCTTTCGACTGCGGCCGTCGAGCGAGGCCCTTCTGAGGGCGCGCGAGCACAAAGCATGACAGCCCCCCATCCTCTACTACCATCCCCCCCACCCGCTGCTGCATAAAATAACGAGGGCGACGGTTAGGCTCTCACTGCGCGCGTCCAACGAGGGCCTTCGGAGGCCGCGCGTTGCGCGAGCAAAAGAGCATGACCGTCGCCCTCGTCTCTTCGAATCTATCCTATTTTCCGAACGCTTTTTTCAGCAGCGGCTCAATCTCGCCTTTGGCTGCCATCGGATCCAGAATATCCGTATCGCCGTAAAACTGTCCATCGATGAATACCTTGGGCAACGTCGGCCAGTTGGTCATTTTCACCAGCGCCTCCCGCTTGGCCGGCTGAGAGAGGACGTCGATCAATTCATACGGATACCCGTACTTGTCGAAAAACTGCATCGTCTCTCTCGTAAACCCGCACATCGGCATCTGCTTGGTGCCCTTGCCATAGATCAAAATCTTATGCGCCGCGACTTCCTTGTTAATTTCTTCTTGAATGGACTCTGCCATGGGTCGGCCTCCTAGCAAGTTGCGGAAAAACTATGTTGGCACATGAGAACTTCAATGGCCTGCACAACGGAATATCATTACGCAGGATGCTCAATAAGGCCGTCCAGCAAGGCCGCAGGCAAGTCGAAACCGGAGGCGTACCCTCAGGGGTACGCTGAGGATTTCGATAAGCCGGGAACGAAGCGGGCGGACTTTTTCAGCATCCTGCTACGCTTCATCGGTGGTTTTGGCTGTGAGTTCGAGGGCATGAATCCGCCCATCTTTCAATGGGACATCCAACGCCTGATAGATCAAACGGTGCCGATCCAGCAGATTCTTTCCTGCAAACACTGACGAGATCACCACCACTTTGAGATGGTCCATCGTGCCGGTCCTGTCTGAAACCGTGACTGCGGCATCCGGCATCATCCGGCGCACATATTCCGTCAACACATCCGGTGTAATCATACCCTCTCCAGTTTCCTATTTTTTACAATACCTCAGCGCCAGACTGAAAGGCAATTCAGACAAGCCAGAACTGGCAGGATAACCGAGCGAGACGGGCGGGACAGGCGAGCCGAGCGAGAGTTCGAGGTTTTCAGAACGTCGAGCCCAAAACTTCGAACTTCCCGTCGCGCCTTTCTCGCACGTCTCGCTCGTCGCGCTTCATGCACCATGACCTGTGATGCCGCTGGTGGTGGATTTCAGCACATGCCGGTGGATAGCAACCACCTCTGACTCCGTCACCTCACGACAAGACTCCTCTTTGCGGGGAAATTTGAGCTATTTTCACATGGCCCTGCTGGCACGAGCGTTGCGTTTCACCTGAGACAAGAGCAAATGAGCAGACCCTGCTGGAATCACATCTACCATCAACCAAGGAGGTCGCCATGAGTGAGTTCAAATCCGGGTTCTTCATCGCGGGCGAGGCCTGCAATGGACGTGTGCTCGTGGTGGACGATGAACCAGACATTCGCAAAGTCGTGAAGATGACGCTGCAGAAAGCCGGCTATGAAGTCCTTGAAGCGGAAAACGGCGAGAAGGCGATCGAGGTCATCAATTCCGGCGAAAACCGGCTCCTCCTCGACGTCGTCATCTGCGACATTCGTATGCCGAAAATCAATGGAGCCGAAGCCATCGCCTACTTCCGGAGCAACTACCCTCACGTCCCGCTCATCGTGCTGACCGGCTTCCCGGATACCGATATGGCGGCGTCCTTTCTCCGGCAAGGCGTGGTAGATTACCTCGTCAAACCGGTCGAAGGAGAGATCCTGCGATCGGCGGTCGCGCGGGCCATGGAACAGCGGGAACTTGCCCGGTTGTGACCATGAGCCGCCATCTCCTCTGTGCCGGGGAGAAGTCTTCCCCTTCTTCTCCCCGGCAATCGCACTACAACCCTCCCGCAGGGAGGAGGTCTACATGGAGCGGTCCGACCGTACCAAGGTCGCCATTCTCGGAGCGGGGCGCGGCGGTCGCGCGCTGTTAGATCTGCTGCACCAAATCCCGTCGATCGAGATTGTCGGCATTGCAGACCGCGATCCTGATGCACCAGGGCTGCAACACGCGCGGGCTCTTCGGATTCCTGTCGCCACCGATGCGCCACACCTCATCGCCACCCAAGACATCAGCCTGATCATGGATGTCACGGGCGACCCAGAGATGGAAACGTATCTGCGCGCCCACAAACCTCCTGCCACGGACATCCTCAGCGGGTCGGCCTCACGGCTGTTGTGGGAGCTGGTCCAGCACGAATCGAAGCTCGAAGCCGAACTCCTCCAGGCAGAAAAGCTCGCGGGAATCGGCTCATTTGCGGCGGGCATCGCGCACGATATCAATAACCCCCTCCAACTCATTATGGGCCTGGCGGAAAATCTCGTAGTGGAACGCGATCTGGCCACTATCCATGAACAGGCCCAGGACATTATTGAAGCCGTCAAACAGGCACGAGCCATCTGCCGGGACCTCACCCGCTACTCACGGCGCGCTTCTCCCCACGAGGATGTGCCGGTATCTGTCAACGGAAAGCTGGATGAGGCGCTGAAAATCGCGCGCTATGCCTCCAGTTTTCACGACATCGAGATGATCAAACGTTACCAGCCAGGCGCTACCGTCAAGGGCAATCCGGATGAGTTATTGCATGTCTTCGTCAACCTGGTCACCAATGCGGTCCATGCCATGGAGCACGCGGGCGGCACATTGACGCTTGAAACCCGTGCCCGTAACGGGCAGGTCGACATCCGCATCTCCGATACGGGATGCGGCATCGCCCCGGACAAAATCTCCGAGATCTTCGAGCCGTTTTTCACCACAAAGGCCCCCGGCAAGGGCACCGGGCTGGGACTCTATAACGTCAAAACCATCGTCAATAACATGCACGGCACGATTGCGGTCGATAGCGCGCTTGATAAGGGCACCACCTTTGCCTTGACCTTCCCCAACGCCGAGCCGTCAGGACAAGGAGCCCCGTCATGAATCCCGCACCGCCTCCATCTCGCGCTGAAACGAGGTGGGGGCTCCAATTCAAACTGATTTTGTCCATGTTGCTGGTGGGGATGGTTCCCCTCATGGTGGGTCTCGGTCTCGCCTTTTGGCAGGGTTCTCGCGAGATCCAAACCGTCAACGGGGGAAACTTCAAGGCCTTGGCTGAGGAGACGGCACGAAAAGTCGATCTCCTGATGTCGGATGAAGTTGCACGGACGTCACGGATTGCGACAGACCCGTTGATTGTCCGTGAACTGGAACAACGGCGCGATGCCCTGCTGGATGTGACGGAAGATGAGCGCCGCCGCGCGATGGACGGGCTCAAGAAAGGCTGGGACGCCAAAGATCCCGCGACAGTCCAAACCATCACGGGCAGCAGAATGGCCGGCCTCCTTCAGGAGTATTTCACGGGAGCCAAAAGCGAAGCTGACCAGCTGCTACCGCAAGTGGTCCGATCTGCCACCAAAATGCTGTACATCACCGACATGGAGGGCAACCTGGTTGCCGCGCTGACCAGGCTGCCTCCCTTTGCCAATAAAGAAACCGCCTGGTGGACAGGCGCCTTCCATCACGGGATTGGCCAGCTCTTCGTTGAAGACGTGCACTTCGACGAACGTGCCCAAACCCATGTGATCAGCATTTCGCTTCCGATCATGGATCGCATCCGGTATGGAGCGGTCGGCGTGATCCATCGTGTAATCGACGCCAAAGAGTTTTTCTCGCCCTCGATCGCTCCCATTCGTTTCGGCAAGACCGGGCATGTGATGCTGATCGACCATCGCGGCATCGTCGTCACCTGCCCCATTCTGCCGACCGGCGTCCCACTCTCCGACGCACGGCTCATTCCCCTCGTCACGCCTCTCCAGCCAGGCTGGGTCAGTGCGCCAAGCGATGGCCACGGGGGAACCTCCAGCTCGATTATCGGATTCGCCCCGGTGCTGGAAACTAGCCGGGCCACCAATGGCGATCTGAGCACCGGATCCTGGCACACTTTCGTCTGGCAAGCCTCAGAGGAACTTTTTGCCCCGATTCGCCACTTGCTCGCCTGGATGGCCCTATTCAGTCTTGTCTCCGTCGGATTGATGGCCTCCCTCGGTTACGTTGCGGCCAATCGAATCGTCACGCCGGTACGACTATTACAGGCCGCAGCGCAATTGATCGGGCGCGGCGAACTTCGGCAGCCCATCGACATTCAGACCGGCGATGAGCTCCAGGATTTGGCCGACGAATTCAATCGCATGCATCGTCAATTGGAGGCTGCCTTTGCGGGCCTGACCGATCAAGTAGCCGTCAAAACGCAACAAGTGGAGTCCCTGCTCCACTCGACGGACCAGATCCTGGATGCCGTCCCCACCCCGATCATCATGGTCAATCAAGACGAACAGGTGCAGTACATCAACCGGGTCGGACGCGACTCGTTTCAGGCCATACTTGAGGCGAGCAGCTCCGCCCCGTTGTTCGATGTGCTCCCTGTCGATGCCGCAGCACGAGAGCGCCTCCGGACAGAGCTCAGGCGTGTGCGGAGCGGAAAAAGTGCCGCGATCGCGTCCGACACAGAAGATGCCGCTGCCGTCAACACTGCCCGTGATCCCTTGGCCCCCACCATGGAAACGGGGGAACCACGCAGCAGGCAGGAGGTTCAGATCGGTCCACGCCGGTATCACTATCAGTGGTTTCACATGGCGGGAGGGAGCCAGGGAGAGGCCCGGATCGGCCTTGTCTTCAGAGATGCGACTGACGACAGTCGCCTCCAAGACCAGCTCATTCAAGCCGAAAAATCCGGCAGCCTCGGAACCCTCACCGCCGGAATCGGACATGAGTTGAACAATCCGCTCTTCGGCATTCTCGGACTGGGAGAAGCCATCGGAGAAGAAGCCAACCCCGACCGTGTCAGATCCTATGCCCGCGACATCGTCCAGCACGGTCTTCGAATGGCTGCGATCATTCGAGATTTCACCGGCGTCACGGCCCGCGAGACATCGGACCAACGGCAACCGGTTCACCTCGAACGGGAGCTCGATCAGGCCATCGCGACACTCACAGGCAGCATGGACGCCTCAGGGCTCTCGATCGAGAGAACGTACGCAGGAGACACCTATGTGCTGGCCCTCCCCGACCAACTCAGACAGGCCTTCACGAACTTGTTGATGAACGCTATTCAGGCGATGAAGGGCCGAGGCATCTTACGTCTCTCGACGGCCCGCACCGATACATCCGTTGTGGCCACGATTGCCGATTCGGGACCCGGCATTCCGAAACAACATCTGTCGAAAATTTTCGATCCATTCTTTACCACCAGGGGACAAGGCGAGGGATCAGGGCTCGGCCTGACCGTCGCGCGCCGCATCATCAAAAAATTCGGGGGAGACATCAGAATTGAGAGCCAGGAGGGGAGCGGCGCCTCGTGCATCGTGACCCTCCCGCTGATCCCTGTTCTGCCACCCCCACAGGAGGTCTCATGCACCGAGTCACCGTCTCGCTCTACGCCGCAGCCCTCATCCTCCTAACCTCTGGGCTCTGGTGGGGGCCTTACTCCCTGTCCGCAAAGGACCGCCCTGGACCGTCCGGCATCCCGCCGGAAAAAGTGGCGGCCTATGTCTATGCCGTCATTAAGGCTGATCGCACGGTGTACACGACGGACATCGTCAATCGACTTCAGGAGAAAGGCGTCACCGCAGCATCTGAGCATTGGGAGCAGGAGAACGCACTCATGCTGCCGGCCCAGTTCCTCCAGCATTCCGGCAAGCTCGCAGCCGAGAACGGAAGCGGGATCCGATATCGGCTGATCAGTCTCTGGCCTATTTACCGCCGCAATGCTCCGGCAAGCGACTTGGAGCGCAACGCATTGGAGTCTCTGAGAAAGAATCCGGACCTGCCGGTTACGGGAATCGTGAGCAGCGGACGCAAACAATATTTTCAGGCTATCTATCCAGACCTCGCCATCTCACCAGCCTGCATCAACTGTCATAACGGTCATCGGCTTAGCCCGAAACGGGACTTCAAGCTCAACGATGTGATGGGCGGAGTCGCCATCACCATTCCGCTGGAATAAGAGACTAGGCGAGAGGCGAAGGGCTAGAGGCTAAGGGATACACAGCGTTTCCGAGCACGAAGCAATGGCCTATTGCCTCTAGCCACTCGCCCCTTGCCTGAATATCTGCGTGTGAGCAGCGGCCTTCGTGAATAATGAGGCTAGGAAGGTACGACAGGCCCAGTCGGCGGAGTGGTTTCACCGCCGTAGTACTCCTCGCGATAGATGGCAATCACCGTCATCAGGATGCTCATGAGAATCGGCCCCACGAATAGACCGATCAGCCCATAGAGGGCGAGCCCGCCAAGAATGCTGAACACGAGAAAGAGCGTCGACATTTGGACATCCTGTCCGATGAGCCACGGTCGGATGATCTGATCGACTGTCGACACGACGCCGACCCCCCACGCCAATATCACCAACGCCTTGCCCATTGAGCCGACCATCAAAAAATACAGGGCGACCGGACCCCACACGAATGCCGTGCCGCCGAACGGAAGCAGCGCGAAGAGGATCGTGAGCGCGGTGAGCATCACCGCAAAAGGAACCCCCAGCGAAACATAGGCGGCGCCGGCCAGCAAGCCCTGGACCACGGCGGTCAGAAGCACCCCCTTCACCACGGCACGGACCGTAATATCCAGACGCGCAAAGATCTTCCGTTTTTGCGCATCGTCGAGCGGAACAAGCCCGTAGAGGAACCAGAGCCAGCGGCGGCCATCCTTGTAGAGGAACCAGAGCGTAAAGAGAATAATGAAAAAGTCGCTGACCAGCATGAAGGCGTTCTTCAGCAGGTTGCTCAATTGATTGACGAAAAACCCGGAGACCACTTGCGCGCTCGACCGGACCAATTCCTCTAACGCGTCCGGCTTCAGGAGATACCGCCCAGTCAGATTCTGCAACACGTCTCCGATCACCGGCACCTGCGATAGCTGCGCCGGTAAACGCTGGATACCTCCCGTATCGATCCAGGTCTGCACCGCCAGCTCCGCGCCGACCGCCTCTCGCACCAGCAGCACCGCCATCAGCAGCACCGGCAGGACCACAATCGCCAAGACCCCCAGGGTCAAACACCAGGCTGAAAGTGCGTCGCGCCCCTTGAGACACGACGTCAATCGCACATGGACCGGATAGGTCGTATGCGCGAGGATCACCGCCCATAGTATTGGGAAGAGAAACGGCTGAAACATCAGGGCGATTTGGTACAGGAGCAGGACAAGCACTGCAAAGAAGACGGTGGTGAAGAGCTGCGGTTTCGTCATGGGTTGGATGCGAACAGGAGAGAACCGGCAGACCTATCGATGCGCTTCGCCGCGGGACTCTTTCTCAAGCCCCACAACCTGTTTGGCCCGATGCGCGGAGAGATCACGGACACTGCCCGACACCTTCGACAGCTCGTCGGACCAGGCGGCCACCCCCATATCCGTCACACCTTGAATCTTAGCGCCCTCTTCCATGATGAGCACCGGCGTATGGACTTCTCCGATGAGCATCGCGGTCTTCAGCAACTGGACGCGCTCCGTCGCCGTCACCGTCGCCTTGATGCGACCGCTGCAGATCAGCGTACCGGCCGTAATCGTTCCCTCCACCAATCCATCCTCACCGACGATGACCTGCCCCTTCGTCTGAAGCTTGCCGTCGAGACGGCCATCGATCCGCACAGTCCCCTCGACATGGATTTCGCCTGTCAGCAACACCCCTTTGGCCAAGAGGGTGATATTGTCATCTCCTGCAAAGCCGATTTTCTTCATACGCCCTTCTCCCTTCACGCCCGATCATCGATGCCAGCTTACACCATCCGGCACAAGGTGACCTAGGAGAATCCAAAAGTATGCCGGAGCCGTTCCCAAATTCCCCCTCCATGCACCTCACAATAGACGGTGGGTTCCGTGCCCTCGATAAACACCTCCGACACCTGCTCGGGGCACCGAAAGGTCGCCAGCTGCCCGGACTTCGGATCGATGTCGCGGGTGACCACACCAGGCGGCATCGCAAAAGCAGAAACATTGGACGGAATCACCCGGCGCGCGAGATCCATCAAGATCGGCAAAGCCGCCTGCGCCCCCGTGAGACGCAGCGGTCGTTCATCGTCGAATCCGACCCAGACACCGATGACGACATCGGACGTGTACCCCACGAACCAGGCGTCACGATAGCCGTCGGTGGTGCCGGTTTTCCCGGCCACCGCACCAGGGAATCCGATCGCGTTGGCTTTACGCGCCGTGCCCCGCTGAATGACGCCTTCGAGGAGAGACGTCACCACATAAGCCCCTTGAGGCGACGTGGCCTGTTGCCGATCCGGCACGCCATTCCACACAAGGTCCCCCTGTCGATCCCTGGTCGAACGCACCGCAGTCGGCTTGACGGCGATCCCTCCGTTGGCAACCGCTCCATACGCCGCCGTAATCTCCATCAACGACACCGACGAACTGCCCAAGGCTACCGACGACAGGTCCTCGCCAATGGCACTCGTCACGCCAAGGCGGTGCAGCAGCTGTACGATCGGCTTAGTCCCCACAGCCTGGGCCACCCGCACCGCCGGCACATTGAACGACTGTTCCAACGCGCGCCGCACGGTGACATGCCCGTGAAATTGTTTGTCGTAGTTCTGGGGCGACCAGGGACCGGTCCCCGACTCAAAGGTTACCGGCTCGTCCGCCAGCAAGCTCGCCGCAGTCATGCGGCCGGCCTGTCCCTCACGGGCCGCTTCCAGTGCCGCCAGATAGACGAACGGTTTGAAAAGAGAGCCCGGCTGCCGCCGCGCCTGAACGGCGCGGTTGAATTGACTCCGCCGGTAGTCCCGCCCACCGACCAGCGCCAGCACCGATCCGGTCTTGGGATCGAGCACCACCACCGCCCCTTGCACCGACTCCATCGAATCGTTGAGGTGGGGATGCGCGGCCTCTAACTTGGCCAGACCCTTCTCCAGCGATTCGGTGGCCGCCTGCTGGATCATGGGATCGAGCGTGCTATCGATGCGCAAACCCTCCGGCAAGGGGACCACGCCGGCCTCTTCCACCTGCCGAAGCACGGCATCGACGAAGTAGGGCGCATCGGTCAAAACGTCCTCTGAGGGAGTCACGCGCACCGGTTCATTAACGGCACGTGTCCAGGCCTCCTCTGTCAGGAGACCGGTCTCTCGCAGCCGCCGCAACACGACATCGCGCCGCTGCTTCGCCAGCTCAGGATGTTTCGTCGGTGCGTAACTATTGGGCCCCTTGATCAGGCCTGCAATCATGGCGACCTCTGCGACCGTTAACGCCTGAAGGGTCTTGCCGAAATAGCGATGGGCGGCCTCGCGCACTCCGTAGATCGAGACGAATCCCGCCTGTCCCAGATAGATTTCATTCAGATAACTTTCAAGGATGTTCTGTTTCGTATACTTCGCTTCCAGGGCCAGCGCCGCCAGCGCCTCTTTGAATTTCCGCCCCATCGTCCGCTGCGGCGAATAAAACAAATTCTTCGCCAGTTGCTGCGTGATGGTGCTGCCGCCCTGCACCACCCCGCCCCGTGTGACATTGGTCCAGAGCGCCCGGCCTACGGCGACCGGATCGATGCCGAAATGGGAATAGAACCGGCGGTCTTCGATGGTCAGGACCGTCTCAATAATTTGAGGAGGAATCTGCGCCAGCGGAATCCATTCGCGCACTTGGCGCGACTCACCCCGGACTCCACTGAGGAGCTCCGGCTCCAGATAGACAGGAAAAACCGGTGTGCCATCCAGCGGAGAGAGCACATCCGTCACGCGCCCCTGATCCAGCCTCAGCGTCACCATCGCCGCGCCGACATGACCCTCCGGCTGCGCATGGAGATAGATCGTGAGGGCCCCCTCCGTCAGCTGATAGTCGCCAGGAGCCTGCACCGCCCCTGTCACTCGTCGATAGTCCAACCGCTGCAACCGCTCAAGCAGGCGGCTGTGCACAAGTGAAAGGTCCGGTTTCAGCAGGAAGGGTCCGCTGTACAAAAGCAGGGGAGGATGAGCATCGCTCTTGGGCAACTCAAGAAACGTCGCTAAATACGCGCCATACAGCACAGCGGCGAGACCGAGCGCGACGGCAAATCCTGCCATGCCCAGGCCAACGAAGGCCGCCCATCGCGCCGCTCTATGATCTGCCATGCACTCCGATCTTCTGCGGCACCAGCGAGCCGGCAACCATCCCCGCCGCCGCGACAAGAAACCCGACCAGTTGCGGAGGCCAGATCGAACCGGACGGACCGAACAGTTCCAGGCCCATCCAGCTCATCAGCCCGGACATGAGAGCACACAAGGCCCCTTGCGTCGTCGCGCGGGGCCAAAAAAGCCCGGCACAGAGCGGCACAAACGCCGCCACCAGCGTCACCTTGTAGGTGTTCACCACAAGCGCATAGATGCTGGAGTTGGAACTGAGGGCGATGGTCAGAACCATGGACGCAAAAACGACCACCACCAGCCGCATGACCCGAAGAAACTCCCAGTCGCTGAGCTGCGGCAGCACCCCTTTGATCACGTTCTCGCTCAACATCACCGACGGCGCCAGCAGGGTCGCGCTCGCACAGCTCATCACCGCCGAGAGCACCGCTCCGAAAAATACGATCTGTGCGAAGGCCGGGGTATGGCGCAGAATCAACGTCGGCAGCACGAGCTGGGAATCCTGTTCGAGTAGGGCATTGAACGTCGCCGGATCGATCAACGTGGCCGCGTAGGCCAAAAACATCGGCACAAAACAGAAACAGAAGTAGAGCACTCCGCCCAGGATCGATCCACGCACCGCAGTTCGCTCATCCTTCGCGGACGTGATGCGCTGAAACACGTCTTGCTGGGGAATCGATCCGAGCATCATGGTCATCCATGCGCCGATAAAGGGAATCCAGGCCGCAGCCGTCGCACTGGGGAAAAACTCCAGCTTGCCGGCCTGGGCCGCATGGTTGATCACCGCCTCCACGCCTCCGGCCAATCCGCTGACGACGGACGCAATATAGAGCAGGCCGCCCATGATCACGGAAATCTGAACGAAATCCAGAATGGCGACGGAAAACATGCCGCCAAAGGTCGTATAGGTCAGGACGATCGCCGCGCCGATCACCATCCCGACCGGCTGACTCACGGCGCCGTCCGTGACCACATTCAGAACCAATCCCAGCACTTTAAACTGCGCCGCCACCCATCCGAGGTAGGAGGCCACGATGCAGAACGCGCAGAGGATCTCGACGGTGCGGTTGTACCGCAGACGATAGAAATCGCCGACGGTCAGGAGGTTCAGCCGGTAGAACCGGGGGGCGAAGAAAAGCCCGGCGAGAATCAAGCACAGGCTCGACCCGAAGGGGTCTGCCACCACGCCACGCAACCCCTCCTTCACAAACGTGGCCGAAATGCCGAGCACGGCTTCTGCGCCAAACCAGGTGGCAAAAACCGTGGCCATGACAATCGGCAGCGGCAAGCTCCGACCGGCCAGCGCAAAGTCCTTCGTGTTATGGACTCGCCTGGCGGCAGCCAGACCGATCCCCACGGACAGGAGTAAGTAGAGAATGACGAATCCGAGAATCATGGGGGCGGCTCAGATATTATGTGTGGCCGGATTCTAGCGAGGCTTCAGTAATGGCGCAACGGCGGAGATTGAGACATAGCAGCAAGACCCTGTGATCCATTATACTTGTCCTGTCAGGCAATTCAGATAGAGACACATACAGCAATACCACATTGGCACTGCTCAATACGCGAGCCATTCCCATCCATGGAGGATCCTATGGGCCCCTTACACCGCTCCTCAGCAATCATCGTGCTTCTCTCATGTATCACCGTCGCCTGCGCGGAGGATGACCCATATCTCAAGACCAAGATGGGCGCAGCAATCGGAGCTGCGGTCGGCGCCGGAGCGGGCGCGGCAATCGACAAAAATAATCGCGGGCGTGGAGCGGCCATCGGCGCCGCGGTGGGCGTGCTGGCAGGCGGCGGTGTCGGTCTGTATATGGACAAGCAGAAAAAAGCCATCGAAGAGAAGCTCGCCAAAGAATTACAGGGCCATGATGTGAAATTAAAAAAACTGCCCGACAACAGCCTGCAAGTCGATCTGAAAAGCGAAGCATCGTTTGCGAGCAGCAGCTCCGACGTCAAGGCAAGCTTTGGCGAGGTGCTGGCAAAGCTTGGCGGTGTCATTACCGAATACAACAGTACGGCGGTTCACGTCATCGGCCATACCGACGACCAGGGCGCCACTGCCTATAATCAGCAGTTGTCTCAAGCGCGAGCGACTGCGGTGGCGGCCAAGCTTATGGCGGCAGGTGTCAACGCCCAACGTGTGATGACAGAAGGACGAGGGGAAAGCCAGCCCAAGGCAACCAACGCGACAGCCGAAGGCCGCGGCCAGAATCGCCGGGTCGAAATCTATCTCAAGCCAGTGGTTCAAGGACAGGAACAAGCCGCCTTCGCTCCACCGCAATAGCAATCTCGCACAGAGCATCGGAGCAGTCAGGGCTGAAAAGACCCTGCCCGCTCCGATCCTGACGAATCCCTTAAAACCGCACTACGCCCTTTACGCCCATGCGCCCCCCTGTTCCCTTGGCCAATCGCATGGTAGGCTATGCGCAGTTGCAACCAGGAGGGAAGCCCATGAACGATCACGCAATCTATCGGCTAGGCTCTTCCCGAAAAACAGCAGGGCGATGGCCACGGTTCCTCATCGGAGCCCTTGGAGCGGGAATGGTGCTGGCCTGGCTGCCAGCCCACGCAAGTGAAGCGCAAACACCGTGGGAATGTTCGAGTTATACCGACACAGCCCACACCCCCTGCCTGGAGGCGTTTGTCGAGTCGCAGCGCGACCAGATCGCGACGCTCCAAGGAAAGATGCAAGCCCAACAAGAGACCGTCAATCACTTACAAGATCAGATCGACCGCCAATCGTCCACGAGTGCCAACCTGCAACGCCAACTGGCGCAACAGCCCGCCATCGTGCAAGCCGTCCCTCCCCTCTACACCTATCCCCCCGTGGGGCTGGGCCTCTATTTAGGCGGCCCTTGGATCTACGGGCCACCATATTTGTACCGCCCCTACGCCTACGGCCCGGGCTACTACGGACATCGCCACCGAAGCCGCCATTGGTAACCAAGTCTCACTGACACCGGTTCATCGTCTTGCGTTTAACAGGATGCTCCAGAAGTTCGCCCTCAGCGTTCCTGAAAGCTGAAACGTCCGAGTCCGAAACGAACGACGCTTCACGATCTTTACACTGGCAAACTTTTTCAACATCCTGTCAAACATAATTGTCTTGAGCCACACCACACCATCGCGATACTCTGTGCAACTCCAGGACTTGCGACATCAGATCAGCCTCCGTCACACATAAAGAAAGGACCGCTCATGCGCTTCGTTGTCTCCTGTTTCGTGACCGTGCTCTGCCTTGGAACCACTGCGGCATTTGCCGCGGCCCCAGAACCCTCGACCGATGAACAGAAAACCCTCTATGCTTTGGGCTTATCCATCGGCCAATCGCTCGGCGCTTTCAGCTTGAGCGATTCCGAACTGGATTTCGTGAAGTCCGGCATCTCCGATAGCGTCTTCAAGCGGACCCCCAAAGTGGAGCTCCAGACCTTCGGCCCAAAGATTCAACTACTGGCACAGGCCCGCGCCTCAGTCGTCGCAGAAGCGGAGAAGAAAGCGGGAGCCGCCTTCCTCGCGAAAGCCGCGGCAGAGCATGGCGCCAAGAAAACCGAGTCTGGCGCAATCCTCACGATGATCAAAGAAGGAAAAGGCGCAACCCCGAAAGCCACGGACACGGTGAAGGTGCACTATGTCGGAACCCTGACAGATGGCACCGTGTTCGATAGTTCCGTCAAGCGTGGCGAGCCGGCCACGTTCGGGTTGAATCAGGTCATCAAGTGTTGGACCGAAGGGGTGCAGCTGATGAAAGTCGGCAGCAAGGGCAAGCTGGTCTGCCCTTCAACTCTCGCCTATGGCGACAAAGGCGCACCCAATAGCCCTATCAAGCCTGGATCGACCCTGGTGTTCGAAGTCGAACTCCTCGAAATCGTCGCAGCCAAGTAGTTCCGCACAAGAGTTCTCACCCGTACGAGCGGGACACAGTCCCGCTCGTACGGGTGTCCATCCCCGCCCCCATCGCCATTAACTCTCGTGAAGCGTCGTTTGTTTTC
>JBEGVJ010000135.1:0-14956 GCA_041178465.1 Nitrospirota bacterium
ATGAGCTGAGACACATCCACTCCGGCAGGACAGGCAGTCCGGCAGGACTTACAGTTGAGACAGGCCTCCACGACTCGCTTTGAATTGAGATAGCTATAGTTCTTGTCGGTGACGATCTCGAACCAGCCTCGCGAACTCATGTCTTCCGATTGAAAGACATCGTAGACCGGGCAGACGGCGTTGCACTTAGCGCAGGTCGCGCAGGGCTTGGACAATCGCACATAGTCGATATGGTCTGTGAAGGGCCGGTCGCTGATCTTGATGCCGGGATTGAGCACCCCGGATGGATCGAAGCTCTGCTTCACCTTCACGAACAGATCGTAGAGCTCCGGACCGAACATCGTCTTCACATATTCGGCTCGCACCCGGCCGTCCCCATGTTCTCCGCAGATCGAGCCACCGAAGCGATCCAAGACCGTGCGGTGGATCTCGTGATAGGCCTGCACCATCTTTTGGAAATCGCCCTGATCGTTCACATCGAGCAACGGAATGATGTGGGCGTTCCCATTCCCGATGTGACCGAATATCGCAACCGGCACATGCTGCCCCGCGAAGAACTCCTCCAGATAGCGGATGAGCTCGCTGATCCGTTCTGCCGGCACCACCACATCATCCACGAAGTTGATGGGTTTCTTCCTGGGATCGAACCGGTAAAGCGTGGGATAGAGGGCCTTGCGGGCCTTCCACAATTGGTCCCGTTGCTCAGGATCGAACGCGATCACGGGATCGGAGGTCAGGCGATAGTTGCGGCAGATCCCTGTCATGCGCTCGGCCTGTGCGCGGAGATCGGTCCCTACCCCATCAGCATCCAGCTCCATCAGAAGGGTGGCAGCGGCAGCAGCCGGAATACCGTGCTTCGTCCGTCCAATTAAATTGAGCGTGTTGGCATCCATCACTTCCAGCGCGCTCGGGCTCAATTCCAACAGTCGCGGCACCGCCTCGCCCACATCTTCCAGCCGGTGAAAATGAATAAGCGCCGTAAGGGTCGCGTTGGGTTTCTCGACCAGCCGGATCGTGGCTTCACTGAAGAGACCGAGCGTGCCCTCACTGCCGACAAACAATTTGGGAAGATCGAAACAGCCTCGCGCAAGCCCATCGGCGAGACCGAAGAGGTTGTAGCCACAACTGTTCTTGCTGACCGTCGGCCGTTTCTGCGCAATCAACGGAGCATGGCCTTGTAGGAGCGAATGCAAATCCCGAAGTGGTTGGTTCGCCTTGAGCAGATCGGCGCAGGCCGGATCGTCGAGTCCATAGGACTTGGCATCCAGCCACTCACCGGATTGGAGACAGACGCGGAGCGCCTCCACATTATCTTTGACGGAACCGTAGCGCAGCGTATGGGGACCGGATGAGTTGTTCGCCAGCATCCCGCCGAGCTTGCACATGTCGCCGCTGGAGGGATCGGGGCCGAATAGTAACCCCTGCCTCCCCAGCTGCTTGTTCAACTCGGCCAGCACGATTCCCGGCTGCACCCGAGCCCAGCGCTCCTCGCGATTCAGCTCCAGGACGCGATTCATGCGCGAGACGTCCAGAATGATCCCGGACCCGATCGCCGAGCCGGTCAGGTTCGTCCCGGCAGCCCGCGGCGTCAATGGAATGCCACGTGACACGGCATACCGTACCGTGGTGGCGATGTCGTCCTCAGACTCCACGAGCACGACCGCCTGAGGCGCCATGCGATAGATGCTCGCATCCACCGCATAAGCCGTGAGCGTCGAATAATCGTCCTTGACCTTATCGCCACCCAGCACAGCGCGGAGATCGGAGGCGATGGCGCGGGACCGTTCAGGCAAAATGAGAGTTGGTGAGGTCATAGTTGAATGGGTTGCGCATTCTAGACGGACTCAGAGAGAGAGAACAAGCCGTTAAGTGGGAGGACCGAGAGTGATGCGTGATCAGTGAAGGGGTGATGGGTTGAGAGTACGTTCTTCGTTGAATGCAAAAACGGAGTCAGGGCTTGCAATCACACATTCGCGCGCCCGACTCACTCGCCCAACCCTCATTAGGATTGCACGCATGAAGAACTGGAATCCAAGGACTCTTTCTATTCTGCTCACAGCACAAAAAATATTTCAGGGCGCAACCAGACCATCCTTGACCGCGTACATCAAACGAACCTTGCCCTCGATCACTTTTCCTCATCCGCGTACAGCGAGGCGGCTGGTGAGGTCTCCACTGCGCCCGTCGAACAAGGCACATCACCGTTCGCTCGCTACATCACTTCAGGGGAGTGGCCAAGGCTGCCCTCTACTGCGCGCATCGGACGAGCACATTCTTATCGTGCGCGTTCTGCGAGCAAGGAGGGCACCTGGCCGCTCCCCTCTCATCCTTCTCAGGCCGCGCGTTGCGCGAGCACAGAAGATCAATCAGCCTCCATCCCCTCCCCTGCTGGCAGACTTTTTCCGCATCCTGCTAAGATGTGCGCCGATAGGAGCATGCACCTGTGAGCGATACCCGTCCCACCCTCTATCTTTCACGCCTTCTTCCCGATCCCCTCATGGCCACCGTGCGGGAACGATTTCAGCAGATACAGGAACCGCTCGATGCCTTACCAACAGCATCGGCTCTGCGAGAGGGACTCTGCCAGGCCGACGCGGCAATCGTGACCCTGGCCGATCGCATCGACGCAGAAACCATTCAGGCTGCCACCAGGCTGAAAATTCTGGCGAACTATGCAGTCGGATACAACAACATCGATCTCGCTGCGGCACAACAGCGGAGCTTGATCGTCAGTAATACTCCGGACGTCTTGACTGATGCCACCGCAGATCTCACCTGGGCCTTGCTCCTGGCAACGGCACGCCGCGTCATCGAAGGCGATGCCCTCGTCAGATCCGGCACATGGACCGGGTGGAGTCCCACGCAACTCTTGGGGTCGGATGTCTCAGGGAAGACGCTGGGCATCATCGGCATGGGACGGATCGGGCAAGCGGTGGCGCAACGGGCGGCGGGGTTTCGCATGCCGATTCTCTATTACCAGCGCCAGCCTCTGGACGCAGCCTCTCACCCTTGCGAGTGGGAATACCGATCACTACAGGACCTGCTCGGGGAATCCGATATCGTGACGATCCATGCTCCCCTCACAGCTGAGACACGCCATCTAATCGGTGCGCGTGAATTAGCCAGGATGAAGCCCACTTCCTTCCTCATCAATACCGCTCGTGGTCCAATTATCGATGAAGGGGCGCTGGTCGATGCCATCAAGAATAGAACCATCGCAGGCGCAGGACTCGACGTGTACGAACAGGAACCGGCTCTTCACCCGGCGCTGGCTCAATTGAAGCAGGTCGTGCTGCTCCCCCACATCGGCTCTGCCACCTTGCATGCCAGAGTTCAAATGGGACTGATCTGCTTGGAAAATATTCGTGCGGTCTTGGAAGGACGGCCGGCTCCGAACCGAATTTACTAGCAGGATGCTGAAGAAGTCCGCCAGCGGCACTCTCTCTGCCCGTGAAGCGTTTCTCGTTGGGGATAAGAGCGTATGGCTTATAGCTAATGGCTCCAAAAAAGCATCATCCGTCGAGAGGAGGAGTTGATCATTGGTCTCAGCAGTTCTAGCGCTGACTTCTAGCCATACGCTATATGCTCTTTTCTTTTGACGAGATACGAGGGACGAACGACGGACGAGGAAGACGGCCTTTTTGAGCATCCTGAGGTGATTCTGGCCCCACCACCATACGGAATAGGTTCGCCGTGTTTTTTGCATATACCAAGTTTTTCCGCAGCCTGCTAGGCTCAGCACAAATACAACGGCCCGCCCATTTTCATGGGCGGGCCGTTGTGCGCACACCTCGCGAATATCGCTCGTCAGGATTCGGTGACGGCCGCCTTCAACACGTTTGAAGCCTGAGGCCCCTTTGCGCCTTGCACCACATCGAACTCGACGTTTTCGCCCTCTTTCAAGGTCTTGAATCCTTCTCCTTGCAGCGCGGAGTAATGTACAAAGACATCATCTCCGCTCTCAAGGCGAATAAATCCAAACCCCTTGCGATCGTTGAACCACTTCACCGTGCCTTTTGTCTTCACAGAAACCCTCCTTTCCTCAACGGCCACGCATGGTTACATGGCCGGTTCCGGAACAACGTTGGCGACCCATATGATGCAGAGAAAAAGACAGAAAGAAGAGCAGGCTGGACTGACGGGCTCATTAAAGATGAACAATCGATCACGAAACCCATCTTGGTTACAAATCGCGCAGCATGTACCACGGCATTTCAAATCTTGTCAAGCCATTCTTTGGCGGCACGCAGCCTGCCGGAGCATGCATGATGAGGTGGACAAGCCCAGCCCGGTCGCCTATAGTGATGCGCCGTGCGCGGAGTAGGACTTTTTGAATGTTTTTACGAACGCTGCTGGACCGCTACATCTTCTCAGAACTCCTTTCCCCTTTTAGTTTAAGCCTCGGCGCGCTGTGTTTTGTCATGCTGACGCGAGAGCTCCTGCGCTTGGTGGAACTGCTTGTCTCCAAAGGCGTCGGGATCGTGGCGGTGCTGCAAGTCTTCGCCCATCTCATGCCGTCGTTCCTCGTGCTGACCCTTCCGATCGCCGGAATTATTGCCTCGATCACCGCGTTTGGACGACTGTCCTTTGACAAGGAATTGGTGGCGATGCAGGCGGCGGGCATGAGCCTCCTGCGATTGGCTCGCCCCGTGCTGCTCTTCGCCCTGCTTGTGTTCGGATTGACATTGTGGCTGGCGCAGTGGGGGCAACCGTGGAGTTCCATTAACCTCAAAAAAGTGGCGTTGAATTTGCTGCGAGATCAACTGGTGCTGGCGCTGGAGCGCGGGACATTTAACGAGCCCATTCCGAAGCTGATGCTCTATGTTCCGGATGGGGATCCCGGACAAGCCACGCCCGGCATTTTTATTTCCGATGAACGAAATCCGGACAATCCACGCATCATCGTGGCACAGCAGTACGAAGTCTTGATGGACACCTCCACCAATCAAGTTGCCTTGCGCCTGCAACACGGCGTCATTCATAGCCGACCCGATCAAGTCGATCAATACGAGCAGGCCTCCTTCACAAGTTACGACCTGAAGCTCTCGCTGAACCAAAGCGGCTACTCCGCCACGGAAGAACGTCCGTCCTACGACGCCATCATCGACCAACTCACACAATCCCACTGGCGCGACCCGGCCTCGCTCCGACGATTGATGGAGTACTACAAAGATTTGGCGTTCCCTACCGCCTCGCTCCTGCTTTGCCTTCTGGGCGTGCCGGTTGGTATCGTCTCGAAACGGTCCGGGCGAATGGGTGGCTTTGCGGTCGGCGTATTAGTCGTCATCGGCTACTACATGCTCAACGTGGCCTGCGAATTCCTGGTCACCACGGCAATCCTGCCGCCCTTTGCCGGGGCCTGGATACCCAACGGCATCGTCGCGCTCGCCACGGTCGTGTGGTTTTACAAGATGAATCGCCTGTAACCCCATGTCTATCCTCTTCCGCTATCTCCTTCGCGAATACAGCAAAATCTTCATGATGTGCTTCAGCGGGCTGATGACGATTTACCTCGTCATCGACTTCTTCGAGAAAGTGCGCCGCTTTTTGCGTTACGACGTCGACTGGCTCGATGTCCTGACGTATTTTCTTCTCAAAACGCCTGCGATCTCTTTTCAAATCGCGCCGCTGGCCGTCCTCATGGCCACCCTGTTGACCTTCGGATTGCTCTCCCGCGGCCACGAAATTACGGCGATGCGCAGTTGCGGCATCAGCTTACCCCGGATCACCGCTCCCTTTATTACTTTTGCCGCAGGGATTTCCCTCGTGCTCTTGTTCTTCAGTTCCACCGTCATCCCGTTGGCCGCGAGCAAGTCCGAAGAGATTCGGACCACACGGATCGAAAAAAAGCCGCCCGCCGCCGCCTTAAAGCTCCAGCAACCTTGGATGAGAGTGGGAGCTGACAGCCTCATGCATGTGACAAGCGTTTCCGTTGACGGAACACTCCTCGGCGGTGTCCGGCTCTTTCAATTCAATCACAACTTCCAGCTGGTCGACATCACTCACGCGAACGAAGCCCGCTACATCGGCTACTCCACGTGGGCGCTATCTGAGGGACGGCACAGACAATTCCCTCCCGATGGAGCCGTTTCCGTCACCGGATTCGACCGCCAAGCCGTTGTGCTGACCCTCATTCCAGACGACTTCACCCTCTGGCTTGCCGGCGACTCCGAGTTGATGACGTTCCATGATATCCGCGCCTATACCAAGCGCCGACACCAAGAAGGGAGCCAAGCCGCCCGTTTTAAGACGGACTATTACAGCCGGATTGCGTTCCCGTTCGTAACCGTGATCATGGTTCTGGTCGGCATTGCGCTCAGTCTGCGCCGGAGCGGCACCCGAGGGGGCAGCATGACGATGGGCATTGGACAGGCGCTTGCCGTCGGCTTCTGCTATTGGACGACACACTCCATCGCGATTGCGCTGGGCCGCGGCGGGGTCTTAACCCCGCTGATCGCAGGCTGGATGGCGAACCTCCTCTTCATGAGTTTCGGCCTCTACTTGATGCTCAAGGTGCGGTATTAGCCTGGGATCGGCTGAAGGTTGAAGGCTGAAAACCGAAGGCTGAAGTGTTTGAGCTCCGACCTTCAGCCTTCCCAGCTTCAGCCTTGAGCCCGCCTATCCCACAGCCGGTTGACTGATCCCGGCGCTTCCGGTAAGTAAAGACCAGCGCGTTATCGAAAGGATTTCAAGAAGATGCGGGCACGGGTCGTTGTCACAGGGCTGGGGGTCGTCTCTCCGATCGGTATCGGGGTCAGTGCGTTCTGGAAAGCCGCCCTCGCCGGCCAATCCGGCATCTCGGCAATTACCTCGTTCGACCCTTTTCCCATGGACGGCTACCGCTCCAAAATCGCAGGCCAGGTGCGCGACTTTGCCGTCGAACGGTTTCTCGACAACGCCCACGGCGAGCGCGTCGACCGCTACGCCCAGTTCGCCCTCGTGGCGGCGAAAGAAGCGCTGGCCGATTCAGGCCTTCAAATGGCGAAAGAGAACCCCCACCGAGTCGGAGTCATCGTGGGAGCCGGCATGGGCGGGATGGTAATGGGCGAGCGTGAAGTCACGCAACTCTATCAGCAGCAGAAACCTCATCGCGTTCATCCGAATTTCATTCCAACTATCACGCTCAACTCCGCCTCCGGCATTGTCGCAATGGCCTACGGGGCCAAGGGTCCGAATCTGACCATCTCGACCGCCTGCTCCTCCAGCGCCCATGCACTCGGACAAGCACTCCACTGTATCCGCGAAGGACGCGCCGATGTCGTGATCGTCGTGGGAGCCGACGCCAGCATCACCCCCCTCGTCTTCGCGGGATTTTGTTCCCTGCGCGCCCTCTCCTCCAAGTTTAACGATCAACCGGAGAAGGCCTCGCGACCCTTCGATCAGCTGCGGGACGGCTTCGTCATGGGAGAAGGCGCCGGCACGTTGATCTTGGAATCGGCCGCCCACGCAAAAAAACGCAAGGCCCGTGTCTATGCAGAAGTTGCCGGTTACGCTGCCACCAGCGAGGCCTATCACATGGTCATCCCCCGTGAAGATGGCGTGGAAGTGGCGCATACGATGCGGCTGGCGCTCGCAGATGCCGGTCTGACCCCGGCACAGGTGGATTACATCAATGCCCATGCCACCTCGACGGCAATCGGCGACGCCGTCGAAGCCAAGGCGATCCGGCTACTCTTTAAATCGCGCGCGGACAAAATCGCCATCAGCGCCACCAAGTCGCTGATCGGCCATACCTTGGGCGCTGCCGGTGCCATCGGTGGCATCGCTTCGGTTTTGGCCCTCCATAGCGGCCAGATCCATCCGACCGCCAACTACGATGACCCGGACCCGGCTTGTGCCTTGGCAGGACTCTCCCGCTCGGCACAAGAACGCCGCGTGAAAGTCGCCTTGCTAAACGCCTTTGGATTTGGCAGCAACAACGCCGCTGTGGTATTGAAACAGGCGACCTCGTAGAAAACGACAGAAAGAACACCCATGGCAACCGACCCCACTATATCCCTGAAGATCCGCACCGCCTTAGGCGAGTACTTGAAACGCGACCCAGCCGCAATACAGGTCACCCAGCATCTGCGTGACGACTTAGGTCTCGACTCGATGGCCGTGATCGAGCTGCTCTATCGTATTGAGGAGGCCTTCGACATCCAGATCCCCGATCAAGACCTCGTGGGATTGACGACGGTCGGCCATGTCGTGACGTATGTTGAAAAACGGTTGGGAAAAACAGCCTTAGCGGCCCCGACGAAAAAACCCTCTACGCCGACTAAGCCGAAGAATAAAAAGAAGTCTTAATTCTATGGCAACAGCTCCACGCAGCCCCATCACCCTGGCACAAATCCACAACGTCGTTGGCGGAACGCTCGTGGGCTCACCACAAGCCAGCGTCACGAGCCTGGCCAGTTTCGACGAAGCGGGCCCGAACGATCTGACCTTCGTCACAGGGGACCGGATGCTCAAGACCGGCAGCCCCCCTCACGCCGGCGCACTCCTCGCCCACCGGCACCTTGCAGAGATGACCAATCCCCACATCGTCGTCGCCAATCCTGCATTGGCTTTTGCGCAGGCTGCCACAACCTTCTTTTGCCCGGTTGCGCCTCCCCGCGGCATCGACGCAACCGTTATCCGTGGCCATGACACACAAGTCGGCCCCGAGGCCTCAATCTGGCCGGGGGTCACCCTGGGGGACCGGGTAAGAATCGGAGCGCGAGTGACGCTCTACCCAGGGGTGTTTATCGGCAACGACACGACCATCGGAGACGATACGCTGCTCTATCCCAACGTCGTCGTCAGGGAAGGTTGTACGATCGGCGCGCGGGTGATCATTCACAGCGGGACAGTCATCGGAAGCGATGGGTTCGGCTATGTGCAGGATCAAGGACGGCATTACAAGATCCCCCAGCTCGGCGGGGTCACGATCGAAGATGACGTCGAACTGGGCGCCAATGTGACGGTCGATCGCGCCACGCTCGGCCAAACGCTGATCAAGCAAGGGACGAAGGTCGACAATCTGGTCCAGATCGCCCATAACGTGACGATCGGCGCCCATTCGATTATCGTCTCGCAGGTCGGAATCGCCGGCAGCACTCGCGTGGGACATCATGTGATGATCGGTGGACAGGCAGGACTGGCAGACCACCTCGTCATCGGCGATCAAGTCATGATCGCCGCTCGCGCGGGCGTCAATCGCAATCTCGAACCGAACCAAATCGTCTCGGGCGCTCCCGTCATGCCCCATGAAGTCTGGATCAAGGCCCAGGCCGTCATTCCACGGCTACCAGAACTCAGGCAGACAGTTCGTGTGTTGGAAGAAAAGATGAAGCAGATGGAAGCCCGCCCCCACGCGTCTCGAACCGCGAAAGCAAAACCCAAGAAGCGGGCCAGATAACCGACCGGTCAACGGTCCCTACCCGACAATTCCACGCCAGCCAAACAGTTTGGCCCAGTAGAATCCAGCCCAGGGCATCAGCACAGCCGGAATCGGATCCAGATCACCCTGCATCATCGCAAAAGCCCCTGCCCCGAAGATCAGAGCCGCTCCGGCAAGAGAAATCACCGGGACAAAGCGTCGTCCTGCATGGTTGATCGACGGCATCTCCGGCTCGGCCTTGGCTTTCTTTGTATTTCTGGTGACAGCGCTCCGCATTCTCGCCGCATAGACCTCAGGAAAATTCGCCAACAGGTAGCGGTGATAGCGAGTCTGCCCCCACCCGCAGCAGGCACCGACCAGCAGCAGGCCTGAACTGGCTAGAAACGTCAGCCAGGTATAGGTATGGTTCGCGAGCAGTTGATAGCCGAGCGACCCCACCCCACCAACCATACAGACCAATCCGACCACTCCGGCCGGCATGAGAATATAGGAGCGGACATAGATACGGGCTTGCTCCTCAATCTTCTCCGGCCGCAAGACTGTCACCAGTTTCGGCATCGACGTTCTCCCACCATGTATTACTATTACCTGCCAGGCCTCTCGTCCGTGACAAAAAAAGGCAGCGAGCGGCGGCATCATATCACTCTTCTGTTGCTTCTCACATGGATGAGCCAAGAAGATTTGGCATCCCTGCCCGGTCTGATTGAATAGGACGCTTAAACCCTACGGCTAGATGGGTGGCTGTGGATGACAGGTGAACAACAGTAAAGGGCATGCTCAATTTCAACATGATGGATCACCACCCCATGACTCCATCGCATGAAGGCAACCGTTTGCACAGAAACACCTCTCCCAGACTGATCTTTCGCCGTCATCGATAGAAAGACCCGCGAGGAAAAAGGCCGCCGTGAATCAGCCATTGGCACCCACACTTTCAGTGTCCACAAAAGATGTGGATGAGCTGTGGGCAACCATGTGGATGAGTAACCGGTCGCCTGCCAGACCATAGAGCCTTGCACATTGCCCAATCAGTAGGCAGCGCAACCTGTGAAATTTCAGCAAGATGTGATTGTGCGTGGGAAACGATACTCAAAGAAGTGCGTCGATCGCTCACGGAACGAACGATAATGTGAAATCGAGCGTGCGAAAATGTGCCGACTCACAGCCGACGGATAGGGACGATTTTCTATTTTACCTCCAAGGCAGAGTAGATGAAGTCCATGTTCAGATGCTGCTGAAGATGATCGGCCCAGCGATCCAACTCAGCTCGCAATTGTGTCGCAACGAGTTCAGACTCACGATACGAAAGAGGCATGAGCCCTTTCCGGCCACGGGCGCGGTTCAACCAGCTGCGACGAAACTCTGCCTGATCGAAGAGGCCATGAATGCTGGTGCCCCAGACAAGGCCATTCTCACTTGCCGCGCCTTCATCGCCCGTCTCGCGGCCTTCCCATGATTCCACGGCTTCAATCTGAAAGCAGGCGCTGACGGCGCCTCGACTGGCGCGGCCCAAATGAATCTCATAGCCACGGACTGGCGCGTGCAGTTCCACCCCCCGGAGCAACGACCTGGCATGGACTTGCCGGCAGATCTTGGGCGCATCGAGCGTTGTCATGACATCGAGAAAGCCTAAACCTGTTGAGGTTCCTCCCCTCTCCAATCCCTGGGGATCCGCGATCTCTTGGCCAAGCATCTGGTATCCGCCGCAGATTCCGACCAGCTCGCCTCCTCTTCGCACATGCGACTCCAGGACAGCGGGGAATCCTGCCCTCACAAGATACTCGAGATCCTCAAGCGTATTCTTGCTCCCGGGAAGAATCACCACATCGGCCCCTTGCAGATCATCCGGCGAAGCGGCAAACCGGAGCACCACATCCTTCTCCGCAGCCAGCGCATTAAAATCGGTGAAGTTGCTCATGCGAGGAAGCAGGACCACCGCCACGTTTGTGCAATCAGGCGTGAACTGAACCGACCGGGAACGGGCGAGATCGAGACTGTCCTCTTGATCCAGCCGCAGGTCGCGTAGATGGGGAACGACTCCCAGGACCGGCAGTCCCGTGCGGGCCTCAAGCATACGGACCCCGTCCTCGAACAGGCGACGATCCCCGCGGAACTTATTCACAATTACACCGCACACACGCCGCCGCTCATGCGGCGCTAATAAGTCGAGCGTCCCGATGATCTGCGCGAAGACCCCGCCTCGATCGATATCCGCCACCAATACAACTGCGGCATCGGCCAACTCGACGACAGGCCAGTTCACGATGTCCCGATCGCGAAGATTGATCTCTGCCGCGCTCCCCGCCCCTTCGACCACGATACACTCGTACTCGCTCGCGAGTCGCGCATAACAGTCTCGAACAATGTTGAGCAGCGTCTCTTTCCGCTCAAAGTAGGCGAGCGCATCCAACGCTTCGTAGACCTTTCCCCTCACGACCACCTGAGATCGCGAATCCGACTCTGGCTTCAGCAGAATCGGATTCATATCCACCGTCGGCTCGATCCCGCAGGCCTGCGCCTGCAGCGCCTGCGCTCGGCCGATCTCTCCTCCCTCAAGCGTCACAAAGGAATTCAGCGCCATGTTCTGCGCTTTGAAGGGCGCGACCCGCACGCCCCTTCGCAACAAGAGCCGGCAAATTCCTGTGACGATGAGGCTCTTCCCCACATCGGAACCGGTTCCAAGAATCGCAAGCGCTTTGACTGGTTTACCGGAAATCGTCATAACCTCTTTCCTCGTCTGCCCGGTGTACGAGGTGCCTGTCTACGCTCATAGCGGGCCAGCCCTTCTGTCACTGCCGTCCCAATCACTCGCCCGACAAGCTCACCAAGGACCGTGTGGGTTCCACTGTACCGCAGAGACGGCCCAGCTCCACTCACCACTACGACCGCATCTGTTCCCGTTCCCGTCGCCCCTGGGCGGCCGGTCCAACTCTTCACCTTTGCATGCAACAAAACGGCTGTCTTGGCTTCGGTCGCCACCTGCACCACCCCCACCATTGCTGAAGCGGACAGGCGGGCGTTGGTCACGAGGATCAGATTGATCGTGCCAGGGTAAGTACTGCTGTGCGCATTCCGTCCAGACGTCACCGCTTCCCCCGCCCGCACAGCATTCGACGTCCCGACCGTGACGAATCCTTCAACCCAGATCTCGCCGCGCGATTCTCGCACCGTGACCAAGTCCGCGAGCGACACGGCCGTCATGAGCCCGACAAATTTATCTTTGATGCCGAGCGAAACAGCCAGCTTGCCCAACGTCCTGGCTGGATCGGCACATCGAGCACCAGCACCTCTGCCATGACCATCGCTGCCGATCGGATTGGCCTCTACTTGATGATTCACGATATACCTGGCCGTTGTGACCCCACCGGCCCTGGGAGCGGAGGAGAGCACAGACCGAAGGGCCCCTAAGTCGACGATGAGCGTCTTTCGCCTGACCAGAAAGGCGGTCTGCATCGCGCCCCCTCGTTGCGTCTTCACGACTGTCTCTTTCTCATGCAGGCCCCAAGAGCGGCAATCACGCGCCGATTCTCTTTCGCCGTCCTGATCGCAACACGAATCATCCGACTGGTCAGGCCAGGCAAGGTCGAACAGTCGCGGACAAGCAACCTCTCGGCAATCAATCGTTCCGTCACTTCACCAGCGCTGGTCATGGCAGGAAGCTCGATCAACACAAAGTTCGCAGCCGAGGGATAGACGCGTAGTCCGGACAAGGAGCGAAGCCCGCGTATGAATCGTGACCGCTCGCCCTCCATGAACGTGCGGCTCTTTGTCACATAGGCCTGATCGCGCAGCACCGCACAGGACACCTCTTGAGCCAGTGAGTTAACCGACCAGGGAGGCTGACGATCTTTCAACCGTTCCACAACCTTGCCGGCACCGACCAGATAGCCGATTCGCAATCCCGGCATGGCATAAAACTTCGTCAGACTGCGCAACACGATCATGCGCGGGTATTCACTCAACATCGACATGACAGACTGAGCCGGACAATAGTCGATGAAGGCCTCATCCACGATCAGCCAGCCCCGCTGCCGCTCGACAGCCTCAGCCAGCTCGCGCACAGATCGGCGAGTCATCGCCTGGCCGGTCGGATTATTGGGGTTGCAGAAAAATACAGCGTCGAATTTTGCCCCCTTGGCAGAGAGCTGCCGGAGGACTTCTATCAATGGAGGGCGAAAACGGTCCTCTTGCTTAGCGTGAACATACTGGACCGAGCTCCCCGCATCAGTCAGCGCGTACGCATATTCCTCAAAGGTGGGGCCCATAATGAGGGCAGATGTGATCGAAAGCGCCCTGGGCAGCAGATGGATCAGCTCCGTCGAACCGTTGCCAACGAGGATCCTGTCCGGATCAACGTCACACTGTTGCATGAGTTCCTGCCTAAGCTTCCAGCAATCCGGATCCGGATAATGCACGATCTGCGTGAGCGCCGAACGGATCGCGCGCCGCCCCGATACAGGAAAACCAAGCGGATTGATGCTGGCGCTGAAATCCAGAAGCCGATCGACGGGAATGCGCCGCTCCCTGGCAATCTTATAAACATTTCCGCCGTGCGTGGGCTGCGTCATCCCCTCACCATCAAGCACCCCACACCTAACGAAAGACCCAAAAAACTGGTCCAGACCATGAGCCGGAGCGCGCGGCCAATGTGAGTCCTCCCCAGGGGCTCATCAGGATCGCCCAGACAGGAACGTTCAACAGGACGACCGTCATAGAAGTTGATCCCGCCCAATTGCACCCCGAGCGCACCGGCCATTGCCGCTTCTGGTCGTCCACTGTTCGGACTGGCATGTTTCCCGCCGTCACGCAGCAGAATGCGCCAGGCTCGTTGCATCGCAGGCCATGATCGAGAGACGATTCCCGCAGACAGAACCAGCAAGAGCGCCGTGAGGCGCGCCGGCAGAAAATTGGCCACATCATCCAATCGGGCCGATGCCAAGCCGAACCATCGATAGCGCTCGTCCATATGGCCGATCATCGAATCCAGCGTATTGATCGCCTTATAGGCTAACGCAAGCGGGGCTCCCCCTATGGCGAGATAGAACAACGGCGCCATCACCCCATCAGCCGTACTTTCCGCAATCGTTTCCACTGTGGCACGGACAATATCTGATTCAGCCATCTCCTCCGTATCGCGTCCGACAATCTTGGCGACGGCGGCGCGCGCCTCCGGTAAAGAAGCAGATTGCAGCGCCACATGCACAACCAGGACATGGTCCATAAGGTCGCGAGCCGCGAGCGTGGTCCAGGCCAACAGCACCGAAGCAACACTCCCCCATAATAGATCGATCGAGCCGGCAAACCGGATGAGCAACGCTCCGGCAACATAGGCTCCCGCTGGCAAGGCAACAGCCAGTAACAAGCCAGCCATCCGTTGCTTGAAGGGAGACAGGAGGAGCTGATGAACGAACCGGTCGCACCAACTGATGACAATTCCCATCCATCGCACAGGATGGGGGAACCAGCGAGGGTCCCCGACTGCCGCGTCCAAGGCGCAGGCCAGCGCCAATTCGCCTCCGGTCATCGGACCAGCACCAGGGGCACGATCACGACAAAGAGGATCTCGGCGACTTCGTTCGTCGCCCCGAGCAA
>JBEGVJ010000136.1:0-22477 GCA_041178465.1 Nitrospirota bacterium
CCCTCAAGAAGTGGCCTTGGCCGATGTGCGCAAGGGCATGATGATGTTCCAAAAGGTCAACGTGCCGCTCCTTGGCATTGTGGAGAACATGAGTTACTTCCTCTGTGGCCACTGCGGCGAGAGGACGGAAATCTTTTCACATGGGGGAGGGGAGCGAGCCGCCGCCACCGTCGGCATTCCGTTCCTCGGTCGCATCCCGATCGACCCGGCCATTCGCGATGGCGGCGACTCCGGCAATCCCATCGTCGTGGCCAACCCGGCCTCTCCACAATCGGCGGCGTTCAGGGAGATTGCGCAGAAAATCGTCGCGGCAGTCACCGGCGCCACAACGGGCGTGCCGCCGATCGAAAGCCTTTTAAGCAAAATCAAGAAACCCTTTACGAAAACATAACCGACAGGCGAAAGGACGGGTCAGGCGATGGGAGAGTTCGTACGGGTAACAGGCGCAGCCGATGTGAAGCCGGGCCACGGAATCGTCGCGGAAGTGAACGGTAAGACCCTCGCAGTCTTCAATGTGGATGGCACCTTTCACGCCATCGACAACACCTGTATCCATCGGGGCGGCCCGCTTGGCGAAGGGGATGTCGAAGGATCCGTCGTGACCTGCCCCTGGCATGGCTGGAAATTCGATGTCACCACGGGCGCCTGCATGGCGAACCCCGCGGCGAAAGTCGAAGTCTACGAAGTGAAAGTCGACGGCACCGACGTGAAGGTGCTGCTCTAACTCCGTTACCACGAAAGGAGGGCTAGATCATCATGGCTACCTCCAGCAAAGAACAGCTCGACGTCGCAGCCGCCCTGGTTCGCCTCTATGTGTTCCTGGCTCAATACCTCGACCGCTGCTTCGACGAAGCCGCACGGAAAAGCTATCCGGACTCCGAGTTGCAAGGACATCTGACCGAGACCAGACGCCAGCTCATGGACATCCTGTCCGTCAATCCAGTTGTGAAGAACAAGCTCTCCCAGGAATGCGACCGTATCCTGGCCTTGGGCGCCTCCTGCCTGAAAGAGGGCGCGGCCGATGCCACGACCCGCGAAGCCATTCAAGCGGAGCGAGCTATCCTCAAGAATAAGACCATTGCCTTAAGCGATCTCGTCGCGGTCTTCCGCGCCATGGACTAAACGGCTATGGGGCAGACCAGCCTCGATAAACATCAGCTGGCCGGACTCGATGCCAGAGAACGGGGCTTCAGTAGGCCGGTTTCGTTCATCCAAGTGGGGGAGGGCTATCGAGCCATCCTCCGCTATGAAACAATCCTGATCGAGACCGAGCCGCACGAAACGCAGGACGAGGCCTTGCGCGGGCTCATCCTCACGTTGCAGGCAGAAGGCTATCGACAACTCCGAACCCAGATGAGCTTTCGCAGCGGCCTCTATCTCGGATCACAGGAACTCTGGGTCGAGTATCCAGACCCGGCAGCTGAACCGGAACCGCCAGGGCTCATGACAAAACTCTTGAGCTGGTTTCGTCCCAGCAGGACCAACGAATAGTCATCGCCCATGAGCTTCATCCCTCTCGACCAGCTTCGATCTTCCTCCAAGGCCTTCAGCCTTCAGCCTTCAGCCTTGAGTGCTTCCCGGCGCCTCCCAGCCTGGTTCAAAGTCGACGCGAAAACCGGTCCGGACTACCTCGACATCAAACAGACGATGGACCGGCTCCAGCTCCATACCATCTGCGAAGAAGCCCGCTGCCCGAACCGATGGGAATGTTGGAACGCCCGCACCGCCACGTTTCTCATCCTGGGCGACATCTGCACCAGACGTTGCCACTACTGTTCCGTCGAGACAGGGCGACCTCAGGCAATCGATCATGGAGAATCGAAGCGTGTGGCCGAAGCGGTCCAGGCCTTGGGCCTGAGACATGCCGTGATCACATCGGTGAACCGAGATGAATTGGCAGATGGCGGCGCCGCCATCTTTGCCGACACCATCCGGCAAACTAGACAACTCAGCCCTGATTGTACGATTGAAGTCTTGATTCCCGACTTCGAAGGCAATGCAGCAGCCCTCACGACGGTCTGCGCCGAGAAGCCGGAGATCCTCAACCACAACATCGAAACCGTCAAACGATTGTTCCCCTCGCTCAGGCCCCAAGGGAAATATCACCGATCACTTGAAGTCTTGGCCTTGGCCAAGCAGCTCGGGATGACGACCAAATCAGGTCTGATCCTGGGAATGGGCGAGACGATGGATGAGGCCCGCGACGTCATGCGCGACCTCCGCTCCGTCGGCTGCGACATCATGACCATCGGCCAATATCTCCAGCCAACGAGAAAGCACCTGCCGGTTGCCCGCTACTACGACCCCGGCGAGTTTGCGGTCTTGAAAAAAGAGGGGATGGCCCTCGGCTTCACCCACATCGAATCGGGCCCGCTCGTCCGCAGCTCCTACCACGCAGAACAGCAAGTCCTCTGACCCTGACCCTGACGCTCACCCCATCGCAATCGGGATTCATTTGGTCTGTCTGGTTCATCGGGTCGGTCTATTTAGTTGGCCGGATCGGAAGCCCAACCAGAGAAACCAGACAGACCAAACAGACCAGACAGACGAGCCCGTGCGCGTTGCGCGAGCACAGAAGATCATCAAGTTTCATCCCGTTCCTCATTTGCTCTATACTGCTCCTATGCCGCTTCCATCCGATCTATCCTTCGTCGACTCGCTCACCAATGCGCAGCGCCAGAACTTCTATGAGCGCCGTCGATACCTCGCGATTCTGATGATCGTGATCGTGCTCTTCTCTCCCTTCGCCGGAGTCTATGTAGCCGGGCTGATTGGAGCGGGGCTCGGCGTGCTGCTGTCCGTGGCGCTCTATTACCTGATGCCCTATGTCTGGCTTAAGTTTGGCGGCTGACGTCTGTCTGATCGTCATGCGTTTACCTGGAGATGGGAAAATGACAAGAACCACAAAGGCAGGCCGGTGAAAAAATCCCTTTCCTTATCGAAGGTCTACCGCCTGCTTGAGCCAGGGCCGGTCGTGCTGGTCACGACCGCCGGCAAGGAGAGAGCCAACATCATGGCTCAGTCGTGGCACATGATGATTGAGTTCGAGCCGCCGCTGGTGGGGTGCGTGATCAGCAACCGGAACCATTCGTTCGGCCTGTTAAAGGCGACCAAGGAATGCGTGATCAATATCCCGACGGTGGAACTGGCGGCGCAGGTGGTGGGCTGCGGCAATACCTCAGGGCGCAGGACCGACAAGTTCAAGAAGTTTGGCCTGACGCCGGTGGCAGCCTCCCGCGTGAAGGCGCCGCTCATCCAGGAATGCTATGCCAATCTCGAATGCCAGGTCGTGGATATGAGATTGGCGGCCCAATACAACATCTTCATCCTCGAAGTGCTCAAGGCCTGGATCGATCCCTCCAAGAAAAATCCCCGGACGATGCACCATCGCGGGAGGGGCACCTTCATGGTGGCCGGCAAAACGATCACGTTGCCCTCCAAGATGAAATAGGACAAAGACAAATGACAGGGAGTCTTTTCTCGCTGCAAGATCCACTGATTTTCTAACTTCTCCTCTAATGGCGGGCAGGCCTGTCCCGCTGCTTCTCTCCTGGTAGGAATCGTGTCTTTCCTACGCCAAAGAATCCAACTGGTATAGGATGAGTCCTCTTTCGGTATCCAAATAAGGAGAAGTCAACGTATGTCTATTTCAGCTTGGAATGTTAAGCGGAAGCTCCGGCCATCTCCAATCAAGACCCCGCCGCTCAGACTGCCGGGGCAATCAACAGAAGAGCGCATTAGCGAACTACGAGATGCCTTTATGGAGAACGCGATCATCTCGCTGTTCTTGATTATCATCGCAGGGCTGGAATGGGTGCGGTGGTTGATGCCGACTCCGCCCAATCCATTCCCTGCTACTGTTTTGGCGATCACTGCCATTCTTTATACCTGGAGAAAGAGACTCCCCTTTGCGACGATGATCAAGAATCTTCAATTGGGCCGAGAAGGCGAGCTAGTCGTGGGGCAGATGCTGGAGCTACTTCGGGGAAATGGCTATCGGGTCTTTCACGATATCCCTGGTGCTGGCTTCAATATCGACCATGCTATTGTGGGGCCTGCAGGAATTTTTATGATCGAGACGAAAATGAGAACTAAGCCAATGGGCGGTAGCCCAAAAATTTTCTATGACGGTACTGCCATTCGGATTAAAAATGGGCGTTCGTTTCAGAAGCCTTTGAAGCAAGCGCGCACACAAGCACAGTGGCTCGCCAATTTGCTGAATGCTGGTCGCACGACAACTTTTAATGTGCGCCCTGTTGTGGTCTTTCCCGAATGGTATGTGGAACGGACTGGGCCTCGGACCAAGCAGGATGTGTGGGTGCTCAATCCAAAGGCCCTTGAGAAATTTCTCGACCACGAACCGCATATCCTGTCGACTGACGCCATCGATGCGGCATCCCACGCTCTGACTCAGTACTGCCGCCGGCCGATCACGGAGGGATCTGAGGACTAAAACACGGGCAACCAAGAAACTATGCCAAGGAAAAATGTGTCGGAATCTTTTCCCGTCGGAGCGATCAAATGCGAGACGGGCGAGATAGGGGGATGGTCTATCTTGTTGCCGAATCAGTAACTCAACCAGACGAACTACACAAACCAGAGAAACCAGACAGACCAGATAGACAAGTTCCTCTTACTTGGCCGATGCCAGCGCATTGGCAATCAACGCCTGTGCTTCTTCTTGAATCTGTTTGAGATGCGCTTTCCCCCGGAAGCTCTCGGCGTAGAGTTTGTACACGTCTTCGGTGCCGGAGGGGCGGGCGGCGAACCAACCTTGCTCGGTCACGACTTTCAATCCGCCGATTGCCGCGCCATTGCCTGGGGCCGTCGTCAATTTCGCGAGGATAGGATCGCCGGCTAATTCAGAGGCCTGCACCTGGTCCTGTGAAAGCTTCGACAAAATCATTTTTTGCTCCGGCGTCGCGGATGCATCGATCCGCTCATACACCGGCTCTCCCAGCTCTTTGGTCAGCTCCCGGTAGAGTTCGCCGGGATCGCGGCCAGTCCTGGCCATCATCTCCGCAGCCAGCAAGTTCATGATAATGCCATCCTTATCGGTGGACCAGACGGTGCCGCCGCGACGAAGAAACGAAGCCCCGGCGCTTTCTTCTCCGCCGAAACCGAGCGAGCCGTCCAGCAATCCCTTGACGAACCACTTGAACCCGACCGGCACTTCGACCAGCTTGCGTCCGAGCTTGGTGGCGACACGGTCGATGAGACTGCTACTCACCAACGTTTTCCCGATCGCGGCATCGGGCTTCCAAGCAGGACGATTCGCAAAGAGATAGGCAATCGAAACCGCCAGATAATGGTTGGGGTTCATCAAACCGGCAGAGCGGGTGACGATGCCGTGCCGATCGTTGTCCGCATCGTTGCCGAAGGCGACATCGAACCGGTCTTTCAGCGCGATGAGATTGGCCATGGCATGGGGCGAGGAACAGTCCATGCGGATCTTGCCGTCCCAATCGAGCGGCATGAACTGGAAGGTCGGATCGACGGCTGGATTTACGATCTCGATGTTTAAACCATACCGTTCTGCGATCGGCTGCCAATAGGCCACACCGGCTCCGCCGAGCGGATCGATGCCAAGCTTTAACTTGGCTGATTGAATCACATCCATGTCGATGATCTGCGCGAGGTCCCCGATGTACGCACCGAGGTAATCGTGAGGCTTCGTCGTCGCGGCTCGTCTAGCGCGGGCATAGGGGAGGCGGGCGACTCCATGCAGATCGACCCTCATCAAGGCATTGGCCCGGTCCTCGATCCACTTCGTGACCACTGCGTCAGCCGGGCCCCCATGGGGCGGGTTGTACTTGATGCCGCCGTCCTCCGGTGGGTTGTGCGAGGGGGTGGTGACGATGCCATCAGCCAGGCCTGAGTTCCTGCCTCGATTATAGGAAATGATGGCATGGGAGATGACCGGAGTCGGGGTATAGCCGCCATCCCGATCCACCATGACCATGACGCCATTGGCTGCCAGCACCTCTAAGACACTGGCAAAGGCCGGCTCTGAGAGAGCGTGCGTGTCCATGCCCAGGTAGAGCGGCCCGGTAATATTCTCCATCTTGCGGTATTCGTAGATCGCTTGCGCAACAGCGACGATATGCACTTCGTTAAAGCTTCGCTTGAAGGATGTGCCGCGATGCCCGGAGGTGCCAAACGTGACACGCTGCTCGCGCAGATTCGCATCGGGCTTTTCTGTGTAGTAGGCGGTGATCAAGCGCGGAACATTGACCAGCATCGAGGACTGTGCCGGCTGACCTGCATAGGGATGGTTGGCCACGATAGGCTGTTCCTTTTTATTTCAGTCAGGGAACCATGGACCGTCGCACTGTTTATGTGCGGACAGTACATCTTTCCCGAGAGGATGATCAACTCACGGAAAAGAAGCTGTCGTCGTTGGATGAGATGGCTTCAGTCGGGTATTGACCGAGGGTGAGCAGAAGAGTAAAGGTGCAGGAGCCGTGTGTCGGCAATTCATTCATGAGTTTACATAATAGTTCTTATCAGACATAATAGATTTTCCATTTATGTCCATCGACCTGCTAGATCGCATTCAACGAGAGCTGTCCATCACTGGTAGCGCGATCTATGAAACCGTCCTGGCCATTGCTGAACGTGTCAACCGGAAGGTTCAGATTCTCCGCATGCACAGCCACGCGTCGAGCTTGCTGGGCCAGATCGAGCAGGCCCACGGCGAACTCGGACGTCAGATTGCTGCGCTCTCTGCCAAGCGTCCGCCGTTTAGCCATGAGTCAGCCCTGCCATCCGATCAAGTGGAATATCTCTTCGATCAGGCTGGCAACCGGATTCAACAGCTCAAGCGGACGCTAGCCACTGTCGACAGTCATATCCGCGAACTGAAGCTGGAAACCATTCACCACGAACTCCTGACCCTGCAGCAGGAGCTGAGTCTCCGCACTGCGGCCATTGAACGCTTTCCTGTGGTTCAGGGCTCACCAGTCATCGGAAAAACATTTGCTGAGATGGCGCTGCCTACATCGGTTCGTCCAGTTACAATATTGCGCGGCCCCCTTCTCGTACCTCCCGACGATGCCCTCGTACTCCGCATCGACGATGTGGTGGTCATGATCGGGCAGCAGTCAGACCTCGCACAGGTTGCGTCCCAGTTCACGCAAGCTCGCAACGCCAAGTCGGCATAAGTGACAAGATGAGCCTCCTCTCCGTGAGGTATAATAATTCAGATCTTCAAGGGTAAGGGTGTTGGATGATGCGCACGCTACAAATCCTTATTATTTGCTTCATCTTGTCGGCCTGGCAAGGCAGCCAGGCAACATGGGCCGCGCCTGCCATTGAGGCGGCTCCAGCCAAACTCAACGACTCACCAGGGCTCCGCCTGCTGGAAGAGATTCAAACTGTCATCACCGATCTGGCCGAATCGGCAAAACCCTCGGTCGTAAACCTCATTCCTCTGTCCGGACAAGGAAGAGGACGCGAGCTCCCTCAAGAGCGGGCCCCCAATGCCTCAGGCTCAGGGTCCGGGGTCGTCATCGATCCCGAGGGACACATCATCACCAACAACCATGTCATCGGCGATGCTACGGAAATTGAAGTCCGTTTTTCCGATCAGTCCAAGCTGATTGCGCAGGTCGTCGGCAAGGATCTGGATACCGACTTGGCCGTTCTCAAGGTGACCGCCACCCATCCCCTCCCCAGTGCGAAATTCGGAGATTCGTCCACCGTGCGCGTCGGGCAATGGGTGCTCGCCGTAGGGAATCCGTTCGGACTCGATCGAACCGTCACACTCGGCGTGGTCAGCGGGGTCGGCCGTGAAAACATCAACCTCTCGCGCTACGAAAACTTCATTCAAACGGACGCCTCCATCAATCCGGGCAACTCGGGCGGCCCGCTCTTCAATCTGCGCGGCGAAATCATCGGCATCAATACCGCGATCATTAACTTCGCCCAAGGGATTGGCTTTGCCATTCCCTCCAACATGGTCAAGCACGTGATTCAGCAATTGCTGGCCCAGGGCCGGGTGACACGGGGCTGGCTGGGCGTCGGCATCCAACCCTTGACGGTGGAGCTGGCACGCAAGTTCGGCGTCAATGAAGGCGAAGGGGTGCTGGTCAACGAAGTCTTCGAGAAGGACCCGGCTGCGGCCGCCGGCATCAAGCCCGGCGATATCCTGACCCGTATCGACGGCAACGTCATCGACACGCCGAACCGGCTCTCTCGCGTCGTGGCGGGACTACTCCCTGGCGCCACAATCAAGGTCGAGATCGTCCGCGATCTACAGCGTCTCGTGCTGGACGTCGCTCTCATTGAACGCCGCGACCACGCCGTCACCGCATCCCTTCCCCAAACACGCACAGACGTGAAGTTAGGCCTCGACGTACAAGATCTGACGCCGAGTCTCGCCGATAAATTCAAACTACGAGAAAGCCGGGGCGTGCTCATTACCAAAGTGGAGCCCGGCAGCCTCGCGCAATCGGAAGGGCTTCATGAGGGCGATCTGATCAAGGAAGTGAACCGTGTCGACGTGGGATCGGTCGGAGAGTTCAGCAGTGCGATTGTCAAAGTCCGACGCGGTGAAACCGTCCTCCTCCGCGTGCTGCGAGAAAGCCGCGCCTTCTACGTGGTGCTTAAATCGACCGACTAGCCCGGTTTATCCGGTCTATTCGGTCTTTCTCGGGTGTCTGGCTCAACGAATTTAACCAGATGAACCAACCAGACAGAACAGACCAGATGATCGATCAATGCGCCGCCCCCGTGTGCACCTCCGCCTTCGCCTTATGCGCATCAACGATGCGAACCGCAAATTCGCGCGGCACTTCGTCGTACCGCGAAAATTCCATCGCATAACTGCCCCGTCCTGCTGTGAGCGAATTCAGGGTCGTGGCATACGTGAGTAACTCCACCATGGGCACAAGCGCCGTGATCTGCTCCGTCTGATCCTTCGCTTCCACATGGAGAATCCTCCCGCGGCGTGCATTCAAATCCCCGATCACGCCTCCAATGTGCTCCGCCGGCGCCTCGACCTCCACCGTCATCAGCGGCTCTAACAAGACCGGATGGGCCGACTCCAACGCCTTCTTGAGTCCCATCGAGGCGGCAATCTTAAACGCCATCTCAGATGAATCAACCGTATGGTACGAGCCGTCGTAGACGGCCACCTGGCAATCGACGAGAGGAAACCCTGCCAGGCTCCCCCGCTGCATGGCTTCGACCACCCCTTTCTCCACCGCCGGAATAAAGTGACGTGGAATGGCCCCACCGACCACCTTACTCTCAAACCTGAACCCCTCCCCGCGCGGCAGAGGCGCAAGCTCCAGCCAGCAGTCACCGTACTGGCCATGCCCTCCCGTTTGCTTCTTATATTTTCCCTGCGCCTGTACCGTGGCGCGAATCGTTTCGCGGTATGGAATCTTCGGCATATGGAGCGTGACATCCGCGCCATATTTCCGATGCAGCTTTTCGAGCGCCAGATCGATGTGCAACTGGCCCATCCCGCTGAGAACCATTTCCTTCGTGTCAGCATGTCGAGAAAATTCGAGCGTTGGATCCTCTTCGATCAAGCGATGCAGGCCGAGACTGACTTTCTCGATCTCGGCGCTGGATTTTGGCTCGATCGCAAAGGACAACACGGGCCGAGGAAGCACCATCCTCGGATAACAGACGGGAGCCAGTTCGTCACAGAGCGTGTCGCCGGTTTGCGTATCTTTGAGCTTCGCAATGGCCACGATCTCCCCGGCTCCGGCCGATGACACCACCGTATGCTTCTTCCCCAGCAACGTATAGAGATGTCCGCTTTTCTCCTTGACGCCCCGAGAGCTGTTGAAGATCGCCGAGTCCGCCTGAAGCGTCCCCGACAGGATTCGCAGATAGGACAGCCGTCCGACGAACGGGTCAATCACCGTCTTGAAGACGATTCCTGAAAAAGGGTCCTCGTGAACCGCACGACGGCTCACCGCCTCGCCTGTGTCTGGGTGCAATCCTTCCAATGGAACGCTCGAAGCCTGGTCCAGCGGCGATGGCAACAAGTCGACGATCGCATTGAGGAGCGGAACGATCCCGATATTCTTGAGCGCGGACCCGCTGTAGAGCGGAACAATCGTGCCGGCCCGGACGCCAAGGCGAAGTCCGTTGAGCAGGTCTTCCTGCGTCAACTCCCCCGCCGTGAGGTACTGTTCCAACAATCGATCATCTCGCTCTGCCGCCGCCTCCTGCATGCGCTTCCGCGCATCGTCTACTAGGATCCTCTCCGTCTCAGGGATCGGCAGGCGCTGAACCGTGGGGCTATCCATGCGTGAGTGGATCACGCGCTGATCGAGGAGATCGTAGACTCCTTCAAGTGTCACGCCATTACCCAGTGGCAGCGACATCGGCAATGGCATGATCCCAAGATCCCGTTGAGAAGCTATGATGGCCGCTTCAAGCGACAGACCGACTTTATCCAACTCGTTGACGAATAGAAGACAGGGCAGGCTGAGCGCTTTCACTCGGGGCCAGAGTTTCGTGAGCTCGCTCCTGATGCCGGAAGAAGGAGAGAGCACCACAATGACGGCGTCCACGGCACGCAGCGCCATGAGGGCCTCGCCCAGCAAATTGAGCGCGCCGGGAGGGTCGACGATATTGATGGTGGTATCGCGCCAAGAGCAGCGAAGGAGACTCGTACTGACGGAACTGCGCCGGTGCAGTTCTTCCGGCTCAAAGTCCGAGACGGTTGTACCTTGGGCAATCGACCCAAGATGGGGAACAGCGCCGGAGGCAAAGAGCAGTGATTCAGCCAACGAGGTTTTCCCGGCACCGGCACTGGCAATGATGGCCACATTTCTGAGTGATGTCACGCCTGGCTCGTTCATGGCGCCCTCCTCATGGAAACCGAAAGACGGTTCCGTCTCTCGGAAGTAAACTGCGCTACTTACATCGTGATGACTCCTCTTTCGTTCATGTGTCGGTGCCCTGGCTCATCAACCACCCCTGATCCGCAAAACTGATGTAGCGACCATCTCCGACGACGAGATGGTCAAGGACCCGAATACCCAATAGCTCCCCCGCCGACACCAATCGCGCCGTTAAGACTCGATCCTCCTGACTCGGCGTGGGGTCGCCACTGGGATGGTTGTGGAGGAAGATGACTGCTGCCGCGGATTCCTTCACGGCGAGCGTAAAGACTTCGCGTGGATGGACGATGCTCAGCGTCAAGCTGCCCTCCGACACCGTCACATCACGCAGGATGGCATGTTTGGCATCCAACAAAATGACTTTGAAGATTTCGTGACGAAGGTCACGCATGGTCGGATGGTAATGCGTGAAGAGATCACGACTGGAGGTGATTTTGGTTCCTTTTGTCAACGGACCAGCGAGGGCACGTTTTCCCAACTCAAGCGCCGCTTTGAGCTGAGCCGCTTTCGCCTCCCCTACACCTGAAACGGCACAGAGCTCCTCAATGCCGCATTGCGCAAGCCCAGCCACGCCACCCAGTCGATCAAGGATATCCATCCCGACTTGCACCGCTGAACTGTGGCGACGACCGACTCGAAGGAGAATGGCAAGCAGCTGCGCATCGGTCAGCGTCTGCGGGCCTTGAGTCAGCAATCGTTCTCGCGGCCGTTCCGTTTCAGGCCATTGAGCGATACTTTGCCTTCCCTTCTTATTCTTGCTCACCAGGAGTGCCTCCCGCATAAAAGCGACACTTTGGACGTTTTTGTACTACCGGCACCCCCCTCACTGCCAGCCTGGTAACAAATACGTATACCCTAACCTCTTGAAATTACATGGTGCGGGAAATTGGTGCAGGATTTGCTTTACAGGGCAGGCAGCAGCACACAGCACAACCAGGGAGGGTTCGATGGGATGTCCAAAGTGCAAAGGCCTCATGATGTTGGAGCGGTTTTCCGATTTCTTTTTAATATTTTATGCCTGGAAATGCATCAACTGCGGCGCGATCATTGATCGCACGATCTCAAATAATCGGCGGAAGAGCTTGACCGTTCACGAACCTCACACAGTGGCGACACGCTAAATGGCCCAGATTCGCATGCATGCTGCCTGACTATCTTCATCTTGGTGGCAGACACGCGACATCTCCTGATGCGCCGTTGCACTTACTCATGCCGCCACACTGTCAGCCGGTAGTATAGCCACCGACTCAACAGCCGTCAAAACGCTTCCATTTATCACGTTTAATCCTCTTCATGTTCCACGCCCGCTCCGGCTCCGGCTCTCCGGATCGCCTTCGCTCACTCACCTTGACCCCTTCAAAAACGCTATGTTAGAGTCAGTTGCTCCTAAGATTTCTCTCGCCTAACATTATGCGTATCATTGCCGGATCCCACCGAGGTCGACGCTTGAGTGGGCCAGAGGGAATTACACTCCGTCCCACATCGGATAAGGTCCGTGAAGCCCTTTTTTCAATTCTGGGGACTCAGGTGTCAGGAAGTCGCTTTCTTGATTTGTATGCAGGTACAGGAGCCGTCGGGATTGAAGCATTGAGTCGTGGAGCCGCCGCCGTCACCTTTGTCGAGTCGGACCCCAAGGCCGTGCAGTTGCTACGTAAAAACCTTCAGACCTGTCAGTTGCTCGACCGCGCTCAGGTTTGTGTGGGACAGACTGCCGCATTTCTCACGCGAGAAGACTGGTGGAGTGGCCCCTATGACGTGCTCTTTGCCGACCCGCCCTATGCCGCGCTGAATGAGCTGGAAATACTGATCCAGGCCTGGAGACCCGGACTGTTGTCGAAGCATGCCACAGTGATTATTGAACAAGACTCGCGCACGGTATTGCCCGCATCGATCGGCCACGCCACTCTTGTGCGACGGTACCAGTACGGCGACACGACACTCTATCGCTATGGCCTGTCTCCGTCAGAATCTGCAGAGCCAGCCTCATCATGATGAAAATTGGCATCTATCCAGGGACCTTTGATCCCATTACCCACGGCCACACCGACATCATCACCCGAAGCTTGAAGGTGTTCGATAAAGTGGTGGTCGCCGTCGCGCCAAATCCAGCCAAGCATCCACTCTTTACCCTGACCGAACGGCTGGAGATGATCCGAATCGTGACGAAGCAGATACCAGGGGTCGAAGTGACCCACTTCGACGGCCTGTTGGTGGACTATGTTCAGCGATACGGCGCCCATGCGATCATTCGAGGGTTACGGGCGATCTCGGACTTTGAGCATGAATTTCAGATGGCTCTCATCAATCGCAAAATCGCCAAACAGGTCGAAACCGTCTTCCTCATGCCCAGCGAAGAATATTCCTACTTATCGTCAACCATCATCAAAGACGTGGCCACCCACGGTGGGGCGCTCACGGAGTTTCTGCACCCTGAGGTCGCGCGCCAGCTGCAGGAACGGATCAGGAGTTTGAAAACATGAAACTTGCTGCACGTGCGGGACGGATTGCTCCCTCCCCAACTTTAGCCATGGCCGCAACCGCAAAGGCCATGGCGGCTCGAGGAATCGACGTCGCCGACTTCTCCTCCGGAGAACCGGACTTCGACACACCAGAGCCGGTAAAGGCTGCGGCAGAAGCCGCAATTCGCGCAGGATTTACGAAATACACGCCTTCATCAGGCATCGATGAGCTACGCCAGGCCATCATCGACAAACTGCGGACGGAGCAAGGCCTCACATATGAGAAGTCCCAAGTGCTGGTCTCCTGCGGCGCAAAACATTCGCTCTACAACCTTGCCGAAGCGCTCCTTGAAGCAGGCGACGAACTCATCATTCCCGTTCCTTATTGGGTCTCCTATGCCGACCAAACCTTGCTGAATGACGCCACTCCGGTGTTTTTGCAAACCCGCGAAGAGGATGGCTATGCCATTGACGCCGATGAATTGGAACGGCTGGTCACCACACGGACTAAAGCGATTATCGTCAATAGCCCCTGCAATCCCACCGGAGCAACCTACGATCGGGCGACGCTCGAACGGCTTGCCGAGTTGGCTGTCCGTCGAGACTTGCTGCTGATTTCCGACGAGATCTACGAGAAGGTCCTCTATGATAATGCGACACACACGAGCATCGCGTCATTGGGACCGGAGGTCGCAGCCCGCACCGTCGTGATCAACGGGGTCTCGAAAGCCTATGCGATGACCGGCTGGCGGATCGGCTACGCGGCGGGACCGAAAGACTTGCTGACCGCTATGGCAAACATTCAGAGCCAAAGCACGTCCAACCCCTGTTCCATTTCACAAAAAGCTGCCGTGGTGGCGTTGCGTGAAGGCGATGCCTTCACACAAAAGATGGTGGCCGAATTCGATCGGCGACGTCGTGTCATGGTCGAACGTCTCAACGCCATGCCAGGCGTTCATTGCCGAATGCCCAGCGGAGCATTTTATGCGTTCCCCAATGTAAGTGGACTGCTCGGACGAAAGAGCTCAAGCGGAACGATCTCCACGCCGACCGATCTTGCCAACTACCTGTTGCAGGAATTCCAGGTTGCCGTGGTCCCCGGTGAGCCGTTCGGGAGCACACGGCATATTCGGCTGTCGTATGCAACCAGCATGGAGACGATCGTCAGAGGAATGGATCGCCTCGACGCGGCATTCAAACAACTCACCTAGAGTGGGTTCTCATCATGATGGCCTCAGCAGCGTCATCGTTCAGGCCATGTGTTTTAAGCAGGAGGAAACGAATCGTGCCAATCTACGAGTATCAATGTGACGGCTGCGCAGATAGGTTTGAGATCAAACAAAGCATGAAGGACGCCCCCCTCACCACCTGCCCGCGATGCGGGAAACACGTACAGCGGCTGATATCCTCGCCGGCTATCATGTTCAAGGGCAGCGGGTGGTACGTGACCGACTACTCGGACAAAATGAAACCGTCAGCAGGCAGTGAAGGGCCGGCGCCCAAGACCGGGGAGAAAAAAGAAGCAGCGCCCAGCACAGCTGAACAGGCGCCCGCTACGGCTCCCGCGGCTCCAGCTTCTCCCCACGCGTCCACGCCGGCAAGCAGCCCGTCGACCACAGCCTCAGCCACATCGAACACCGCGACACCCGCGCCCTCGTCTTCCGCCTCCAACTAGGCAGCGGAACCGAGGCGCGCTACCGCGCGCCCGCAGGCTTGGCGACTGCTTTCTTCTTGGCGGGAGCCGCCTTCGGTGCGATCTTTGCGGAGGGCTTACCGGCGCCGGCCTTCGGTGCAGCGGCTTTCTCTAACTTCGCCAGCCGCTCCTGTGCAGCGGCCAGGCTGCCTTGCAAGTTGCTGATCGCGGACACCTTATCGCGATTCGCCCGCGAAAGCTCATCCACTTGCACCTGCAAATCATCTTTCATCTTCGTCATCGAGGCGAGTTGATTCTGCAACTGCGCTTTTTCCACTGTCGCCCCCTGCAACTCTGCGTGAAGCTGCTCTATTTGCGTTTGGAGTGCCGGCGGCCAATAATCGCACCCGGACAGACCAATCGACAACATCGTTAGTGCGGCTGCCGTCACAAAATTACGCGCCCTCATTACGTGAACCATCGGCACTCTCCTTTCAATGTGAACGATACAATTAACGTCACCGACTATCTGCCTCGAGATGCAGGCCATGAGAAGCCAACTGTGCCGCGATGGCACCTCGTTCAATCGCTCCATCGCGAATGATTCGGATCGGACCCTGTACATCGATGACGGTGGACGGCCGCCCGCCGGGAGTCGGTCCCGCATCGAGAATCAAATCGACCGCGTCACCCAAATTCCGCTGAACGTCTTCTGCCGTACAGGGTGGCGGGAAACCTTCGCGGTTCGCACTGGTGCCGGTTACCGGCCCGACTCGAAGCAAGAGATCAACCAGCGGCTGCCAGGCACTCAGACGGATACCGACGGAACCAGTTCCCGCCGTCACGGCACTAGACAGTCGATCCGCTGCGGGGAAAACGATTGTGAGCGGCCCAGGCCAGAACGCATTCATTAAGACGGTAGCTGCCGGGGGAATACTGCGAACGAGCGGCTCCAGCTGAGACCGGTCTCCGATCAACACCAGAATCGGTTTCCCCTCCGACCGACCCTTGACCTGCCACAGTCTGGCAAGGGCCTGCTCGTCGAACGGGGCCACCGCAAGCCCATAGAAGCTTTCCGTCGGCAGGGCAATCAGGCCACCCGCCCCGAGCACGCGTCGCATCTGATCGGCAAGCATCGGAACCGCAGAAGCAACATAGTGCTCGACCCGTGCCATGGCAGGAGCCATCAGTCCCTTTTTGCGTTACGGCTGTCGTGTGAACGCACGATGCGCGATATCCGTCCGATAGTGCGCACCGTCGAATGAAATCGACCGGGTCACGCGATAGGCTTCTGCTTGCGCGTTCGCCAAAGTCTTTCCGCGTCCCGTAATTCCCAACACCCGCCCCCCGGCCGTCACCACCTCGGTCCCAGTTCGTACCGTGCCGGCATGAAATACCACCGTCGTCGCATCCGTCGTGGTTGGCAATCCGCGAATCGCGCGGCCAGTCTGATAGGCACCGGGATAACCTTCCGATGTCATGACGACACACACCGCCGTCTCATCATGCCAATCCACAGTGAGCTGATCGAGCCGATGCTCAACGACAGCCTCTATCACGTCCAGCAAATCGGTCTTGAGCAGCGGAAGCACGACCTGCGTTTCCGGATCCCCCATCCTGGCATTGAACTCCAAGACGTACGGCGTCCCTTTCACAATCATGAGCCCGGCATACAACACGCCTTGAAACGGACAGCCCATGCGTGACAAGGCTTCGACGGCCGGATAGAGAACCTGCTTGGTGACTTGCTCGCGCAACGAGGGCGTGCCGAGCGGCGCAGGGCAATAGGCGCCCATGCCCCCGGTATTCGGTCCCGTGTCGCCATCCCCTACGCGTTTATGGTCTTGCGCCGGCAGCATCGGAACCACCGTCCGGCCATCTGTAAAGGCCATAATCGTCAGTTCCTCGCCGTCAAGAAACTGTTCGATCAACACGCGCTGACCGGCCTGGCCAAACACCGCATGCTCCATCGAATCGCGGACAGCCTGTTTCGCCTCCTCGCGGGTCGTCGCGACCACCACACCCTTCCCCTGTGCCAATCCGTCGGCCTTCACCACCACGGGAAGTTCATGGTGCTCAAGATAGGCCAAGGCCGGAGCGACCTGGTCGAAACTCTGCGCCTTCGCCGTAAGAATCTTCGCGCTGGCCATAATCTCTTTGGAAAAGACTTTGCTGGCCTCGATGCGGGCAGCGCCCTTTGTCGGTCCGAATATTTTGAGCTTCGACTTGCGAAACTCGTCGACAATACCTAACGCCAGCGGCGCTTCCGGCCCAACAATCGTCAAATCGATCTGCGCCGACTGCACGAATGTTTTCAGCCCGATGATATCGTCGGCCTTGATCGGCACACAGGTCGCGAGCGATTCGATCCCCGCATTGCCTGGCGCACAATAGAGCGTGGGGTTGCGGGGACTTTGCGCGAGCTTCCACACCATGGTGTGCTCGCGCCCCCCGCTCCCGATGACAAGAATCTTCATGCCCAAGCCTTTAGTGACCAGTGATGGGTGATGGGTGATGGGTTGGAGATAAAGAAAGAGTGACAAAAGATCGTGGTGAAGACTGTCTCAACGTCTTGGTTCAACTGATCACGCATCACTGCTCACACATCACCATCCGTCAATGGCGGAAATGTCGCATCGCCGTCATGATCATCGCCAACCCCTGCTCATCCGCCGCTTTGATAATTTCGGTGTCGCGAATCGAGCCGCCCGGCTGAATGACCGCCGTAATACCGGCTTGAGCCGCCGCATCCAATCCATCCCGGAACGGAAAGAACGCATCCGATGCCATCACGCAGCCCTTGACGGGCATCTGCGCTTTCATCGCCGCCAGCTTCACCGAATCGACCCGGCTCATCTGGCCGGCGCCGATTCCCACCGTCTGCCCCGGCTTGGCATAGATGATCGCGTTCGACTTCACATGCTTGCAGACCTTCCAGGCAAACGCGCAGGCCGCATACTCCTCATCCGTCGGTTTGCGCTGGGTCGGGACGTTGAGCGCTTTCAGATCGGTCAAGACACCGAGGTCCCGGTCCTGCACGATCAAACCGCCCACCAGTTTCTTGAGATCGAAACCCTCTTGTTTCACTTTCGTGAGCGGCCCGACATCGAGCAACCGAAGATCCTTCTTGCGCTTCAGCTCTGCAAGCGCATCCTCGGCAAATCCCGGCGCAATGACCACCTCCACAAACGTAGAGGTAATTTCCTTGGCCGCGGCGAGATCCACAGGGCGATTGAACGCGATCACACCGCCGAACGCCGAGATGGGATCGGTCTCCCGGGCTTTTACGTAGGCTTCGACCGGCGTCGCGCCCAGCGCCACGCCGCAGGGGTTATTGTGCTTGATAATGGCTACGGCCATCTCATCGTACTCTTTTGCCAGCTCAAGCGCCGAATTGGCATCGAGGAAATTGTTATAGGACATCGCCTTGCCATGCAGGATCTTTCCACGGGACACTGACGGCTCGGTCGAATGCAGCTCTCGATAGAAGGCCCCCTCCTGATGCGGGTTCTCTCCGTAGCGAAGAATCTCTGCCCGCTCGAACTGCAAGGATAATATTTTCGGAAACTTGCTCTCGCCCTGCACCTGCTTTTCAAGATAGCCTGCGATCAGACTGTCGTAGCGCGCCGTATGCTGAAAAACCTTCATCGCCAGCTCGCGACGTAACTCGTGCGACACGGTGCCGGCCTTCGCCGCATCGAGCACGCGCTGGTAATCGGTTGGATCCACGACGACCAAAACATCTTCGTGATTTTTGGCGGCAGAACGCAGCATTGACGGCCCGCCGATATCGATATTTTCAATGGCCTCTTCAAAGGGGCAGTTGGGTTTCGCAATCGTGGCCTCGAAGGGATAGAGGTTGACCACGACTACGTCGATGGGTCCAATCCCATGCTGCTCCATCTGTGCGACATGAGCCGGGACCGAACGCCGTCCCAATAAACCGCCATGAATCTTGGGGTGCAGTGTTTTGACACGGCCGTCCAGAATTTCCGGTGAGCCAGTGTAGGCCGCCACATCGGTCACCTTTACACCGGATTCCCGCAGGGCTTTTGCCGTTCCTCCGGTCGAAAGAATTTCGGCGCCCAGAGCCTCGAGCCCTTTCGCCATCTCCACCACGCCAGTCTTGTCTGACACGCTGATTAACGCCCGCTTGATGCCGGCCATAGGTTACTCCTTGGAAGACAATACGATAGATGTTACGTGAGTCGGAAGGTGCGGCGAAGGATAGCAAATGAATACCGACCTTACAAGAGGAATGGACGCCCCGCGCATCGACGACCGATATCCCCATCTCACCCCGACCAACCCAGGCAAAACATGTAAAGCAAACCTGCAAGTCCTGCCTAGTATGGTCCCAGTGAGTGTGGTAGGTTCACAAGCGCCTACCAGCCACGTCCATACGAGAGTTGATTCATGATTCGTGCAGCAATTCTTGCCGCAGGCCTTGTTGCACTCGGCCTCCTTGCCGTCCTCTGCCTTCCACGCCACCTCTCTCCGCCGACAACATCGATGCCCATCCCCCCTGCCACCTTTCATGCGCGTGTAGAGCATGGAACGCTGACCCTCCGTGGATCGCTCCCCACTGAGACCAGCAAGGCCACAATCCTTCAACGAGCCCAGGAGCTTTATGGAGCAACGTCCGGTCGTGTGGTCGATCAGTTGGCGGTGGATCCGCGAGTGGGGCCTGCGACCTGGGCAGGCAATGTCTCCAAGATCCTCCCCATCTTAGGACACATGACAGAACACGGCTCCATCATCATCGACGGTCGCTCGATCGTCCTGAGCGGCCGGGTCGACAACGATCGTGCCAAGGCCGCCCTGCTACGGGATATGGCCCCTCTCGCGCAGACAGGGCTTGAGCTGGAAGATCATATTCTGGCGGCTCCACTCCCGGCTCCGTCACCTTCGCTCCAGAAGAAATTGAATGAGATCCTGTCGCACGCCTCCATCGAGTTCGAATCAAATACCACGACGATGACTCCCCGTGGTCGAGCGACTGTGGACCAATTGATCACGCTATTACGTCGTGCCCCTCACACGGCCATCGAGATTGGCGGTCATACGGACAAGTACGGCGAGCCGGACTACAACCTTCAACTTAGTCGCCACCGCGCAGAAGCCGTGCGGCACTATTTCATCAGCCACGGCCTGACCAACCAATTCACCGCCGTCGGCTATGGCGCCTCACGACCGCTGTCGGTGGCGCAGACACGGGCCGGCTTCCAGCACAACCGCCGCATCGAATTACGGGTGAAAGGACGTAATAACCCATGACCATGCTCATCGGGCAAATGTTGGGCTGTCTGCTTGTCGCGGCAGGAATCGGCGGCATAGTCGGATGGTGGCTGCGGCACTTCTCCCCCGGCCCACGCACACAAGAATTCAAGGACGTCGCCACCACCCTGCGCCTCAAAGAACATGCGCTTGAGAAGCTTCAGCATGAGTTGAAGGTGAAAGTCTCAGCGATCCAGACGCTAGAAAGCACCCTGCTCGCATCGGAGGCGCTCCACCAATCCACACGACAAGACCTTGCCTCACGCCACGAACGCATCCAGGCGCTGCAGGAAGAGTTGACTGCAACAAGGGAGCGGCTGTCGGCATTGGAATCCGAACAGGCTCAGCTCGTCACGCGCGCCAGCACCAGCGAAGCCGCGACCATCGCCCAGGCAGAGGACGCCCGGCAATCCAAAACCGCGCTCGAAGCCGCGCAACAGGCACTGGCACTCAAGGAACAGGAACTCCTCCCCTTGCATGAGCGTCTCGCCGTCCTGGAACATCACCTTGCAGACATCGACCGACTGCGCACACGAGTCCAGGAATTGGAACCAGCCCAAGGACGAGTCCATTGGCTTGAGGTGCAACTCAGTGAACGGGATACGCAGCACCGAACCGCGCTCCATGAAATCGAGCGACAATTGGCCGAGCGGGATCGAAGAATCGACGAGCTTGAACCGCTCCAGCAGCAGCTCGCCGCACAAGAAGCGGCGCGCAATTCTTGGGAAGCGAAGTACGCCCAGGCCGTCCGGCAGGCGACGAACGAGGCGGCCCGATCTCAGGAAATATGCACACAGGTTGCCACGCTCCAAGCCCAGCTCACACTCCACGAGCAACGGCTGAGCGAGAAAGACGATCACATCGCCACCCTGCAACGGCACATCCATAGCTTCGAAGCCGTTCAGCGCGAGCTGGCGGTCCATGCCAAGATGGTCGACGAAAAGGAAGAAGAAATCAGCCGCCTGCGGAAACGGCTGGTCGAAGTCCGGGCCGCACTCCGGGTTCGCACCGATGGTGGCGTCGCACCACACCAAATCCCACAGACCGGGGATCAACTGAGCCTTCAGATCGGACCGACCAACCAGTCAATCGCGCAGCCGAAAGACAACCTCAAGAAAATCTAAGGCGTCGGACCGGCGTTCGTAAGCAGTGCCTCTCGCCCGCTCACCGTCCCGGCAGACTCACCCAGTAAGCCCCCCCCCGTCTGTCTCAGTAACAGTTGTGGCAGCAGCCCACACCGCCTTGAACTGTCATGTGCTTTTCTCGTCATCAATGAATGACGCCGCCGGCTGAAAGACCGATGTACTCACCCCTGTTCGCTGCCGATCACTTCTGCAGAAAAGGGAGCAGGTCCGTGTGATGTCCGATCATTTTCCACTTGCCATGCTCTTTACGGAAGAGATTCGTGGCACGGATTTCAACTTTCTGAGGTTGACCATCAGGCCCGACGTTTTCCCCAACTTCATAGTTACTGACGATGGCCAAATCGTGCCCTACAGTCATGTGCAGGTCCTTGGATTCCACTTTGCCGCCAAGCTTCAAGCTCGCCTGCTTCTTCCACTCGGCTTGTATCTGCTCCCACCCGAGACGAACACCGCCTGAAGGACCCATGTACGTGATATTGGCCGCATGAGACCATACATCCTCCATGGGGGCGGAACTCCCCGTAAAGAGGACGTTCAGGGCGGAATAAAACTGCTCCGTGACCTTGAGGACTCCTTCCGTATCCGGCTTCGCGGCATGTGCGGGAACATGGAAGACTCCGAGAACCACACCGATCGTGATGGCGATACCGACAACCAGCGTCTTCATATTCAGCCCTCCTCTGTATTGACGTCCAGGAATAAATCTAGCGCGGCAATTTCATCTCACCCATAGCCACCCTACTGTGGGCCATCACATAAAACAAGATCGCCAGCATCACCGAACAACAACTACCGCGCGGTTACGCGATTCAACACGCAATCGAGCACCTTCGCCGCCGTGGGGCGCAACGGTTTGCCCATGCGCAACCCTCACCCTGCTACCGTCAATTCAAACAATGGTTCCTGACACATCTTTCTTCGGAACGCCTATTGTCCGCTCGCACAATTGAGCTCGAACTGATGCCTTGCCTTCCCCGTCCAACAGGAGCGGGGTGGCAGAGCCCTTCGCTCCAGCGCCTCCCGGAACGGCCCTTTCGGACTGTGCCAGGCGGAAACCTTCGGAAATTCCTTCGCAGACTCAGTCAGTTTCCGCTT
>JBEGVJ010000137.1:0-33671 GCA_041178465.1 Nitrospirota bacterium
TGTTTGTAGGGGAAGCGCCTGGCTTTCACGAAGACCGGCAGGGGGAACCGTTCGTTGGGGCGGCGGGACAACTCTTGAACGATCTTCTGCAATCGGCTGGATTGTCACGCAGCGACATCTACATCGCCAATGTGATCAAATGCCGACCGCCGAACAACCGCGACCCGGAGCTGGATGAAGTCGAAACGTGCAAACCGTTTCTGATGCAGCAAATCGCGCTGATCCGCCCCAAACTGGTCTGTTCGTTGGGAAATTGGGCGACGCAAACTTTGCTGGAACGGAAGGTGGGGATTACAAAGGTTCGCGGCCAGGCGTTCTACTTAAAAGACTTTGTTCTCTTTCCCTTGCTGCACCCGGCTGCGGCCTTGCACCAGGGCAGCATGCTCGAACCGCTTCGTGAGGACTTCAAAAAACTCAGAGAGTTTCTTGACCGGAATACCAAACCAGCCGAACCCACCACAGCGACACCGCTTGCTGCACCCACCCTACACATCGAACCGCCCCAGCCAACCCAGATGGATCTGTTCGGATAGTTGGGCCGCTTGCTCCTGCGAGGGGTTAGGTCGTGGGCAGCGGAGACGGTCGTCCCGCCTGCTCCGGCACTTCGGTGCGACCGCACTAAGTTTCTCATCTGCTCGACGCCGAAACTCGTTCCATTCCTCGCTTCGCCTGAATGGAACTTCGAACATCGGCATCGCCGGCTGGAAGCTGGTCGCATCTGATCAACAAGTGTGGTTCCCCCGCCTCAGCGCAAGTCGCAGGAGGACAACCGTCTCCACGCCCACCTAGAAATTACGGGAAGAGAAGAACCATGCTTGGCCGCACCGACAGAGCATGTACCCGCTCGCACGTCGCAGTCAGCTCAACCATCCTCACTTGACGAAGAGGACGATGACTTCGCCTGCATCGAAAACTGAAGCGGCCAGACGTATGCGGAAGCAGGACGAAGTATTGAACAAGTATTCGATTCCCAAGCAGACTTGCCTTCCACCAGGGTTCCTGGGGCACCGTGCTATACAGCACGGCCGCCTGCGGAAAACTTATTAGTTATGTAGCACAGTCCGCTGGGTAGCCTTCCTCGCGCGATGACCGCTATCGGCCAAATGCGGAAGTTCGGCGGTGAGGTCGCACCGCCATAAAGCGGCCTCAGCCCTGCCGCGTTAACGCCGCTCGTAACCGGCGCCTGACGGAGTGTTGGCGACGGAAGATACCGCGAGCTAGCGGAGCGCGCTTGCGGGCGTCTGGTTGACGAGCATGTTAGGACACACGCTATTCCTCAGAGAATTTTTCGCGTAGTTGACGGACTTGATTGATAATCTCAGGGGTTAAAGCGTCTCGGTCATCAATAATGCCGTGAACCAATTTGTTTCGTAGTTGCTGGAGGCGTTCAAAATCACGTACGTCTTCCTTCGAAACAAGATCGGTTCCGCGCAGGAAGCGGGCCGCTTGAAGCATACTCATGCCTTGTGACCCCGTGGGCGAGTGATCCTGCGCCATTGAAACGAGGGACCGCTCGAGATCGATCCATGCCTCGAGAAAGTCGCCGAGAAGACGCTCTCGGCCGGCCTGGGGATGAACAAGCTCAATGCCAAATAAGTTCTTGAAGAGAACGTTAGCGAGTTGCGCGTAGACGTTCACCTTGTCGCGCTCAACTGTCAGACCATTTCCCTGGTGATAAAGCTCGTTCCGGAGTCGGTGGTACCACTCGATTTCACCGAGATCGATTCCCAATAACTTGTCGTGCGCATGTCGCTCGATCGCATCGAGAAGGGCCGGAAAACTCTCGGAAATTTCGCTCAGTTCCTTTCGCGGAACGTGAAGCCCCGTAATACGCTTGGGTAGACCGAGGTACGTCTTGATCGTCAGCTCGACAGCGTTGTCGATGGCAATCATTGCAAGTCGACGGTTCGTGTCCGTGTCCTCGCGCAGAAGGCCAAGCCCGTGCCTAAGTATCTCTCCGGGACCAGATGCCCAAGGTGGTAGGCTGTTGTTTGGCACCTCGTGTCTCCTTGTGCCCTAACGCTCAGCATCAGCGGTGGTGCTGAGCGCCATCCGCTGCATGCTGTTGTTAGGCTGGTCTGGCATTGTCATTTGACTGCTGCAACTACCGCTTTGAAAGGGACCTATACCACTTGCGCACGGTTGCGCCCACCGACCCATCGTCATACTTGAAACATTCGGCAAGGAAGTCGATGGACTTGATCACGCCGCTGAGTACCGGCGCCGAGAGACTGCTTCCCGAACCCGTCTCGTAGTGGCTGACCCAGTTACCGACAATGGCGGGCACATGCGCGGTGTCGATATCCTGCACCTGCTGCGAATCGAGCACGAGCGTTCCAGCTTTCCTGTGGAGCTCGACAGCAGAGGTGATGGCGTCGAGACAGTTGCTGACCATCCGCGACGTGTCCTTGATCGCAAAGTCTATCGGAACTGGGATATCGACCCTGCGTATGATCTGCTGGAGCTTGTACTCTAGGTACTGCCGAATGAGCGGCTCGGCCTGCGACACTTGGCCTGCGGAGAGAAGCGAGGCGATCGTCGTCTTGAGGCGATCTGCGCCCTGCGCCTGGTGCAAAATGGCGCCCATCGGCGGCGATCCCTGAAGCTTGTTATGGTGCCATCCAGTCGTGCCGCCGAGCCGGTCGAAATACTTCTCCAGCAAGCCATCGTGGCTTAGGATGATGAATTGGAGGCCGTCAGTGTTCTGCGGCTGCTGTAGTTTCGTCCGTATCAGCTCCATCAGGAAATACTGGTGCCCGGCGTCGAAACTCGACGTGACATCATCCAGGACAACGAACCGCGGCGCGCCGGAATGTTTCAGCGCGGCGGCGAGGAAAACCGAGATCGCAAGCGCGTTGCGGTAGCTCTCCGACAACAGCGCCCGCGCGGATAACCTGTGCTGCCCGTGGAAATCGCTGAGCTGCACATGAAGGTCTTCCCTGTCGTCAGCGCGTTGCAGGTCGGGGACCACGTCGCCAACCTGCATGATCTCGCGGAACATGGACTTGTACTCCGCGTCAATGCCCTTGATTCTGGCTTTCGACAAAGCCGCCTCAGCCTCGGCAAAGACCGTCGTCGCTTTCGAGATGAACGTCTTCCATCTCTCGCGAACATCGAGACGCGACTGCTGTGCGCTCTCTTCCTGCTGGTTGTTCCGATAGAGCTTCAGGGCGTCCTTGAACTGCCGCCCATACTCGACCTGCTCCGTGAGTTGGACCAGCGACGGCGGCAGTTCCTTTTCAAGAGCCTCCTTCCGGCCCTGCGCGGTCATTAGAACGCCCGCGACTTTTCCCGTGAGACCGAAGGTCCATGTTACAGCGGCAGCCAGATCATCTCTGGAGATATCGCCCAACGCAAAGTCCGCATCCATAGCGGCCAATTGCCTGGCCTGCGGCTCAACCGCGAGGGGCGCTGCCGCTTCATGGGCCGAAAGGCACTTCTTCCACGCGGATGCCTGCCACATATCCTTGATTTCAGAGATCTTGGCTGCAGCTTCCGCGTACTGGGCCAATTGCTCGTCAACGTGCCCGCGTATAGACGACGAAAGGTTGCTGTCGCACAGCGGACACTTTTCGTCCTCCGTCCAGGCGCCTTTCGAAATCACCTCCCTGGCGGACTCGTACAGGCGCTTGAAAAGGTCGCCGCGGGTCAAAGCAAGCAATCTGTCCCGGTCGTCGATCAGCGCACCAATCTTGTGCTGTTCGTCCGCTACAGCCGCGAGATCGTGAACGACGAGTGCTTCTAGTGCGGCGATAGACTCGACAGCCTTCTCGAGCTCACGCCGCTTCTCTCCCGCTTCGGCCGTCTTAATCGCCGTCTTTATCTTGCCAAAGTCTATGTCGTTCAGGGCTTTGCCGACGAAGTGGGCTTTCAGGAGTTCCACGTTACCTAGTGCGGCGGTGACTTCGTCGGCGCATTCGTCAAGCTTAACTATGTCTTCAAGAGGCTTGCCCGTAACGTTCTCGTAGCTCGATCTCAGGGTGACGAGAGCCTGCTGCGCAGCTTGTTGTGCGGCACCGATTGCCGTGGTCAGAACCTTGATCTCAAGGTCAGTATTGAGGGTGCGGGAATCGGAGGCGGACTGGAGCGCCTGCCGGCAGTCGGAGTAGTCGGCGAGGCCGAGCAAAGCCGAAAACGTCCGGCCTCTCTCCAGGGGAGATTCCTCAATGAAACGGGCGAACGTCCTGTAATCGAGCAGCGCGAACGCCTCCTTGAGAGTCGCAAGGAACGCTTCTGGATCGGAATGCCCACTCGGGCTGGTGACCGTTCGGTTGCCGCCTGCGTCTCGGTTAATACGGATGGAAATGGGGGCAGTACCGTCGTCAGACTGGAACTCCAGGGCAATGGAGGCGGTGTTCTTTGAATGGAAACGGTTGCAGTAGTAATCCTGCGGCCGTTCCTGCGCCTGGAGTGACTGGAGCTTCGGGATGGCCCCGTGGATTGCGTAGCACAGGGCTTCGAAAATGGAGCTCTTCCCGATGCCGTTGACTGCAAACACGGAGTTGACGGAGTTTGGCTCAAAGCCGATATCGAGCGGATCGTTCTCGTTGTTGACGCCGCGGAAGCCCTCGACAGCTAGCCTGGTGAGGAAGTAGCGCGACATCATGCCCCGCCATTTGGCCTAGCCGGCTTAAGGAGCGAGTCTAGCGCCGATGCGACCTTGGAGTTGAATTCGCCGCGCGCCTTCGAATCCCTCTCGCCCTCGCGGACGACCGCGATCAGCGCAGCCCAGTTGTCGCGCAGAATGATGGCCATGTCTGCGTCAACCTTTTCTAGGCTCGCGAGGAACGTTCTACAATTGTCCGAGAAGCTTTTCGCTTCATCGAAACGAAGGCTTGTAGGCTGTGCGTCCTGATCGGTCATTTCATCAGCCTAACTATGTTTAGGCCGATCCGCATAAGAACCGGATCTGCCATTTTCTATCCGCGCAACACACCTTCAATGATCGTGAACAATATCCCATCATCGACGGTGGTGCAAATGGCTGCTTTTCAATTCGGTGATCGACCGGTTTGGGTCGCAACCAGCCAATACAGTACGCAATCAAATGCCGCATAACAACGCGTTGCAGAGGACGCGCGGAACAGCAGCCTCATGCTTTGCAGCCTTGGTCTCCGCGAGCACCTGAACGAGGATGTTGAGCCTACGCTTCGCATCTGTCTCTATAAATCCTTCCAAACTCATTCAATTTATTCATCAAAGTCGCTCGGGAGGATCGTGGCCGCCGCTGACCGGATGAATCGGGACCCAACTTGCCGAGCATGCTGACGTGGTTCCCCCAACGCCGCCCGCTGCTGCTGACGCGTGCATCAGCGCTCTGCTGAGTCTCGCCTTAGTGAAGTCACGCGGCCCGCTCCCAGCGGGTGGCACAGACTGTTCGACGCTCCGTTCGACCATTGGTCGGAACGGAGCTAGTTTCTGTGCCAAGCGTGGCTGAGCGTGAAGGCGAGCCAGCAGGGCGCTGGCAAGAGCGGCAGCAGCAGCGGCGGGCGTCCCATCCTGTACTGTTCGAGGCCCGGCGAGTTTACAGGCTGAGAGCACGCAAGGCCTAGTTGGGTGATTCAGGAGGTCTTGCGGCGGCGCGCATCCTCCCGGGCGACCATCCCCGGCTGGCAAGAGCGGACGCAGTGCGGGCGGGGTCTAAGCTTTTTCTTTGGCCGTGGGCTGGGAATCTGAGTCGATGGCTTCGCCGCCTTCTTCTTCGGCTGGCTTTTCTTCTTCCGGCACATCGAACCAGGACACGAGCATCTCGTCCCACCAGGCTTCATCGATCTCTTTCCCAGGATCGCTGCCGAGAAACGCGACATCGTCCTTCGTGATGTCGGGACCGACCAACTGGGGCTGAAACTTTGCCCGTTCGACGATTTCTTTCGTGGCATAGCCTCCGACGATCCAGGAATCCGGATCGGCGCGGCGCGATTTGTACGCCTTGAGCCCGATCTTGAGATACATGAAGATCTGCTGTTGCGCAGGATCCCCGACGCCGGATTGCGGCAGCCCCAAGGTTTTCTCAATCTTCTTGCGCCAGTGCCGATCGTCGTACCGCGACGTAATCAACTGAAGCATCGTCTTTCCAAGTTCGGCATCAAGCGGCATGGTCCAGTGTTCCTTCAGTCAATGTGACAGGCTAAATGTTGCGCAACGAATGCTTTCGTTCATCGACCATACAGCGCTGTAAGAGACGTTTTTCCCAACGCATTCTGATTCAAATAGAAGCCAACCATCGCACCAGACGCTTCATTCGTGAGCGGGAGCTGATCCACTTTCAGCGCGTATACCGTAAAAATATACCGATGCGGCTTATCGCCTTGCGGAGGGCAGGGCCCGCCGTAACCCTGCTGCCCAAAATCGGTCACGCTCTGAACACTCCCCTTCGGCGCGCGGCTGCCATCCGATTTCCCTGCATCCACCGGGAGCGAGGTGACGCTTGAAGGAATATTGAAGATCACCCAATGCCACCAGCCGCTTCCTGTCGGAGCGTCAGGATCGTAGACCGTCACCGCAAAACTTTTGACATCCTTCGGTGCCTGCTCCCATCGTAGTTCCGGCGATATGTTCTTACCGCTGCAACCAAAGCCGCTAAAGACATGCTCATTGCCGATAACGCCCTGCTCTTTTATCGTGGAACTCATCACCCGAAAGTCGGCTGCGAAACCTGACGCAGGAAACATCAGAAGCATTATCGAGGCCCACACATATTGCATACGCGCTCCCTTTGACTGATCAACTTCCGGCGATCATCATTTCACCGATTTTGATCGTCGGGCTGGCAATGCGCCCGCGAAACACGAGGTCGCTGCCGACCATCTCGATCCCCGCGAACATCTCTTTCAGATTGCCCGCAATCGTGATCTCTTCCACAGGGTACGCCAGCTCACCCCCCTCGATCCAAAATCCGGAGGCCCCCCGTGAATAGTCTCCGGTTACCATGTTGATACCGAACCCGATCAGGTCCGTGACATACAGACCTTGCTTCACCGTTTCAATGATGTCTTGCACCGTCTTCGTCCCTGGCGCGAGGTAGAAATTCGTGGGACCGACCGAGGGATTTTCACCCACACTGCGCGAGGCGTTACCGGTCGAGGCCAGCCCGAGCTTTCTCCCGGAATAGGTATCGAGCAGATAGCTCCTCAGCACCCCCCGTTCCACCACTGTCGTCTTCCTGGTCGGCAGCCCTTCGCCATCGAAGGGCCGAGAGCCCAATCCCCCGACCACTCGTCCATCGTCATAGACCGTCACATACTCAGGGGCCAACGGCTTGTCCAATTGACCGGCCAGGAACGAGGCGCCTTTGTAGAGGGCGTAGCCAGACACCGCGCTACAGAGATTCCCCATGAGACTTCCCGCCATTTCGGCATCGAAGACGACAGGCACTCGTTGAGTGGCTATTTTTCTCGCCCCTAGCTTTCGGACCGTCCGTCGCGCGGCTTCCAGCCCCACTGCCTCCGGGGAATCCAGCTTGGCGAATTTCCGCTGTACCGCGTACCAGGAATCTCGTTGCATAGCCCCAGTCTCAGGATCCGTGGCCACGGGCGAGGCCGACATGGAAAAACTGGAGCTCTGATATTCCCCCAGGAATCCATGACTGTTGCCCAGCACCACGCGTCCTGAGGAGGAGTCGAAGTCGCCCCCTTCGGAATTCGTCACGCGCTCGTCCGTAGACATGGCTGCGGCCTCAACCCGTTTAGCCAAATCGATCTGCTGCTCCGTATTCAATCTGGTCGGATCGTAGAGGTCCAAATCCGGTGCTTCTCCCGCCATCTGGTCCGCCGCGGGCAAACCGGATACAGGATCTTCCACGACGGCCTTCGCCAGGGTACAAGTTTCGTCGACAAGTTGACTGAGAGAGTCCGCAGAGAAATCGGACGTGGAGGTGCAGGCGGAGCGTTTCCCGACAAAGACGCGCAAGCCGAGATGCTTTTCCCGCGCCTTCGTAAGACGATCGACGGCGCCAAACCGGACTTGCACCGAAAAAGTTTCACCGTCGGCAATAATGATATCCGCTTCCGTCGCCCCACTCCGCTTCGCCTTGGCCAAGAGATCCATGGCGAGCTGGCGATACCCATCGCGCTGCTGTATCTGCTGATTCATCGCTGTGTCCCGCCCACGGTGATTTCATCGATTCGAATGGTTGGAAGACCGACGCCCACAGGGACGGACTGCCCGTCCTTGCCACACGTACCGATCCCTTCGTCGAGCTTGAGGTCATGCCCGACCATCGAAACTTTCGTAAGGATCTCCGGTCCGCTGCCGATCAATGTCGCGCCCTTGACCGGCCTCGTCACCTTCCCCCCCTCGATCAAATAGGCTTCGCTGGCGGAAAATACGAACTTGCCGTTGGTGATGTCCACCTGTCCGCCGCCGAACGACACAGCATACAGGCCACGATCGACCGAGCGGATGATCTCCTCAGGGTCCGAGGTCCCCGCTAACATGAAGGTATTCGTCATACGCGGCAGCACCACACTTTGATAACTTTCCCGCCGGCCGTTGCCGGTCACGGGAATGCCCATCAAACGCGCATTGAGTTTATCGGTGATGTAACCACGCAAAATCCCGTCCTCGATGAGCACGGTCCGGCCGGTCGGAGTCCCTTCATCGTCCATATTGAGCGAGCCCCGCCGCCCCGGCAAGGTCCCGTCATCGACGATCGTACAGACGTCGGAAGCCACCCGTTTCCCCATGAGGTTCGAAAATGCGGAAGTCTTCTTCCGGTTAAAATCCGCTTCCAGGCCATGGCCAATGGCTTCGTGCAACAAAATCCCCGGCCACCCTCCGCCCAAAACGACCGGCATGACACCGGCCGGCGCGTCCACGGCAGAGAGGTTGAGGATCGCCTCACGGGCTGCTTCCCGCGCAAATCGCAAATACCGGTCGCTCTCGTGGTAGAACTCAAACCCGACGCGACCGCCCCCGCCAAACGAGCCAGCCTGGCGTTGGCCGTTCTCTTCGGCGATACAAGTGACTTGCAGCCTCGAAAGCGGCTGCACATCCCCGATCAGCGTGCCATCCGAGGTGGCGACGACCACCACCTTATACTCCGTATTGAAGGAGGCCATGACATTCTTGATACGCGGATCATACCGGCGCGCTTCGGCGTCGATCGCATTCAGTAAGGCCACACGATCCGCAGTGGCGACTTCGACCTGTACCCGTTCGACCGGATAGAGATCCCGTGCCGGACGTTGGCGGACAGGCGCCGGAACCGCATGGGCCCCAGCCGGTGAATTAGCAATATAGCGGGCCGTATCGGCCGCCAGTTCGAGGTCCCTTTTCGTCAGTTCATCGGAGTAGGCAAAGCCGGTTTTTTCCCCCGCCGTCGCCCGCACCCCTACGCCCTGCGACACACTTTTCGTGGCGCGCTTGACGAGGGACTCCTCCATCGAAACGGACTCAGACACACAAGACTCAAAGTAGAGATCGGCATAATCGACATCACGAACTTTGACCCGTCCGAGCGCCGAGAGCACTTCGCCTTCGGTCAGACCAAAGGAGGCTAACTGAACAAGTTCACCCATGGTTCGAGAATCCTTACGGCAGTTGACATGCGGATAGACAGCGAAGTATAGCCGATTCATTTCCGAAGGCGCAATGCGAGCTCATCCAACTTGCCGCTTTTACTGGACTTTTACGAAAATTCGTTTGACTTTACTCCCCCCTCCCAGTAGACTTTGCTCGCCTGCCGCAAGCTTTACCCAAGATAGGGATCGCGACCAGCGACGCCGTATGAGCACTAAAGAATCATCATCCGTCAACCAGCTGTCTGCCGAGGAACTGGCCGCAAAGCTTGAACCTGAGCTCTTACCTAAGCATGTCGCCATCATCATGGATGGCAACGGCCGCTGGGCAGAACTCCGCACCCTCCCTCGCATCGCCGGTCATCGGGAAGGGATTCAGTCTGTTCGGGAGATGATCACGGTCTGCCTGGAGTTAGGTATCCACGCCCTGACCATTTATGCATTTTCGCAGGAAAACTGGAACCGTCCCGTGCAGGAAATCTCCTCGCTCATGGGCTTGCTTGAATACTATCTTTCGACGGAACGAACGAAACTCATTCAACAGGGCGTCCGGTTTCGCACAATCGGCCGGCTCGACTCCCTTCCGGCCTCTGCCCTTCAGTGGGTCCTGGCCACCGAGCAGGATACCGCCCATCTCGACAAGCTACATCTCACGGTCGCTCTCAGTTATGGCGGTCGCACTGAGATCGTGGATGCGGTGCGTGGACTCCTTCGTGAAGCACAAGAGGGAACGCTGCAACCGGACGAGGTAGATGAAGCCAGAATCCAACAGCACCTCTACACCCATGAACTGCCCGATCCAGACCTATTGATCCGCACCAGCGGTGAAACGCGAATCAGCAACTTTCTCCTCTGGCAACTGGCCTACACCGAGCTCTATTTCACGCCAACCCTGTGGCCAGATTTCCGTCGCCGCGAACTCTTGCTGGCCTTGCTGGAATATCAGAGACGCGAGCGGCGATTCGGTCGCGTCCTCAGCACTATTTCTTCTTCATAGTGGTCGATGTAAACCTCCACATGCAGAAAGAGGACACCGCTGGCCAACGGACAGCTGGACCAGCGCCGGTTGCGGCATCCCGGTTTGACCCCCGCCGGATCTATACCGTGCTGGTCCTTGCGCCACTCTTGTATGCCGTCATTCGCTACCTCCCACCATTTGCATTTTCATGTGTCGTAGTTCTGGCCGGAGCGCTTGCGCTTTTCGAGTTCTACCGATTGTGTTTCAGCGACCGCAGCCACTCCTGGTTGATCGGGATCGGCCTGGCAGGATTCGCCGCCGTGATTCTCAGCGCCCATTGGCCGAACATCATTGTGCCAAGCCTGCTCGCGACAGTAGTCGGCATTATCTCCGTCCCGCTCTTCAGCCGCGCGCCGCTCGAACAGAGTCTGAGGAACGGGGCCATGACCCTGTTCGGCGTGCTCTACCTGGGCCTCACACTTGGTCCGCTCTCCATGACGAGACTGCTCCCCCAAGGTGAATGGCTGATCTTCTTTCTCCTCTTGGTCACCTGGGCCTCCGATACCGGCGCCTACTATGTCGGCACCCTCTACGGACGCCATCGCTTGGCCCCCACGATCAGTCCGAAAAAATCCTACGAAGGCTTGGTGGGAGGCTTGATCGGTGCGATACTCGCCGCATACATTATTCGCTGGTGGTTTCTCCCTGAACTGTCCGGGCTCGACTGTCTGGTCTTGGGAACCCTCCTGACCCTCACTGGTCTCTGGGGCGATCTGACGGAATCGGCGATGAAGCGCAGCGTCGGCATCAAAGACTCCGGTGGAATCCTGCCGGGCCATGGCGGCATGCTCGACCGGCTGGATAGTCTCTTGTTCACCGCCCCTGCCTTCTACTACTATGTGACGATGGTGAGCCGATGACGGGTCATCGAATGAGGAAGCAACTATGAAAACGATCGTGATTCTCGGATCGACCGGGTCGATCGGCACCAGCACCTTGGATATCGTGGAACGGTTCCCGGAAGAATTCCGCGTGGCTGGGCTGACGGCCGGCAGCAACGACGAAAAGCTCGAAGAGCAGATCCGCAAGTTCAAGCCCCGCATCGTGGCTCTCTCGGATGCCGCCGCCGCTGCCAGACTCCGGCAACGTTGCGCCGGACTGCCCGTCGAAATTTTGGATGGCCAAGCGGGCCTGGTGCAGGTTGCCTCTGCGTCAGAGGCCGAACTCGTCATCTCCGCCATCGTCGGCGGAGCCGGCCTCGTGCCCACCCTTGCAGCGATCCGGAGCGGCAAACAAATCGCCTTGGCCAATAAAGAACCGATGGTCATGGCGGGAAAGCTGATGCAGGATGAGGCGCGGCGGTATGGCGTGCGCATTTTCCCCGTCGACAGCGAACACAGTGCGATCTTCCAGTCGCTGGAAGGCCATCGCAAAGAAGACGTCCGACGCCTGATCTTGACGGCCTCCGGCGGAGCTCTCTGGAATCTGACCAAAGAGGAACTCCGCGATGTCACCGCCGAGCGGGCGCTCCAGCACCCCAATTGGAAGATGGGCGCGAAAATCACAATCGACTCCGCCACCCTCATGAACAAGGGGCTCGAAGTCGTCGAAGCCCGCTGGCTCTTCGACATTCCGGAGTCCCAGATCGAGGTGATGGTCCATCGGGAAAGCATCATCCATTCTCTGGTAGAGTATCAAGATCGTTCGATGATCGCGCAGTTGGGATTGCCGGATATGCGCACGCCTATTTCCTATGCCATGCGATATCCGGGGCGCCTCCCGCTCGATCTGCCCTCACTGGAGCTGACGGAGATCGCAAAGTTGACGTTCTGCAAGCCGGATCACGACCGGTTTCCCTGCTTGGGGCTCGGCTACGAGTCGCTGCGGATCGGCGGGACGATGCCGGCCACGATGAATGCCGCAAACGAAATCGCGGTGGAGGCCTTCCTGAACGGAGGCATCCGGTTTACCGACATTGTGGAAATTATTCGCAGCACCATGGACGCCCATAGCCCCAAAGATGTGGATACCCTGGAAGAGGCGCTGGAAGCGGATCGCTGGGCCCGAGAAAAAGCGGAGTCGTTGGTCGTGGCGTTAGCCCGCTAGCTTTACACGAAGGAGCATACACCGTGTTCATGGCATTCACCTGGTCCCCCGATACGCTCTGGCTATTATTACAGAAGGCCTGGTGGTTCCTGGTTGTCTTGGGCGTGCTCGTCGCATTCCACGAGCTCGGCCATTTCCTGGCCGCTCGCTGGGTTGGCGTCAAGGTCCTCAAGTTCTCGCTGGGATTCGGACCAAAAATTTTCGGCCGCCAAATGGGCGAAACCGAATATCTCCTCTCCGCCATTCCACTCGGCGGCTACGTCAAACTGTTCGGCGAAGACGAAACTGAGGCAACCACACAGGAGGATCGCGCACGGTCGTTTGCGCACCAAGGCCTCTGGGGCAAAGTGCTGATCGTGGCAGCAGGGCCTGGCTTTAACTTCATCCTGGCCTATTTCATTTTTGCCGGATGGCTCGCCACCGGCGCGCCGCTCTTTGTGCCGACCTTTCAGGACCTGACCCCCGACATCGAGGCGATGGCCCCGGGCTCTCCCGCCGATACGGCAGGTCTGCAGATCGGAGATCGCATCAGCCGGGTCAACGGACTGGCGATTTCGACCAGGACTGAGCTGCTCGATGCCGTGGCCAAGAGCAAGGGCCAGGAACTGACACTCGAAGTCAAACGAGACGGGCAGGTCAAAATGCTGACCGTCACACCCGCCACCGCACCAGGACCTCAGGCCCAGGCGCAAGAGCCGGGCTATTACCTGGGGGTCGAGGAAACGCCGCCCCTTGTCACCTCGGTTGTACAAGGGTCCCCGGCAGCGAAAGCCGGGCTTCAAGCCGGGGATCATGTGGTCAACATCGAGGGCCAAACGATCCATACCTGGTCGCAGATGACCGGAGTCGTAAAAGAAAACCCCAACCGCCAGTTGAAAATCGAGGTCTTGAGGGATGGGACGCGCGTGCCACTCACCGTAACCCCCTCGGCGGAAAAAACGATGGTCAACGGCCAGTCGGTCGAAGTCGGCAAGATCGGCATTTCAGGACCGGGCCGTTCGATCATGCGCTCCAGCACCCCGCTCCTCTCGCTTTACGATGGGTTGGGCGCCACCTGGGGCTGGACCGAGTTGACCGCCATCGGCCTCTACAAAATGATCGTGGGTGATATTTCCAGCAAGAACATCGGCGGCCCGCTGACGATCGCCAACATTTCAGGAGAAGCCGCAGCGCAGGGCGCTTCCAGCGTCGTCTTTCTCATCGCCATTCTGAGCATCAATCTGGGCGTCCTCAACTTACTCCCCATTCCCATTCTGGACGGTGGCCATCTCTTGTTTTTTCTGATCGAGGCCATCCTCAGGAAACCGCTCGGGGAACGTCAGCGAGAGGTAGCGCAGCAGGCCGGCCTCGTGCTATTAGTGGGCGTCATGATTTTTGCGTTCTGGAACGATCTCGAACGGATCTTCTTGCGATAGATAATGAGTCAACATGTCGAGCGTCGTCATATCAGCCCAATAATCCCCCACTCACCGACACTTCAGACTTTCTGACATTCGGACTTGATCACTTTTTGACCTTTCTCACAACACCATGCGAACCTCTCAAGTCTTAATTCCTACATTGCGCGAAGAGCCTGGCGAAGCGGAAACCGTCAGCCATAAGCTCATGCTCAGGGCCGGGCTGATCCGCAAGGTGGCAGCCGGCATCTACACCTACCTCCCGCTCGGTCTCCGGGTCATCAGAAAAGTCGAGCAGATCATTCGCGAGGAAATGAACCGGGCCGGCGCACAGGAACTCCTCATGCCCATTGCCTCCCCCGCAGAGCTATGGCAGGAGACAGGCCGATGGAATTTTTACGGCAAAGAGTTGATCCGGTTTAAGGATCGCCACGAACGCGAGTTCTGCTTGGGGCCGACCCATGAAGAAGTGATCACCGACCTGTTCCGGCGCGAAGTCCGCTCCTATCGACAGATGCCGCTGAACTTCTATCAGATCCAAACAAAGTTCCGCGACGAAATCCGCCCCCGCTTCGGCCTCATGCGGGGACGCGAATTCATCATGAAGGATGCCTATAGCTTCGATCAGGACCCGGCAAGCGCCATGGTCAGCTACCGGAAGATGTACGATGCGTACCACCGCATCTTCACGCGCTGCGGCCTCACCTTCCGTGCCGTGGAAGCCGACACGGGCCTGATCGGCGGCAGCTCGTCACATGAGTTCATGGTGCTCGCCGAAACGGGCGAAAACACCGTTGTGTACAGCGATACCGGCACTTACGCCGCCAACGTCGAGCAGGCCGAAGTGCTTCCCCCGACCGAGATGGAGACCGAGGCCCCGCGTCCCCTGCGCGCCGTACAGACCCCTCGCTGCCGGACCGTCGAAGAAGTCACAACATTCTTGAACGTCTCCCCTACCCACCTCGTCAAGACGCTCCTCTACTCGACGGGGAAAGAAACCGTCGCCGTATTGATACGAGGCGATCATGAGGCCAATGAGATCAAGATCCAACGGCTCCTTCGCGCGACTGATCTTGAGCTTGCGGCTCCCGTCGTCGTCGAGCAGGTCACCGGCGCACCAGTCGGGTTTGCCGGCCCTGTCGGCTTGAAGCAGATTCGAATTATTGCCGACCATGCCGTCAAAGCTCTGCGCAATGTCGTCGTCGGCGGGAACCAGAACGAGACGCACTACGTCGATGCAAACTGCGATCGCGATTTCCAGGTCGAGCAGTTCGCCGACCTCCGCAACGCCTGCGCGGGAGATCCGTCACCGCGAAAAGACGGAACGCTGATCGCGACGAGAGGCATCGAGGTCGGACATGTCTTTATGCTCGGCACCAAATACAGCGAAGCGATGAAGGCCTCCTATCTGGACGCGCAGGGCAAAGAGTGCCTTGCCGTCATGGGCTGTTACGGTATCGGTGTCGGACGCACGGCTGCCTCGGCGATCGAACAGAACCATGACGCGAAAGGCATTATCTGGCCCTTCCCCATCGCGCCCTTCCATGTCCATCTCCTTCCGCTCACCCAGTCGGCGCAGACCGCCCAAGTCACCGAGCAGCTCTACGCGGAGCTGCAGGCGGCAGGCCTGGAAGTGCTCTGGGATGACCGAGACGAACGGGCAGGCGTGAAGTTCAACGATGCAGACCTGATGGGAGCCCCCTTCCAAGTCGTCGTCGGCGACAAGGGTCTCGCCGAAGGAGTCGTAGAGGTCAAGACCAGGAAGGACGGAATCAAGCTCAAGCTGCCGCCCTCGCAAGTCGTCGCTCATCTGACTCACACTCAAGCAAGTTGAGAGCCATGCCACTCGACAATCGCTTCAACCATGCCATCACCCACGTAAACGTGCCAGCCTGAAACCGCCTTTCCCTTGCCTTCTATCCGTGTTCAGTTACACTGAACACGGATCGCTACCTCAAGGTATTGTGGTCACGTGGATCACACTCAATCTTCATTGAGCATACGAATCCGGCGACGACCTGCGCAGTCAATCGTCAGGAGTCCAAGTCATGCAAACCAGTCCCCTCCCCCCCAATATCCAGGAACTTCAGCGGAAAATGGCCTTCCCGGAAAACATCAAGCGCCTCACCGCCCAAATCCATGAGGCCAGCGACCTTGACTATATTCTTCTCGACCTGCGCAACGACATTCTCAATCTCTTCGAATGCGAAGACCTCACCATCTTCGCATTCGATGCTGACAAAAAAGAAATCTTTCCCAAGGTTCCTCACATTGACAACGTCGAAGAGATCCGTATTCCAATCACCGAACAGAGCCTGCCAGGATTCTGCGCAAAGTATCTCCGCCCAGTGAACATTGCCGATGCGTACAATATTGCCGAGCTACGAAATGTTCATCCCGCACTCCTCCACGACACGTCCCACGACAAACGGACTGGATTCAAGACAAGGCAGGTCCTGTCCTACCCGATCGTCGCGGACAACAAGTATTTGATGGGCGTCCTTCAACTTCTCAACAAGAAGAACGGCACACGCTTTACCAGAAAGGACGAAGAATCTGCCGCGGAAATCTCGAAAGCACTCGGCATCACCCTCGTTAACCTCCACAAGATCTCAAAAAATACCCCCCACAAGTTTGACCTTCTGATCGCGAACAACCGCATCACCCAAAACGAATTGGAGAATGCAATTGCCGAAGCCCGAAAAGGCTTGTCAGACCTTGAAAGCATCCTGATCGAGAAGTACAGGGTGCCAAAACTTGAAGTCGGCAAATCACTCGCCCAGTTCTATAAATGCCCCTATATCGAGTATAGCGAGCGAACGATTGTCGATGCCGATCTTCTCAAGAATCTAAACGTCGACTACCTCAGAAAAAACTTTTGGATGCCCTTCAAGCGGGACCGTACCACGGTCGATATTTTAACGGATGACCCGAACGATTTCGACCGCATAGCAGACATTAGGAGAACCTTCCCCGGCCTCAATACTCGTTTTGCAATCAGTCTCCGTTGCGATATCGCCCAATTCATCGATTCCGCCAGAGGGCATGGACATGGAGATACTGGCCGCACACGAAAGTTGGATGAAAATGTTTCCGACATTCTCGGCGAACTCGTCAGCGAGGCCCAAGAAGAGACAGAAGAGGAACTTGGAGGCGGGCTCGACGAAAACGACAGTGCCATTGTGCGACTAGCCAATCAGATCATCGCCGATGCCTATAAACAAGGCGCCTCTGACATTCACGTCGAACCTTATGGCGAAAAACGTGAAACTCTTGTCCGATTCCGTGTCGACGGCGACTGTTTCGAATACATGAAAATTCCGCAAAGCTATCGGCGCGCCATGGTCTCGCGACTCAAAATTATGGCCAGCCTCGACATCGCGGAACGTCGCAAGCCCCAGGACGGCAAGATCAAATTCAAACTGTCGGATAGCAAAGAAATTGAGCTGCGCGTCGCAACGATTCCGACAGCGGGGCACAATGAAGACGTGGTCATGCGTCTGCTCGCTGCCAGCAAACCCTTGCCGCTCGACGAAATGGGCTTCTCAGACCGAAATCTCGCAGGGATCAAGACAATTGCCGCAAAACCCTACGGCATCATTCTCTGCGTCGGACCAACAGGATCAGGGAAAACCACGACCTTGCACTCTGTTCTCGGCTCCATTAATACGCCGGATATTAAAATCTGGACGGCAGAGGATCCCGTCGAAATCACACAGTATAGGCTCCGTCAGGTTCAAGTTCAGCCAAAGATCGGCTTCACATTTGCGGCTGCCATGCGCGCATTCCTCCGAGCCGACCCCGACGTGATCATGGTCGGTGAAATGCGAGACAAAGAAACGGCTGAAATCGGCATTGAAGCCTCATTGACCGGGCACCTCGTGATGAGCACGCTCCACACAAACAGCGCAGTAGAAACTGTTACCCGGCTTCTCGATATGGGTTGCGACTCGTTTAGCTTCTCCGATGCGATGCTGGGAGTCCTTGCCCAGCGCCTCGCTCGCCGCATTTGCAAGGACTGTACGGAGACGTATGTCGGAACACCGGAAGAGTATGAGGAGATCCGCCAGGGCTATGGGCCAGAACAATGGGACAAGCTTGGCATTCCACAGGACAGCACCTTCCGTCTAGCCCGAGGGAAGGGATGTGGCGTCTGCAATCGCACTGGCTTTAAGGGACGAGTCGCTCTACATGAGTTACTGCTGGGCTCGGACAGGCTCAAACGCTTGATTCAGACGAAAGCGAGAACTGAAGAAATGCTGAAGGCTGCCATCGACGATGGCATGACGACCCTCATGCAGGACGGAGTCCAGAAAACTCTGCTAGGTCTCACCACGTTCAAGGAAGTGAAAGCGGTGGCCATCAAGTAATCTGGCGACTAAACAGGTTCGCTCACACCGGCGCGCAGAGAGAAACTCTTCAATCCACAGCTTTGATCCCCAAGACATCTGTAGCTTACGGCGCCCCTTCCTTAACGGTCTCGGCCGTCCGCTTGCCCGCCTCGCCCAACATTGTCTCAGCTCCCTTGGCCTTCCCAATCGCACCCAGGGCCATCTCACCGACCGCTGTTTCGGGAGGCGCGGGAAGCTCCTTCACTGCCTTCGGGGGAGGAATTTGACGATCACACCCGCTCAGACCCATCGACGACACGGCTAACAGGAAAAAGCTCAGTGCGGAAATCACCAGGTACATCGCCCATCACCCCCTTTCTCGCCAACGGTCCTGAACTCACTCGACCAACAACCCCCTTATTTTCGACTTATCCCGGACTGACCGAATCAACGTAAATTGCGGAACGAGTTCCACTACCTGATTTCGATGATACCTACTTCTCGACGATCTGCTCAGTCTGCACCCACAGCGCAAGACAATCAGGATACTGCTCGGCAGTGAGCCCGGCAACGCAACCTATCGGAGGCGAGACGCAACGTCAATTAGGACAACTAGCTAAATACCCTATTTGACTCCTACCGGGGCCCATGGTACTCTGTGTGTCCGTACGAGCCAGCATTACGCCTCACGGCTCTATCTCATTCGATCGCACTCAGCGCGACACTCCGTCAAGGTGTACTGCTTATACGTTCCATCATATTCTGGGCGTGGGTGCCTGACAGAAAAATGGATGAAATGATTTCAGCATCTCGACCGGGCCCCTCATTTTCATCGAGCGTTTTCCCGCGCTAGAGATACCAGGTTCTGTAAAGGAGCACTTATGAAGCTATCCACTGGGTGGCGAGCCGACAAGACGAGAAAGAACCGGGCACGTGCAACACGGAAGCCGAAAATCCGATGGGAGGTACTGGGCCTTCCAGGTCCTCTTGATGCCACCCTGACGACATCAATGGAAGACATCCGCCGACAAGTGTCGAACATGGCAAGCCGCGGGTTCGGCCAGGGCACACGCTCCCGTACGGCTGAACGAGAAGCGAAAACTACCAATCATGCTCCTGTCCCAAGCGGCAAGCGACGTCGCGGAGCGACGGAACCGTCGCAATCATAGACGGGACAGGACCATCGCGGCCGGCGGCTCACTACGAGTCTCCACGCAAAGGAGGGCACCATCGGACGAGCAGGAAAAACGACCATCGCAAAACGAGACCGCGAGAAATCGAAGCAAATTCAACGGCGCGAAAAAGACGCTCGCCGAGAGCAACGCAAGACTGAAAAGCCTGATCGCCCCTCAAACACAGAGGGAGGAGAGGATCCGGATTTGGCCGGCCTTCAGTGGGGCCCGCAAGAGCCGCTGTACTAGGCGTAACGTGAGCGCGTGCCACGCACGTTCCTCCTACGCCACCCTCACAAAGCGATCAGCGCAACCATTGCCTGCAGCTGTTGGGTGACCGCGCGGCGACACTCGCCATTCTGCTTCACCATTAGCACGACTTCATCCTCATCAGTCAGGACCCGCAGGTCGTCCTCAATTGCCAGTATCCAGCCAGGGGGCTCCAGCGTTAACGAGATGTTTATCCTACTTATCAGGATTGCGGCTGGCCGACAGTCAATTCTGTCAACCAATCGATGATCCCTTCCAGGCCGTCCTTGCAAAATGTGACTTGTGCGCCGTCAGAAATTCTCACCCATCTCTTCACCAGCTGCAGCACCTCAACCCTTGGATTTGCCATGATGATACACAGCCTGACCCCCTACTGCCCTCTACCTGTCAGTAGATATACAACGCCAATTTATCCCTAGGCTACTACACGCGACCTGAAGAACCTAGCTCCCCCCCGGCACGACAGAGCCAGACTGGTGTTGTCGCTGACCTTCACCTGGGCGCCCCCACCGCTGACGGTCACCTCGAGAACGTTCCGCGCCACCCCTTGAATGCGGACGATCACTGGGGCCGGGGCTCCCCTCCGCCAGCGGCACAGGATGCCCTAACAACGTTTCGATCGCGCGCAACTGATCGCGATCCTCGGAGGTTACGAAACTGGTAGCTCGCCCGGTCATCTTCATCCTGGCTGTCCGTCCAATACGATGGATATAGTCTTCCGGAGAGTTCGGCAAATCGTAGTTCACCACGTGGCCAATATTTGCCACGTCAATCCCGCGGGCCGCGATATCCGTCGCGACGAGAATTCTGACTTGCCCTCGCTTGAATCCATCAAGCGCACGAAGGCGCTGAGGTAACGTTCGATCGCCATGGATAACCGCAACGCGGTGGCCAGCCTGTTCAATCGTCTGACCGAGTCGATCGACGCGACTCTTTGTCCGGGCAAATACGAGGACCGTCCCTCGTTCAACCCCCAGCAACGAGACCAGAAGACTCGTCTTCTCCTGAGAAGTTGTATGATGCAACGCCTGGGTCACACCTTCAGCCGTCGTCGAGGAAGGCGTCACCATCACACGAATGGCATCTTTCAAGCTTGCCTGAACCAGGCGGGTGACGTCCGTCGGAAGCGTGGCGGAAAAGAGTAACGTCTGTCGTTCTAACGGCAACGCATCAAGAATCTGATTGATCTGTGGAGCAAAGCCCATGTCGAGCATGCGGTCAGCTTCATCGAGCACTAGGATTTTAATGGGGGCCATATTGACGGTCCCATTCCACATATGGTCCAGTAAACGCCCCGGTGTGGCAACCAAAATATCAGGCCGCTGACGTAACCCCCTGATCTGCGCCTGCATATCGCTCCCCCCAACGATAACCGTGGCAGAGATGTTGTGGCTTCGACCAAGTTTCTCGATCGACCCGAAAATCTGTAACGCCAATTCCCTCGTCGGTGCAAGGATTAACGCCTGCGGGTGACCCTTCGGCAGCACTGCAAGCCGTTCGATCATAGGGATTACGAACGCCGCGGTCTTCCCTGTGCCGGTTTGCGCACAACCAATAACGTCCCGCCCCTCAAGGGCTGGGGGAATAGCCTGAGCTTGAATGGGAGTGGGAACCACTAAACCCGCTGCTGTTAAATCCCGCAAGAGCGGTTCGGACAAACCAAGCGTGTGAAAACTCGCGTGAACAGAGGTGTGCACTGCACTATCCTTTCAGTGTGATCGCATTAAGACGGGATCAGAGAGCCGAGGGGAGAGAAACCAGAAAGGCATCAACTCCAATAGGACCTGGTCGCGATGCGATCGCGAAGTCCGTTATGGTGTATACGCCGTGCCGCCGGACTACTGCAGCTACGATGTAAAAACATCGTACAGCAAGCCCACTCCGGCGTCAACCTTCCTAGAAAGGGCGCGCTCAAAGCCTAACCTGAACACCAAGCGCCAACACTGCTATTGGCCCAACACCTCGCAAGCAGACTGACACGTTCGCTATCCTGGCCAGCCTGTGTTAGTGTAACGTCCATTGAAGTCCGGTCACTACGCTATCCCTCTCGCGCCTCCACCCCATCTCTAGATCCTGCGCGATCGATGCTCTGGTTTCCGCCCGGACCCGCACACACAGGCCTCTTCACTGAAACCATCAACCGGCACCAAGCAATGCCCTTACCTCCCTGTCAGCATAGTATAGTCGACACAAGCGGCGCGAATGACCGTACAGATCTTGATCGAATCGAAATGCAGCGTATAATGGCACGCTGAGGCCGCAATACGAACTTCACGGAATTAAGAGGCCACATGAGCCAAACAACACAACCGCGCAGAACTCCTCACTCACCCACGATCGCCATGACCCCCACGGGCGTACCCATCGCGATCAGCCGACGGTATAACAAAGTTTGGACCATTATTCTTTTTTGCGCCATTGCCATGGGTGCCATGGTCGGGGTCCCGCTCTATGGGTATCTTTATCACTACAGCTGGCTGGATTGGTCTCTTTTTGGATTACTCTATGTCATCAGTGGATTGGGCATCACGGTTGGCTACCATCGACTGATGGCCCATCGGAGCTTCGACTGCCCGAACTGGGTCAAGGGTGCGCTCCTAATCTCTGGCGCCTGGGCGCTACAAAACTCCGCCATCAAATGGGCATCCGATCATCTACGCCATCACGCGCACTGTGACGAGGTAAAAGATCCGTACAATGCGCAGCTGGGATTCTGGCACAGCCACTGCGGATGGCTCTTTACCCCTGATCAGTACGCCGATCCAAAATATGCAACGCGCGTCGCAAATGATCCCGTTGCGATCTGGCAACACCGACACTACCCTCTTCTGGTCCTCACCGGCCTGGCCGGCACATTTCTCGTCGGCTTTCTCCACAACGGCATCATGGGTGGAGTAGGTTGCTTTCTCCTCGCCGGCGTGGGACGCACATTCGCCGTGCTCAACTCGACATTTTGCATCAACTCCGTCTGCCATCTGTGGGGACAGCAGCCGCACGGCACATCAGACTCCAGCAGAGACAGCTGGCTAGTCTCCCTCGTGACATTTGGCGAGGGGTACCACAACTACCATCACACGTATCCAACCGATTACCGAAATGGTCCTCGCTGGTACCACTTCGACCCCTCGAAATGGCTCATCCTCGGACTGTACTCGCTAGGACTTGCGACATCGTTGCGAACAGGCACGTATGTCGAAGACTCGCTCGCTCAAACGAACTAACCGCTCACGAAGGGAGTCTCGATGGGGAAGCGGGTCCTGTATGTAGGAGGACTCCCGGACAAAGTCTCGGACTGCGAGCTACGCGGCCTCTTCGCCTCGTATGGCCTGGTTGCCAGAGCCTATGTGGTCCGATTCAAGCATACGGGAAAATCAGCCGGATACGGATTCGTCGAAATGGGATCCGGCGAGCAGGCCTTAAGCGCCGTGGTCGCACTTGAAGGAACCGAATGGGAGGGACACCTCCTAAGGCTCTATGTGACCCCCTACGCGAACCAGCCGGCCTAACCTCGAACCTGCGCACGTTACGCAGAAGGAGCAGAGATGAGCCGCACTAACTTAGACCCGCTCATGACCTTTCCAGATGGGTCACACCTCTTGATCAGTACCGCCTGCTCAAAGGAGGGAAACTTTTCCTGTGCCCTCTACATGGCGACTATCGCAGCCGATGATCGGGGAGCCTTCCGAGTCGTATCCAACCACCTCGACGCAACAACCTGCCTGGTGGCACAAGAAGACGCTTACAACTATGCCCAACGACTCTACCCTCGCTCATCCGCGATAATGAAAAAGCCGCCCTACCTTATCTGGCCAGGCCCCGGCCCCACCGGAAACGCAGATGTGTAAAACGGCCGCTTGAACCGCTCACCCCAACTAATAACTTCGATCTTCAACCACTCCAGACAATCCCTCCCTCAACAGGCTTCACAAAATTTAGGGAATCAGGGCTATAGCTTTCCCCTTACGCTTCTGTTAGGATCTTGCTGTCTCATGCGGCGGGCCTCGCATGAGACAGCAAATAGAACGGCCCATCACCGATATTGTTGTTGCCGAGAATCTGATCGGAAGTTCGACCTAAGCCGCTCCACTGTTCGCGTCTTCGGCCCGTTCCTTCCCCTCGTGTATTCGTTCTCGAGTCGCAGACAATATCAATTTCAGAAGGAGGAACCCCCATGGGTTCAAAACTTTATGTCGGCGGGTTGCCCTATGCGGCAACTGAATCACAGCTCACCAGCCTCTTTGCCGCGCATGGCACCGTCGAGTCTGCGCGTGTGATCACGGACAAGTTCACCGGGCAATCACGAGGCTTCGGCTTCGTCGAGATGGCCACTCAGGAAGAAGCCAAGGCCGCGATTGCGGCGTTGAACGGCTCCCAGATGGACGGACGTCCCTTGACGGTCAATGAAGCCAAGCCACAAGAACCCCGCACCGGCGGCGGTGGCGGCGGCGGTGGTCGTTTTGGCGGCGGTGGTGGCGGTGGCGATCGCGGCGGTCGCAGCCGCTTCTAACGAAGCGCTACACCAGCAATAGCTGCGGAAGGGGCGCTTCTCACGAAGCGCCCCTTCATGTTTCAGCCCAGTCACTCTCTTCCAGTTCCCCGTGCCTCACACTGACTCAGTCGAAACGAGTACCGCTCAGCCTGTCGCGGCCGCACAGTCGCAACCTCAGAGCCATCCCACTCACGCGTACGAGGGCAACAGCACCTCCACCTCAATGGCGCCTCGCTGAGGCCTACCAGCTGCACCAGCCCTCGCAGGCTGCGGACGAACTTGGCTTATGCGGAAAGTGCTATTGGAACCTTATGGATAGTACCGGGGCCAGGACAGCCCACGGGTGCTCAAAAAACCGTCCAGCGATCCGTGATCCATGGATCGTTAAACATGAAAAGCTTCAAAAAAGACCGCGCCGCTGCCGTACTCTTCACCTTTCACATCTTGCCTTTCACGGTCCGTAAAAAAACGCCGGAGGAGGGCTTGCGGCGCATCCTGCTAAAGCTTCCACCCTGACAATACGCAACGCTGCGCAATCAACGGCATGAAGCTCTCCACATCTTCTGAGACCCTTGTCATGACCTGGTCCGCCAACCTCTGATCTTCAAAACATTCGTAGGCATCATCCAGAAAACCGCCACGGAGCAGCGGATCGTGGAGCAACGCTGGGCCTGCACCAGTTGCCACCTCCAATGGATACTCAGCCACTACAACCTGCGCAAAATGAAGCCCATCCAGCCATCCGCGAACGTCTTCTGCTGACGGCCGTTCGGCGAGATAGGCTTCAAGCCGACGACGTTCCGCCAAGAGACCACTAACTGCCATTTCCTGATCGATCCGACGCCAGAGTGAATCGAACGTACCGAGCGAAGGGAACGTTAGCACCAGTTGGCCACCGGGCTTGAGATGTTTCACCAATCCCTGGAGGACTTCGAACCGGTTGGGACGAAAAAACATGACGGAGAGATTGCCGGTAATACGATCAAACCACGGCAGACGCGGAGGGAGGGCGCGCATATCTAGGCATTCGAACCGCAGCCACGGGAGTTGCCCTCCTTGAATCGCTCGTGCGCTCTCGACCTGACGCACACTGAGATCAATGGCCAAAACCTGGCCGCTGGGCCCCACCTGCTCTGCCAGATGAAAAGCCGGGATCCCATGGCCTGACGCAATATCAAGGATGAAGGACCCGGGACAAAGATCCAGATGCAGCAACAACGATTCCGCGAAGGGAGTGGACCAATAGTCGTGCGCCGGGAGAGGCCAGCGAGGCTTCACCTCAATCCTTTGTTCGGTCACGAGAATGCTCCCCTATCACATGACGTTGGCGCAGCAGGCTCCGCCTCCCCGCCAAGGACCACCAGCCGTCCGGAGGCTGTCTGAAAGCACCACGGAGTGCAGCCAATACTTTCGACAGGCACTCGTCGCATGATTTTTCCGTGGACTACGGCGAGAAGGGGATCTTCGCAGATTCGGCAGGTCACAAAAGAAAACACCTTGCCTCACCTCTGGAGTCTTACCGCGAAGACTTCGGATGACGTTTCGAATGCAGGCCTTTGTCGCTCTTACTCATCGGCCTGCTGGACTCGCCCTCAGAAAAAATGTCTTCAATCTGGGACTCGCTGCACGTGAGATCGCTATCGACCTGTTTCCGTGATAAAGCGCCGGCCGGCTTGGCTACAGCACGAACCTTCTTATCTTTTGCATCGTCCGGCATGATGGCTACCCTCTTTCTTGGTGAGTATGTTCCGCCTGCAGAGGCACCGACGGCTGTAGCACATTAGCGAGAGCGATTGATGGAATACGATCCACCCGTCGACAGCACTGTGATGGCGCGCTGCAAATCATCTACATGCTGCTGCATCTCCGCCAATGTGCGATCAATTTTCTTGCTGGAACAGTGCCGCAACGAATGGATACTCGCTCCCGTCCACAATCGAACTGTTTTTCGTAGCGGCGCATTCAATGTCAACACATAGACTTGCGTAGTGCTCTTCATACTATCCCCCTGATGCTGAGTGCCCATGGCATGGGCGGATCCTCGACACATACACCGCAGACTCGCGCATCCTCTCAGATTACGCAAAAACCAGCGAGCCCTCGATCAACATGCCGCGTTGCTCAATCTGCGCTTGTGCCCACAACGATCAGGCCGTCATGGATGCCGTGCCCTGAGGAGGCAGTGCTGCTGCGGTTGGCGCTGTCTGCATGGACGCTTTCAGCTCATCAATCGCCCGTTCAACGTCTGCTTCCGTCGATCCAAACCGGTCTCCCATCACCTTGATGGCCTGATTAATCGCTTTCTTCATCTTCGCAATTTGCTCTTCAGGTGTCATCACATCTCTCCTTCATCGGTTGGGAATCTGTACTGAGAAGTGCTGCCTGCCCTCGAACTCGGTGGCCTCACAGAACCGAACCGCTTCGGTCTTGGCAGTCTCATCCAATGACCGCAGCATTTCAGCACACGTGGCACAGGAGCGGCGGAGACTGGGAAATCAGACGCGCAGGAAGAAAGCGGGAGGCGCGAGGGATAGAACAGTCAGCGAGGCTCACTACAGTACAGCGCCATGCTAGACGCGATGGAGGGCCTGGTCAAGCGGTATTAACAGGGCATTGATACAATCCGCCAGCAACCTTTGCAGCATCCCACTAATATTCAAATTCATAGCGCACGGCGCCCAGCAAATGCTGGCAGGCGAAGCAATTCTCGGAAAGCCTGCCCTGCCCCATGACAAGAAACACCCCTATTTTTCTATCCGAGCAGAATTTCTTAGCCACGGAACCAGTGCCCCACCACGCCGGACGAGAGGGTCAAATGGCGCAACGCTGGAAGAGGTTGGTCGCGCCCACTCTGAGAGATTGGGAAAGGAGGGAGGAAGACACGCACGCTGACTGTCAAGCAACAGACAGCCTGCGTTCAGTACCTACAGAGTGACGGCGAACCCGCGGTTCTTCAGAATGGTCCGGATGTCGTTGATATCTTTTTGATTGTAGCCGAGATTGATCGCCGCATTCACCAGGGCATTGGCTGCTTGATTGAAGGAGGTGCCGGGCGTCAACAGAAAGTGATGTTGGAGGATGGCCTTGTCGGCCTTGATGGCGCCAATCGCAGCGCGAATCTGCCAGAGCGAAGCCGACCAGATTTCTCCGTCGGCATGTACGCGGCCGACAATGTCCTCAGGATAATGCTTGTTTCCATCGAGCCTCCGCAGGCAGGGCGGATTCGTTGAACTGTAGGAGGTGGCATCCCACTCTGCGATGCACCAATCTTGAAAGCCACCACTAAATTGAGCGCCGAGACTACCGGCCAAGTAATCCCCGAAACCCTCCCCGATCGAATCAGCCTCCAACGAGGTGCCGTACCCCGGCACCTGATTATCGAGGATTGCATGGCCGTACTCATGCCAAATGACCTCGGCATCTTCTGCATCGTCTACCCCGCCCGTCCCATAAGTAATGTTCTTCGTGGACGGCTGATAGAAGGAATTATCCTGGTTATAGCGATCCACACTGAACACCTGCTGCCGATTATTCACATTAGAAAAGCCCAGGGACTGAATATACCGCTGGGCATAATCCAAAAAGTAATAGCCCATGGTCTCGCTAAAGCCATTCACGCTGCGATCGAATATAAACGTCTGGCTTGCTGACGATACGCGCCGCTTCGAGGCCTTACTGGAGGCATAGGTGCCATCGAGTAATCCTGTGCCAGCAAGTCCCAGAAGCGTCACAGTGCGATACGCTGTCAGAGGCACGGCGGATGCCGCATCCTTGCGATCACGCAAACTATTGTCCTGCGTCGCTACGATCGCATTCACCAGAAACACTTGCCCTGTGCCCGTCGCATAGCGGTTGAGATCTCTCGCCAGTTTCAAGGCCTTCCCCGTTTTCGCATGCACGAACGTCTGCCATGTGGGACCAGGAGTGTGCACAATCACTTCCCATGCGAGCGTCGGGGTGCCTGTCTCGCCATAGATCACTAACTTTGCAGTGGGTTTAGGAAGGTCAGCAGCATCCGCCCCTTCAAGCTGACCTGGTGGCACCTGGCCCCGAGCTGACTCCACCGCTTGCTCGGCGGTAACGGAAGGCCCGATCTCGACACTGTCCGCAGCCGGCACGGATGTGTTCACCAAACCAACGACATACCCCTCACGATTGAAGGCCACTTTCAATGACCCGCCATAGACCGGAATGCCATGGGCCGATTGCTCAAACGTATAAACCTCTCCCATCGGGGTGTGCTGGCTCTCAACAAGTGTGAAGCCTGCCAGCGAAGGATCAATCTTGAGCAGTTGGGCCTGCGCTGAAAGAAACTGGCGCGCCGACGCTTCCGAGACCGCCATCGGAGCAGACAGGGTACCGTACACCGCTTTCGGAGTTCCCCAGAGGTGACTCCACGTGACGGAAACCGGACCAGCGGCCTTCCCGGCAAAGGCAGCCCAGAGAGGGAGCAAGTCAGGATCCGGCTCGCCCTGTGGCTGTGCCAGCACGGTGTCTCCATTGCGCTTGAGGTGCCCATCCCCAGGAGAAGCCGCCAGGACTACTCCCATGCTGACGACGATACTGGAGGCGACTATCAATGATGCAAAAATGTTGACTGAACGGCAGCCGTATATGCGCATTTGGTATGCCTCTTGGAGTGAAAATCCTCTAGCCGTTGGGGAAGCCTAGCTGTCGAGAAGTCTGGCGTCAATACGGCACGTTTCTAAGGACGACCTCAGAATGCGACCCGAAAACCCGCAATGTTTACAGAGGCTCAACAGCCTGCTCACCCGCCCACCCTGACGCCATCGTCTGAGACTTTTCGATAGGCGATCTTCCACTCGGCCGACGCCGTGCCCCAGAGGAGAATCGCCAGGACAGTTACGGGCGGCATTGGTTTCAGCACCGTCTTCGATCTCGCTCCTCCTGCCATCGTCACGACTCTTCCTCTTCGATGTCGCCGATCGACTGTTTGATCCCTGCGACAAAGGCCTCCGGCTGAGCCAACGCGTTCTCCGTCAGTTGGAACTCAGAGACCAGCACACCATCTTTATCGACAATGACCAACCGATAGCCCTGGTTCACCGCAACGCCCCCGTTTGATATCTCCACATGAGGAGCTTCCATGGACGAGCGTCCGGCTCGCCCGTCAAGCACGCGAACGGGAAACGACTAGTACCCACGCCCACTGCTGCCACGTCCCATCCGATCCAGTGGCAAGGCCTCGTAGCGTGCCTTAAGGTCTTGATGCTCGCTGAGATAGCGCTTGATCGTCGACTCATCTGCGAAGACCTCCGGGCTGCGCTTGCGGTAGTCCTCGACCGTCAGATCATACTTCGCCAAAAGCTTGCCGAGCTTTGCATTGATGTCCGCGCCCATTTCCTTCATCTGCTCAGGCGACGGCCGCTGCCCTTCCTTGAACCGCTCTCCACCCTGAAAATAGTTCGTCATCATCTCGCCGATCTCAATGCGCGCCTGCACAAACTTCTCCACCTCAGCCGGCTCTGCTGCAAAACTAAGCCCCGGGAACAGCACGATACCCAAAGAGATTCCGATGATGCAACGAGCCAAACTCATGACCATGGTCCCCTCTCAGATTGATAAGATATTCGGTCGATAAACGGTGTCCATCATATCATCCTTGGCGGACAAAAATGGATACCATCCGGCCCCGCACGGCACAAGCACAATAGCCCTCGCCTGCCGCTCCCGCGACAGAGACTATCATGCCAGACCACACAAACGAAGCCAACATGGCCCCGCCGACGTTCCAGGACGAGGACCCGACCGACCCGGGATATTCACCGTTACATTCGCTATGGCGAACGTCTGTATGGTACAGTGTATTGCCATGCTGAATCACAAATGCAACCATATCATCCATGTCTCCTTCCGTGCCGCTGATATCCTCACGCGGTCATTGCTGCCGTCTCCGCGATGCCGTTGTGAACGATGCGCTGATTCGTTCCGTTCGTGATTCGCAGCTTTGTGCGGGGAAAGGCATGCATCCTCGCCCCAACAGTGGGATACGCGATAGAAAGACCGGCAGTTATTCTTCACTCCGTATCAGATTACAGGGAGAGACCATGACCATGAACACCGCGAAGCCCGTGCAATCAGGAACAGCCAAGTCATCCTGGGTCCGCATTCCAGATGGCACGAAGGTCAAGCACCGGCATGAAGGACATATCGGGTTTATCGATGGACTCACTGAAATTGTCAGCGGACCCAATCGGAATCCGGACGGAAAGACACAATACCGCATGAATATCGGGGCACCGGATCGACAGCTCGTGACCGAGGACGACTTGTCGATTTTGATCGACGACGAAGAGCTCGTCATCATGTTGCGCCAGAAGGCCCCCTATCGCCGCGCAGTCACACAATCGCTGCAGTGCGTGCTGGCTGCGGATCGCTTTATCAAGCTCGCCTAGCAGACAGGACGGCCCAATACGGGCAGCAGACCTTACTTCGTGCGAACGGTTCGAGATTTTTTCTCCATCCTGTTCGAGTCAGAGACGACTATGACAGAGACCTGCTACGCCAAAGGCCAGAAAGTTATCTTGGTCACCAGCCAGATCAAGAATGGCAAATGGCTATGCAAGTTTTCGATTCCAGGATTCAGCCATCTCGACGGCGGCCTATCGGACCAGGACTCATCGAAAAGCTACGGATCCGAATGGGAAGCGAGAACCAACGCGTTTCAGCGCGCCAAGCTGCTCCTGGAGGGACCACAGGATGTGACGCAGGAGCGTCTGCCTAGGAAGGCCTGAAACGCGGCTCTTGATCGTTGGTGCTCGGCGGTAGAAGATGTGCGGGCAGAATGCGCTCGCACAAGATGCCTGCCTGCGCTAATCATCACAATCATGCAGGCAGGTGCTCAATGGCTGGTTCTTATGCCCAGGTCCGGTGAACTTCGCTCACGTGCTCGATCCCGCCTACTGCGCTGATTTCCCAACGGACATCGTCCGGGATCGTAACCACCCTCAACTCTGCCCCATGGCCGTTTGCCGCCACACCAAGCTCTTCCACAACTTGGGCTAACTTCAGGTCATCGCGCGGGATCAGGATGCCGCACTGGTTGAGACTCGGCTCGCGCGGCGTCGCCGCTTCCGGCCAATACGCTCCAAGATCCATTTCCTTAATCGCATCCTGCTGACCCAGTTCACGCAATCGAACAAATGCCAGGTGGCTCACCGAAAACTTGTCATAGCTCTTATTGATCACAATCTTTTTCATGCGCCGTTCCTTCTCTCTCCCCTGTCGGGATTCTCAAGATCACGCTCTTCATGAGCAGTCCACGCCTTGCACAATTCGTTAGGCGACTTTCACTGGATCCGCATAGGCACTCGTATAGTTCCCGGCCCAATGAGAATGGCGTCGGTTCGCCCACGTGTTGACCTCGGCATTCTCAGTTGAGCCATACCGCTTTGCCAGCACAGATGTAAACGTGCCGAGGTTTCCCGCGATTTCCAAAAGATCCGCGTCCGTAATCTTCTCCCACTTTGCTTTGAGCGGCGCCTTCAGTTGGGTCCAAAACGCGCTGAATTGTTCTTGATTCATCTGATCTTCCCTTTCGTGATGTAATGACATGACCTGTCCACCACTACCGCGCTCGCAAGAGACAGCAGTAGTAGGCCGCACGATATGCGGCAACCAATAGGCACTCTGGCGTAGCAGCGGCGGAGACCGGAGAATCAGACGCACTGGAACGTGGGAGGGAGTACGGTGCGAGAGATGGGACAGTCGGCGTGGCTCAATACGTCATACCCTCAACTTACAGGGCTCACGAGATAGAGTCAACGCAAGCAATGCGTAAATGACCTATAACGGCTCGATATCATGGAACAATAATTATTCTGACTGATCGCGCCGAGCAGAGGATTCAAGGGAAGTCTACGGAAGGAGGACACGCTTGCAGGATGCTCAAACAGGCCGTCCGGCAAGACCGAGGCGAGCGGCCACTTATTACTTTACTAAGGGATGGCTGGGGTGATCCCAACTGCGCGCGTCCCACGAGGCCCTTCCGAGGACGCGCGTTGCGCGAGCACGGGGATCATCCCAGCTACCCCACCTCACTTTTCAGTGTCCTGCCGCTAGATATCTGGAATTTGCCAATCAATTGTGGGCAACCCCACTTCGGCAAGATCTCGATTGATCTGCGAGAAACATCTACACCCATAAAATTTTCTGACCGATAAAGGCGAGGGATGAGCCGTAGCAACCACAGTATGCTGCGGCTGCGTAATCAGGGCCCGCTTCTTATGAGCCAGGCGCCCCCACAGAACGAAGACCACCCTCGTCTGCTTCGCGGCCACCAGCTCAATAATGCGATCGGTAAACAGCTCCCACCCCCGTCCCTGATGCGAATTGGCCTGGCCGGCCCGGACCGTGAGGACCGCATTGAGCATGAGGACACCTTGCCTGGCCCAAGGCTCCAGACAACCGTTATTGGGAATCCGGCACCCCACATCGTCATGGAGTTCACGGTAAACGTTGCGCAGCGATTGTGGCAAAGGCCGAACAGTCGGCTGCACAGAAAAGCAAAGTCCATGGGCGTGACCAGAGGTTGGATAGGGATCCTGGCCGACGAGCAACACTCGGACATCCTCATACGATGTGGCGGCTAACGCATTAAAGATATTCTCACGAGCTGGCAAGATCGACTGCCCAGCGGCAAGTTCTGCATCAAGAAAGGCATCAAGCTCGCGATAATACGGCTTACGCGTCTCCTCGCCATGCAACGCTCGCCAACCATGCGGAATTGAAGGAAGCATAGGAGAAACTGATACCATATGATTCAGACAATAAAAAGCCCGCTGACCTTTCGATCAGCGGGCCTTTTTGTAACCCGGCAGCGTCCTACTTTCCCACTGCCTCACAGCAGCAGTATCATCGGCCTTGGAGGGCTTAACTTCCGTGTTCGGGATGGGAACGGGTGTGGCCCCTCCGGTAATGCCACCGGGAACTTTGAATACGTCTTGTCTTCTAGCTCTCAGCTATTAGCGTTCAGCAATCAGCTTCCGGATCATCCGGTGCTGAGAGCTGCCAGCTTATCACTGACGGCTATTTTTTGAAGACCACGTCTATCAGGAGCAAAGATGATGATGTTAAACCGCACGACCGATTAGTACTGGTAAGCTACAGCCATCACTGGCCTTCCACACCCAGCCTATCAAACTCGTAGTCTACAAGTGGTCTTTAGGGGGCATACACCCCGGGAGAGCTTATCTTGAGGCACGCTTCTCGCTTAGATGCTTTCAGCGATTATCGCTACCGGACATAGCTACCCGGCACTGCCGCTGGCGCGACAACCGGCAAACCAGAGGTCCGTCCTTCACAGTCCTCTCGTACTAGTGAAAGCCCCTCTCAACTCTCCTCCGCCCACAACAGATAGGGACCGAACTGTCTCACGACGTTCTGAACCCAACTCTCGTACCGCTTTAAT
>JBEGVJ010000138.1:0-17113 GCA_041178465.1 Nitrospirota bacterium
GAAATGCGTGTATTTTCGAGGCTGACGCGGCTTTGGGGTTGGACTGTCCAGGCCAGGCCGCCCGTAAGATGCCTCAAGGCTCTCAGGCGCGTGTGGGATGGCGAGAGTGACCATCGGCTGCCACCTCTGTCCATAAACCCCTCTGAGGGCTTTCTGGACGTTCAGGACGGGATAATGGGAGGGGAATCGGTGATGGTCTTGCTCCGTGGGGGCCCACCGTTCGATTTTTCTACTCCCGGTTTTACTCCCGGTTCGCTCCCGGTTTACTCCCGATTCCAGGTCCAACTCAATCTCACTCAATCGCAGTGTTGGGAGCAGAAAGCGCTGGTTCGACAGGGGGATAGCTCTCTCTGTCACACTCTATCATCATCCAGTGCACTCTCCTTAGGTGGTTCTTCTAAGCTGAGGGTCGTTGGTTCGATTCCAACCGGGCGCACCATCGAGCTGTATCGTCTATTGTCCTGGTTTCTGCCGCGCGTCCCGGGATCCTGTCAAAGTCTATCCTCGTCGAGCTCAATCATGTCGGCCCAGGTGGTGATTGGCGGGAGGGTTGCGACTGGCACCCCTCGTTTCTTTGCCACGTCTTCCAGTCGCTGTTGAAATCGTGCCTTGCCGGCCTCATCCATCGGTCCACTCGTCTCGATTCGCTCGTTCCACTGGGCGATTTCTTCCTGGGTGCGGCTCTTCATGTGCGCGCGTACCCAGTCCAAGATTTCCGTATCGGTTCCCCCGTCACGCACCCGTTGTTCGAATGCAGAAGCATCGAGTTCGAGGAAGTCGAGAAGATAGCGATCGAAGCCGACGGTCAAGTAGTTATAGTCCTGAATCTGGCCGGCCTGGCGGAGCCGGATCTTGTCGATGATGCGCCCTAAATGGGCGATGTTTCCCAGCCTGATTTTGGGACTCCTCGGATATTGTGCGCGCATGATGTCTCCTCCTCATTCCTCTTGCACTTCGTCCAGGAAGGACAGTATCGTATTGCCATTATCGCTGTCGAGTTGTTGGTTTGTGAATATTAAGGGAGGCTACCATGGCAATACGATTGGGAGATGAGGCGCCGAATTTTACGGCAGAGACCACTGAAGGGACCATCAACTTTCACGAGTGGTTGGGGGAAGGGTGGGGGATTCTTTTTTCGCACCCGAAAGACTATACCCCGGTCTGTACCACCGAGTTGGGGACTGTCGCGAAGATTACGCCGGAGTTCAAGCAGCGGGGCGTGAAAGTCATCGCCGTCAGCGTCGATCCGCTGGATTCGCACAAGGGCTGGATCAACGATATCAACGAAACGCAGCACACCACGATGAACTATCCGATCATCGCCGATCCGGATAAGAAGGTTGCGACCCTCTACGACATGATCCATCCGAACGCGCTGGACAATATGACCGTGCGGTCGGTGTTCATCATTGGACCGGATAAAAAGGTCAAGTTGACTTTGACCTATCCTGCCTCATGTGGCCGGAACTTTGACGAGCTCTTGCGGGTTATCGATTCACTCCAGCTCACCTCAAAGTTTAAGGTCGCGACGCCGGCAAACTGGAAGGACGGAGAGGACTGCATCATTACTCCGGCCGTGAACGATGCGGAAGCAAAGACCCTCTTCCCCAAGGGTTTCAAGACCGTGAAGCCGTACCTGCGCATTACTCCGCAGCCGAACAAGTAGCGATCAGGTCCGACCCTCATTGAGGGCGGGAGGGGCGAGCGCTTCTCCCGCCCTCATTTTGTTTTTTTACAGAGATGAATCGGCTGATTGATGGGCCAGGGTAACTGTGCTAGGGTTTCACCATCCATGAAACAGCTAGGCGGCAAACCATCCTGCTCTCGTGTGCTAGTCCTCCTGTGGGTATCTCTCTGGATGCTCATGGTGCCGCTCTTTCACGTGCATCCCGAAGCGGATCATGCGCATGGGGGCGAGCGTCATGTTCATGGCGGCACGATCCATACGGTCTTCTCCCAGGACCTTGAGTGCGAGTATGTGGATGATGCCCACGATTCGACCTGTCCTGACGTCGCGCATCAACATCTGCAGTCGCTGGTGCATTCCGGTCATGGGCTCAACCACCCTGAGATTCAATTTTCACTGCTGACCGTTTCGGTCGATCGTCCATTGCCGAAGCCGGGAATTACGGTTTCGGGATTGCCGGTCGTTGAGCGTCCCATGGCTCAACTGGCCGTGGTCGTTGATGCGTTCCCGCCGGACAGCTCACACACGGTGTTGTTTCTCTCCACTGCGCTTCCTCTGCGTGCTCCTCCCGTCCAGTCCATCTAATTCATTTTCCCGCTTTGCCATTCGAGTAACACAGGCGATCCTCCGTCAGATACCGGTGAGGGCTGTGCTCTCTCCTCTTTCTGACGATACGTCAGGGGAACGCGACCATTTCCGTTTTCAACCTTCCAGCGTAACGGAGATAGTTTTCGCAGGCTGTGAAAGGGAGGGTAATCAATGATTCGTCAACTGATCGGGTGGCTGGGGATTCTGGCTCTGAGCGCGTCTGGCGTGGCGGCTGCCGGTGAGCCAGGCTCCGCTCATACATTAAGCAGGGTGCTGGAGTTGGCGCTCGCGCACAATCCGGCCATGGCAGGAGCCCAAGGGGCCATGAGCCAAAGTCGAGGTCAGCAAGTCGCGGCTGGGGCCTATCTCAATCCTTCGATTTCCGGAGTAGCAGGGCGAGGGAGCATTCGCGATCCGAGCAACGGGGTGAAGGTGACTGAGCGAACAGTGACAGTCGAACAACCGCTGGAGTGGCAAGGGAAACGCCGTGCGAGGCAGCAGGCTGCTGATGCAGGAGCGGCAGGGAGCAGCGCTGCGATGGAGGAGACGCGCCTCAACGTGATTGCTGAGACGAAGGTCGCTTTCTATCACGTGTTATTCGCGCAGCGAGATATCGAGTTGGCAGGCCAAAATCTGACGATGGTGGAAGAGGTTCTGCGAACGGTGAAGGCGCGCGCGGCTGCTGGCGATGCGACGGCCTTTGAAACGATGAAGGCCACCGTTGAGGTTCAGAAGGCCAAGAAGGAAGTCGCCCGTGCACAGAATGCCTTGGTGGTGGTGCGGGCCAAGCTGGATATGGTGACGTCCGGCATGCTGGGCAGTCAGTTTTCCATCCAGGGCGATTTCGAATCGGTCCAGCAGAAGCTGGATTTCGACGCGCTGGCGGCCCGTGCCATGGAGCAACATCCGACCCTCCGACGGCTCAGCAAACTCGTGGAGCAGGCGCAGTTCAGCGCGACGCTCGAACGGGAGTCGCGGGTTCCGAACGTGACAGTGCAAGGACAGTATCACCGGGAAGCCGGGGATGAGTCGGTTACCGCAGGGCTGAGCGTGCCCTTGCCGCTCTGGTATCAGCGCCAAGGCGAGATCGAGACGGCGCTGGGTGCGAAACATCGCGCAGAAGCCGAGCGGCTGCGGGCCCAGAATGAAATTACTCAAGCCATCACGCAACATGTGCAGGATGTCCGAACCGCGACCGAACAACTCCAAGTATTCGAGACCGGGCTGTTGAAGCAAGCGGAGCAGACGCTGCGGGTTGCGCGCATCAGTTTCCAGCAGGGAGCTGCCAGTCTCCTGGACCTGCTCGATTCCCAGCGAGTATACCGGCAAACGTTACTGGAGTATGTCCAGGCGCGCGCGGACCTTTCTGTCGCCCTCGCGCGGCTTGAACGGGCGGTCGGTGGGGTCTGACGATTCAGAAGGGGCAGACATGAGCATCAAATGGATAGCAGAGGCCGCTTGGGTGTTGGCGCTATGCCTGTTCGTCACGGCCTGCGGAGACCGCGGGAGTGAACAGCCGACGCTGCTGCCGAAAGCGAGCCTCAAGCCAGGCGCCTCTCGCGTCAGCACCATTCAGGCCCCGGCATCTGTGCGGGATCGACTCCGGATCGAGACGGTCGCAACACACGTAGTACCGGAAGTGGTGACGGCTCCAGGCGAAGTATCGCTCGACCTGAAGCAGGTCGCCAAGATTACATCCAGGCTTGAAGGACAAGTCCAGTCCGTCTTTGTTCAGTTAGGTGATCACGTCCGGCGCAATCAGCCCTTGCTGGCGATTGAAAGTATGCGCTTGGACGAGTTGGTGCAGGAATATCTTGTGACCAAGGCCCAGGCAGATGTGGCCGAGAGTGGGTATAAACGGACGGAGAAGCTGTGGGCCGATCAGATTGTGACGGAGCGTCGACTGGTCGAAGAGCGAGGCCGCTCCATTGAAGCGCAGGCTCGCCATCAGCATGTCCGTGAGAAGCTCTTGAACATGGGCATGACGGCAGATGAGTTGCAGCAGTTGGAGCATGGCAGTCATCAGGATGGCCATCGCTATACCCTTAAATCGCCGATCGCCGGGACAGTGGTCGCGCAAAATGTGGTGCGGGGGCAGGGCGTTACTCCCGGCAATGAACTGTTCGAGGTCGTCGATACGAGCCGGGTCTGGGTCTTTGCCAGTCTGCCGATCGAACAGGCTAGAAAGTTCAAAGAGGGCGATGTGGGAACGATTTTGCCACGGGGCGGCGAGCCGGTTACGGCTCCGCTCACCTATCTGGCGCCGGTCGCGGATGAGACGACCCGCACGATCCGCGTTCGATTCGAAGTCGCGAACCAGCAGCAGCGTCTGAAGCCGCGAGAGTATGTGGATGTCCACCTGGCCATTGCGAGTGCTCCGGTCTTGGCTGTGCCCTTGTCGGCTCTGACGATGGTGGAGAACGTGCGTGCCGTCTTCGTGCAGCGCGAGACCGGGTATGTCTTCGTCCCGATCGAAGCAGGTCGCGAAGGCGGGGGCTGGGTTGAGGTGAGGAAAGGACTGACAGTAGGGGAGCTGGTAGTGGTCGATGGCGTGTTCGATCTGAAGAACGTGCTCCTCAAGGAACATATCGGGTCTGGCGAGGGAGGGTAAGATGGAACGGTTGTTCACCCTCTCGTTGCGTTATCGGTTCTTCACCCTGGTGGCGATGGGTCTTGTCATCGTCATCGGCCTTTGGTCCTTCTCGCACCTCACCATCGACGCCATGCCGGATCTGACGCCGGTCCAAGTCCAGATCCTGACCCGTTCGCCGGCGCTGGGCCCGGTTGAAGTGGAACAGTTCATCACGTTTCCCATCGAAGCCTCGTTGAGCGGATTGCCGGCTCTGCGCGAGCTTCGATCTGTGTCGCGCTACGGGCTTTCGGCGGTGACGGCGATCTTCGACGATCAGACGGACGTCTACCGCGCGAGACAGTTGGTCACTGAACGGCTGGCTCGTGCGATGGAACGGATTCCGGTCGAGTATGGCCGGCCGATCGTGGGACCACTGACGACGGGACTGGGCGAAGTCTATCAATTCACGCTAAAAGGCAAGGGCTACAGTCCCATGGCGCTCAGGACGCTCCTTGAATGGGAGATTGGGATGAGGCTGCGGGCTGTGCCGGGCGTGGTCGAAGTCAACATTTGGGGCGGAGAACCGCAACAGTTCCAAGTCGTGCTGGACCCGGCGAAGCTCCAGTCCTTCAATCTCTCGCTGCGGCAGGTGTTCGAGGCCCTTGAACGCAACAATGCCATCGCGGGCGGCGGCTACATCGAGCGTCAACGAGAGCAGTTGCTCATTCGCGGTGAAGCCTTGGCGACTCAGGTGGCAGATCTTGCCAGGATCGTGGTCGCGCACGGCCCCGGGGGAGTGCCGATCTACATTGCAGACCTTGCGGAGGTGAAGGAAGCCTCAGCGCTCCGCATCGGCGCCGCGACTGCGATGGGAGAAGGCGAAACCGTCATCGGCATGGTCCAGATGCTGGCGGGCGAGAATGCGCAGCAGGTCGTCGAACGAGTCAAAACCAGAGTGAAAGAGATTGAAGCGACCCTTCCTCCTGGCGTGACGATCGAGCCCTATTACGACCGAACGTTGTTGGTTTCGAAGGTGATGCGCACCGTGCGCAACAACTTGCTTGAAGGGGGACTCCTGGTCATTGCCGTGTTGTTCCTCTTTCTCGGCGATCTCCGCGCAGGCGTGATCGTCGCGTCCGCCATTCCATTATCGATGCTGATGGCGTTCAGCGGGATGATGCAGGCAGGACTCTCGGGCAATCTCATGAGCCTCGGCGCGATCGACTTCGGGTTGCTCGTGGATGGTTCGGTCGTGATGGTGGATAACATCCTCCGGCGATTGGCGAAGAAAGGCGTGATGAGCCAGGAAGAACGGCTGAGCGAAGTCCTGGCGGCCGGCCGCGAGGTGCTGCGTCCTATGACGCTCGCCGTCGGCATCATTATTCTCGTCTATGTGCCGATCCTGACTCTGACCGGCATTGAAGGGAAAATGTTTCGGCCGATGGCGATGACCGTCATTTTGGCCCTGGCCGGCTCGCTGCTCCTGGCTGTGACGGTGACCCCTCTGCTCGCCTTCTGGTTTGTGCGGGCGAAATCAGGACAGGAGGACATGCCGGTGATCGGCCTGCTGCGCCGTGCCTACGAGCCTTGTCTCAGGTGGGCGACGGCGCGCCCGGCCTGGGTGATGACGCCGGCGGTTGGCCTGTTTGTCGTAAGTCTTGGCATCTCCGGGTGGCTTGGCATCGAGTTTGTGCCTCGTCTCGACGAAGGGGATATGGCGATCCAACTCTGGCGGTTGCCCAGCGTGTCGCTGAGCGAGTCGGTTAAGAATGCGTTAGAAGTTGAGCAGGTGCTGCGAAAGTTCCCGGAGGTTGTGAATGTCGTGACCAGAACAGGAAGCCCCGAGGTGGCGACCGACGTGATGGGTGTGGAGATGTCGGATGTCTTCGTCATTCTTAAGCCGCAGCAAGAATGGACGACAGCCGGCACGCGCGAAGACTTGATCGCCAAGATGAAGCCCGCCATTCTCGATGCGGTGCCTGGGGTTGGCCTCGGCTTTACGCAACCGATCGAGATGCGTTTCAACGAGTTGATCGCGGGGACTCGCTCCGATCTTGCCGTCAAGATCTTTGGACCGGACCTGGAGGTGCTCAAGCAGCAGGCCGAGGCCGTGGCTCGTGTGTTGGAGACCGTGCGCGGCGCCGCAGACGTCAAGGTCGAGCAGGTGGCGGGCCTGCCACTGCTGCGAGTGATTGTGGATCGGGAACAGATTGCGCGGTATGGGCTGACGGCGGATGAAGTACTCACCCTCGTCCAAACGACCCGTGTGGGACATGTCGTCGGCACCGTGGTCCAGGGCCCCAGACGTTTTGACCTCGTCGTCCGTTTAACCGACAGCGCATCAGCCGATCCTGCTGCGTTGGGCAATCTGCTCATCCCCACTGCGCATGGTGAACTTGTTCCCCTCTCACGCGTGGCGGCTGTCCGAGTGGACACGGGGCCGGCGCAGATCAGCAGGGAGCATGTGCAGCGACGTATTCTTGTGGAGAACAATATCCGAGGCAGGGATTTGGGGAGCTTTGTGACAGAGGCGCAGCGAGCCGTGGCTCGCGAGGTGTCGCTTCCGATTGGCTACGAACTGACTTGGGGCGGACAGTATCAGCACCTTCAGGAAGCCACCAGCCGGTTAGCCGTGGTCGTGCCGATTACGCTGCTCCTGATTCTGGCGGTGCTGTCGGTCATTTTCGGGGCCATGCGCCCGGCGCTGCTCATTTTTCTCAATGTCCCCTTGGCCCTTTCCGGCGGCATCGTGGCCCTGTGGCTCCGCGGTTTGCCGCTCAGTATTTCAGCCGTCATCGGATTCATTGCCTTGTTCGGCATTGCCGTCCTCAATGGAGTCGTGCTGGTCAGCCATATTCGGCAACTTGAAGGAGAAGGTCTCCCGACTGATCAGGCCGTTACGCAAGGGTCGATAGATCGACTGAGGCCTGTGCTGATGACGGCGCTGGTTGCCAGCCTCGGCTTTCTCCCCATGGCGGTGGCGACCAGCATGGGAGCCGAAGTTCAGCGTCCCCTCGCGACGGTGGTCATCGGAGGTCTGTTTACCTCGACGATCTTAACGTTGTTGGTCATTCCGGCACTCTATCGCCGGATTACGGGCAATCGGTCAGGGGTGTTTTTACACGAGCAGTAAGCCAGCGGTTCGAACCTTTCTCCAAGAGGTGCTACCGAGGAAGGTCTCGAACTCCCGATCCGTTCCCGGGAATGTGGCTTTTGTGTCCCGAAGCAGGGGGTAGGGGTGCGATGGGTTGTTGTGAGGAGTGGATCGCCGAATCAGATCGTCCAGCCACTGGGCCTGTTGGGTGGTGAGGGTGACTGCGTGATCGCTGGCGCGACCAGGCAGAATGAGTTTCGTTTTTTTCCCGACCGGTTCACAGACCGGCTGTCCGCCTAGCCAGACGAACCGCCGTTCTGCCTGCGGGTTATCTTCAACAGTGCGGCCCTTGAGGAGACGACGCACCCAGGAGGAGGAGACTCGTGGTTTTGGCACGGAATGGTCGAACCATTGGCGGACATCGAGGGTGAGCCCGCTTCCTTCAAGGTAGTTAAGCATCGACCGTCGCAGCCCTTCGCCGAGCCACTCCGGTGTCTTACCCCGTCGATCCTCATGTTGGAGATCATTCTCCGCAAAGCCTTGAAACTCCGGCCCGAGGATGCGCAGACCATGGGCAGCAGGTGCGAGGCCGATGGGGCTATGGGCCGTGGCGGTGAACCGGTGCCAAAAGGCAGATTGAATGAGGTCTGCCGCAATCAATTGCCGCACGCGTTCTAACGAGTCCACCGTTTCTTGAACCGTTTCAGAGGGGCATCCATACATGAGATAGGCATGGATAAGAATGCCTGCCTCTTTGAAGGCCGCTGCCACAAGCGCCGTCTGATCGACGGTAATCCCTTTTTTGATCTTTTCCAGCAGACGGTCGGAGGCCGCTTCGAGCCCTGCTGTCACCGCGATGCAGCCGGAGGCGGCCAGGAGGCGGCAGAGATCCGGCGAGAAGGCTTCCTCAAACCGGATATTGCCCCACCAGGAAATGGTGAGACCCCCTTCCAGTAAGGCCAAGGCTAGCGCTTTTAAGGCAGCGGGAGGGGCTGCCTCGTCGACAAAGTGGAATCCCCGGCAGCCAGTCTCGGCGATCAGTTGCTCGATCTGCTGGATGAGCCGATCGGTCGGCGTCATTTCGTAGCGACTGATGTAGTTGAGCCCGACGTCGCAAAACGTACATTGCTTCCAGTAACAGCCGTGGGCGACCGTGAGTTTGTTCCAATGGCCTTCCGACCAGAGGCGATGCATCGGGTTCGTGCTGTCCAGAATCGTGAGATAGCGACTCAGGTCCAAGCCGCGATAGGTTGGACAGCCGACTTCGCCCATGCTGAATTCACGGTCTGTCGTCTCATCAGCGAAGACCACTCGATTCTTGTCTCGATAGAAGGTCCTGCAGAGCTGCCGGCGCGATCTGGTTCCTGCCAGATGTTCGATCAACGAAAGCAGAGGCCGTTCTCCGTCGTCGAGGGTGACGTAATCGACGTAGTCGAACACGCGGGGGTCTGACAGCCGTCGAAGCTCCGTGTTGGCATAGCCGCCGCCCAGGGCAATGGTGATATCAGGACGTTGATCCTTGATCGAGCGGGCGATACGAAAGGCCCCATAGAGATTGCCTGGAAAGGGCACGGTGAGCGCGACGAGGGACGGATTGAGGCGGTCGAGATGGCCCCAGAGGGATTCGAGCATGAATCGATCCGTCAGCGTCGGAGGGACGGTGACGGCGTCGATGATGGTCTCGAATGACGAGGCGGCACGGGCGATATGTTCAGCATAACGGCTCAGGGCGAAATGGGGAGAGACGGTTGCCTGGATCAAATCGGAGAGGTCTTCGAGATACAAGGTGGCAAATCGTTTGGCGCGATCCTGTTCCGACAGGGTGCGCAATGATCCTGCCCTGCCTGCGTGGCCGGCAAACCTGGGACCCTGGGGAAGAAAGCTTGGACGGGCAAGGAGCAGCGCCAAAGAAGGATTGCGTCCCTGGAGGAACTCGATCACCGGTTCGATCGTGTTCAGATAGGCAGACTCAACTGCAAGCATTTGTCTCGCTTCGCCGGGCAATTCCTCTTCGCCCTTCACCTGCTCGAATACTGATTGGAGTCCAGACCGGCTGAAGATCCGGAGCACCATGTCGATGCCGAGGTCCGCCTGTGAAGCCTCAATTCCACGACCCCGGAGAAACCCCGTGAGATAAGCGGTGGATGGGTAGGGCGTATTGAGCTGCGTGAGTGGAGGAATGAGGAGGAGAACCTGTGGGCCAGCCATGAGCTCGACATACCATACTGCCTGAGCGGAATGCTACGAGACAGTCCCTCCGAGGCGCAACTGCTGGCGAACGTACAGCTGTTTCATGAGAAACCTGTTCACGCTGCCGCGTGATGAACGATCTGCCGGAACTACACCATTGACACTAGGTCTCATGAAACCCCACACTGCGGATCTGAGGAGCACAGATCGCATGCTGATTCTTTGTGGCCGGAGCAGGAGTGGTTCCCCCCGATGAAGACTGCCGCGCTACCTGGGCCCCCGATCATCCTCGTCGCCGAGGACGATCTGGACACCGGTCACATCCTCCAACACCATCTTCAGAAAGCGGGCTTCACGGTCGAACTCGTCGCGGATGGCAAAGCCGCCATGGCTCGCATGGCCGACGATGTCCTCGTGGGCCTGTTCGACCTGAAGATGCCGAAAGCCACAGGGATGGACTGCCTGCAGTACGTTCGGGAAAAATTTCCCGACACGCCGGTGATCGTGATGTCGGCCTTCGGAGAAATTCAGGACGCAGTCCAGGCCATGCGGATGGGCGCGTTTCATTATCTGACGAAACCCTTCCAGCCGGATGAACTCATTGCACAAGTCCGCCACGCCATCCGTGCGGTTGAGCTTGCCAGGGACAATAAAATGCTCCGTCAAGCCATCAGCCCGCCGATGCCATCCATCAGCTTCGTGGGACAATCTCCGGTGATGAAGACGCTACTGGAGCAGGTGCAGAAGATCGCCGGCCTGGCCAGCAATGTCGTGATCACAGGGGAAAGCGGCACCGGCAAGACGACCTTGGCGCGCTTGATTCACCAGCAAGGGCCACGAGCGGAGCATCCTTTTATTGCCGTCAGTTGCGCGGCGCTTCCCCGCGATCTGATTGAAGCGGAACTGTTCGGGCACGAACGGGGCGCGTTCACCGGCGCGGTCGGTTCGCGGCCTGGTCGTGCGGAAGTCGCGGATCGCGGCACATTGTTTCTCGATGAAATCGGCGACATGCCGCTGGACCTTCAGCCGAAACTCCTGACGTTTCTGGAAGACCGAATGGTCCAGCGCCTCGGAGGTGTCACGAGCCGCCGGGTGGATGTCCGTTTCATTGCCGCCACGCATCGGGACCTTCCGGCCATGTGCCGGGAGCGGTCTTTCCGGGAAGATTTATTTTACCGTCTCAACGTGCTTTCCATCCGTATCCCTCCGCTCCGTGAACGGCGGGAAGATATTCCATTGCTTGTCGATACCATCCTGGCTCGCATTGCGGGCCAGCGCGGTGTAGCGCCCTTCAGCCTGAGCGAAGCCGCCCTCGCCATGCTTACGAGTCACGATTGGCCTGGCAATGTCAGGGAATTGGAGAATGTGCTGGAGCGGGCCTCGGCCTTTAGCTCCCAGTCGGGCATCACCGAACAGGACCTCTTCGTGAGCATTGGCCGGAATGCCCTGGAGCCATCTGCACCGATACGGGATGGACAGATCGTGACACTGGAAGAACTTGAACGGCAGGCCCTGATCCACGCGCTGAAGGTGTGCAACGGCAAAAAGTCTCTGGCGGCTCAGCGGCTCGGCATCAGTGAAAAGAGTATCTACAATAAAATGAAACGTTTGAACATCGCCGGCTGATTCTCTCTCTACCGGTCCCCTCTTACGCCCCGGGGTACTCGGAGGCTATCCGTTCGAGTCCCCCGCCTGGTATCCCCGTTGAAAGCTCCGTTCGCCTATCGAGACAGATAGTCTGTGGCATGGTCCCCGATGCCCAACTGTGCCCTCGCGGGAGGAATGACCTCCGATGTGGAGGCCATCACGGCAATCGATCGACGTCATCGCCCTCCGCGGCACAACTCGAAAGCATCGCACCGCAAACTAGCAGTAACAGGAGCACACCTTGTCCGATCATGGTGGCCTCTCTTCAAAAACAAGCGGGCTCTCCCTCCTTGTGAAGGGGAAGAGCCCGCATCGTCCGACCTCCGTTACTGCTTGCAGACTACCGCATGGAAGACCACATAGATCGGGTCTCCATTAATGGGGATGCTGTAGCTGTCTGAAGTCGCAAACTGAAGGTTGTGCTGATGTCCATATTGCCCAGGTGCAATGGTGATCACGTCGTTCGACCCGGCAAAGACGTGGGTTTGGGTCATCAGCCAGCCTGCGTTCAACATGAAGTTGAGGATTAAGTGTGACCCGGTATATTGGTACTGAAGCGTTCCGACATTCGTGCCTTTGGTGATGTCATTCTGCGCCGCTCCGGCATAGACCTGTGCGGTCGCACTACCAACCGGCACCGTCAGTTGCCAGCCCCACCGGCTGTTGGTTAAACCCAATTCGATAAAGGTTGTTTGGCCCAAGGCATAAGCGGTCTGGTTCGCTCCTGTGCAGGCCACCGGAGACGCGCTCGGGCATTGAGTCCTGTAGGTAAAATAAGTGGCCCAACTTCCTTTGGTGGCAAAGCGTGATCCGTTGCCCCATGCCGTTTCTCGTCGAATGGATCCGTCACTATTCACCTTCACGACGACCGCGTGGGCTGCGACGATCAGGTCTTTAGCCAAGCAGGGTGTACCACCTGCTCCGAAATCACCGAGGGGAATCGTGATGGTCGAGGTGGTGGTGCCTGCAGCAAGACTATCAGCCCCGAACGGGAACAGGCCAATCTTGGGATTTCCGGTCTGAGTCCTTGGCACCTCGGTCAAGGAGGATCCAACAAACAAATGAGTTTCCTCCAATGTCCACGCGTCGATCGTTGTATAGGTGACTGAGAGATTAGACAGATCATTATCGACACAGATCGTGCCAACATTGGTCGTCTGCCCTGCATACAGGATATTGCATTGTTGCGCTGCCGAGGATGGTGAACTGTTCAGATGTATCAGCCCCACTGTTGCTATTGCGATGGCTAAAAACTTCACTTTGCTGTTAATCATGATGTTGTCCTCCTTTGTTTGCATTTGGTGCCAGCTCGGTTCCGAATTTTTCCTTTTGGCAAGCTTACGTAAGCAGGATGCATGCCGATGAACAGCGTGATCCATTTTCGCTGAGTTCTATAGTCGTAACATACAGACAAAACTCATTATTTCATGAAAATGCATGACGGATTTTCATGCATGTTGTTCGAGACGAAGGCCGCGCAACCAGTTTAATCCTGTAAATATTACAGCCAAATATCCTGGGCGACTGTAATGGTTACATTGTCGGCTTTTTCTTATATGAGCGCCTCCGTCCGTTCCTCTTCCCTACACGCCAAAAACACAGGGTTTTCAGCAGAATATCGGCCATCGGCTCTTCGGCGGGAGCGGCGCATGACTTTTGCTCAGCAGTACAGTTGTGTGAAAGGGCGAGACGACTTGGTCGTCTGCGCAGTGAATGGGACCAACCAGAAAGCGAGGCAACATGTATAGCAGCGTCGACATGGCATTCTGCGAGATGATTTGCCAACGCTATGGGGATGGTATCTGGGAACGTATCAAAGACCGGTCGGGGGTCGATCTTTCCCTCTGTGCTGTTGACAAATCCTGTCCGGACACGATCACATGCGGGTTAGTTGGAGCGGCAGGGGTGGTTCTGGGTCTTTCTGAGTCGGACCTTTTTGAAGCCCTTGGAGAGTATTGGGCATTGCATGTGAACGAAGGAAATGGCGAAGTCGCAACACGGGCTGTCAGAGAAGCGCTATCCGGCGATCGCGCAACGGCTCATGCTCAGAACCGTGACGTTGTCTCTCACTTGGGCGCGCCGCAATTCATCGATCAGGGCAGCCCCTATTGCTCGATGCATGTCCATTACTATACGCACCGTGCCGGCCTTGGTTCCTTCATGAAGGGCCGACTGCAAGGGGTGGTGAAGCGGTATCGGCCTGACGCTGTCGTGGAATGGGAGGCAAGCACGGGGTCTGGTTCGACTCATGATGTGTTTGCGATTCACTGGACCGCCGTGAAGCAACCGAGCACGGCTCATTGCAGAATGGCGTAGCGAGCGGTTGCACAACACGATTGTGCCGTAGCGGTTTGCGCGAGGATGGATGTCGAGGGCGGGTTGCCTGTCGACTGCTGACGAACACCGTGCTGGCTATCCCAACGTGAGACGCGATCTATGTCCCTCTCTCCTCCGCCCATGGACCTCTCTGTGCTGGTCCGTGAAATCACGGATTTGTCTGCTGATCGAGCACAACGCAAGGGGATTCAGCTGAAGGCTGACATCGCAACGAATATTCCCAGATTCGTCGCCATCGATCCACAGTCCCTTCGACAGATTCTTGGCTACCTGTTGGACAACGCGATCACCTGCACCAATCGAGGGCATGTCACGGTGCAGGTCAGACTCGTCTCGCGGCGACTGGGCTCTGTGCAACTCCAATTTTCGGTAACGGATACAGGCCTTGGGATGCCGGCCGAAACACAAATGGATTTGCCCGGTGCTAGCAGTCAGAGTGACGGGTCTTCGAACCGTCGTAATGGTGACAGTGAATCCAGTCTTGCTCGTTGCCATCAATTGGCACAGCGCATGAACGGTACGTTGCGTGTGGAAGGCGCAGCGGGGATCGGCTCAACCTATCATTTGACGGTCCGAGCGGACATTCCATCAGGTTTCGAGCCAGGCCCTGATCCGAACGGAACGTCGATATCTCCCATTGCCGACCCTGAGCTGGCCGCTCTTATCCCTGCCTATCTTAGTCGCCGGTACAACGATGTGTTGGCGTGCCGACGTGCGCTGGAGGTCGAAGACTACGCTACGATCTGCGCACTTGTGCACAACATGGCCGGATCAGGCGGGTTCTACGGATTCTCTGCGTTGACAGAGTATGCCCGTGCCCTTGAACGAACCGCCAAGCAGCAGGACGCCGCCGCGGTCAGGCTGGGGCTTCAAGTCTTGGAAGAAGTGCTGATGACCCTCATCGAGCAGCAGCGCGCGTAAGACAGGCGAGGCAATCGAGCGTCGCTGAATGGCAGGCTTCTGCAAGGCCTGGGTTGCTATCGGCGCCACTCACGACGTATCACCCGTTAGGCCGGGACAAATTTCAACGCAACTCCGTTGATGCAATAGCGCAGACCGGTCGGCTTGGGACCGTCATTGAAGACATGGCCTTGATGGCCTTCGCAGCGGGCGCAGTGGACTTCTGTCCGTGAAAAAAACAGTTTGTAGTCGGTCGTGGATTCGACCACTTTGGGATCGATCGGTTGCCAGAAGCTGGGCCAGCCGGTGCCGCTGTCGAACTTGTGCTCTGAAGAAAAGAGGGGCAAGTCGCATCCTGCGCAGTAGTAGACCCCGTCTTTCTTGTTGTCGTGAAAGTTGTTGATAAAGGGGCGTTCGGTATTTTCATGCCGCAGGACCCGGTAGGCCTCCGGTGAAAGAAGTTTCTTCCATTCCTCGTCGCTCTTCACCACTTTGACAATGGGACCGATCTCAATTTTCGGTGGCATAGGCGATCTCCCTCGGTTGCAGAGGTGGATGCTGGTCAGTCGAATTGCACCGGCAATCCTTACATAAGGCATTGCGGAAGGGCAAGACGAAGGTGCGTGCGGCGGAGACGGTGCCCCACCTGCTCCGGCACTTCGGCGCGACCACACTGCATTGCGCATCTGCTCGATGCCGAAGCTCATTCCGTTCCTCGCTTCGCGTGAACGGAACTTCGAACATCGGCATCGCCAGCCGGGAGCTGGTCGCATCTGCTCAACAAGTGCGGTGCCCGCGCCTTCGTGCAAGTCGCAGATGGAGCAATCGTCTCCGCCGCACTGGGAATGGAGGGAAGAAAGGACCGTGGGGCCCCGCTCCTCCGGTGACGTTCGCGCTGAGCTCCAGCCCCGCACTGGGAGAGAGGGGTTCAGGGATCTGTCGTGCTCGTGCAAGTCGCAGATGGAGCAACCGTCTCCGCCGCATCTGGGAAGGAGGGAAGAAAGAATCGCGCGACGCGAAACGGATCTGGAGGTGCGGTGTGGCTAAGGTTTTTGATGTGCCAGGATATCGAGAGTCAATTCGTCAGGCTTGCCGTCAAAATACTTGAGCAGGGCATCGTTGAAGATCTTGTTATCGGTGGTCGCAGTCATGAACAAGGTCAGGCATGACCGGAATTTCATATTGTCCGGATAGCCGAATATCTGTTCAGCGCTGCGCCCGTTCACGTTGAGGACAAGCTGCGTACATTCTCTGAGCCTGGGACCCAGGACCCAGGACAGGGTGTTGCACATAGGCCTTGGCTTCTTCGAGCGAGGCAATGGCAAACGTCTGTGCCGTTCCACTGTGACCAAGACCTTTGATCTGGGGAAAGATGTACCACATCCAGTGACTGGACTTTCTTCCGGCTCGCAGCTCATCAAGGACTGCGTCATAGACGTGGTCTTGCGCGTCAAGAAAGCGTTGCAGCTGATAATCATCAGTCATGGGTCTGACCACGTCCCCTTTTCTTCTTCCCTGAGACTGCCACGCGCCAAGAGATAGAAGGAAGCATGCTTTGAATTGAGAGAATTCGGCTGAGAAGCTCTTTTGAGTCTTCTATGGGTTAGGCCCCGGTGTTGAACCGGGGCCTGTTGAGCTTACGAAGCAGTGGAGGTTGCTAACGGTTCATCTCGCTCGGCCGGCGATGCCGCAGGCGCATCCTGATTGAATGCGGCTGGGAGCACTTCTTCGATCCGCTCGGCGAGGATGAAGGTCAGTTCACTCCGCACTTCCTGCGGCACGTCTTTCAGGTCCTTCTCGTTTGCCTTCGGCAGAATAATCCGCTTGATGCCGGCGCGATGAGCGGCCAACACCTTCTCTTTAATTCCGCCGACCGGCAGGACTAATCCGCTCAGGCTGATCTCGCCGGTCATGGCTGTGTCGCTCCGCACCGCTTTCCCGCTATAGGACGATGCGAGCGCAGTGGCCATCGTGATCCCGGCCGATGGTCCGTCTTTCGGGATGGCTCCGGACGGCACATGGATATGGACGCCATTGCGTTTGAAGCGCGAGATATCCAGCCCCATGCTTTCCGCATGCGACCAGAGGTAGCTTCGCG
>JBEGVJ010000139.1:0-23087 GCA_041178465.1 Nitrospirota bacterium
TTGCGCAAGCTGAACAGCTGGGGCTGGACGTCATGACGATCTGCGGCACCTGCCAAGGGGTGATGAGTGCAGCCAATCGACGCTTGAAGACCGAGCCAGGGACCCTGGACCGTATCAATGCTCTCCTGGCGCCGGAAGGCCTGGCCTATCAGGGGCGCGTCCAGGTCAAACATCTCTTGTGGATTGTGGTGAGAGATATCGGGCTGGCTCGCTTGGGAGCCCTCGTGTCCGCTCCCATGCAAGGCTTTCGCATCGCTCCATTTTACGGCTGTTACATTCTGCGTCCCTCCTGGGACCTGGGGTTCGACGATCCGGAGAATCCGCAATCTCTTGAGCGTGTCATTAAGGCGGTCGGTGGTGAGCCGGTGCCCTATGCAGGGAGAACCAAATGCTGCGGGTTTCCCATCATTCTTGAAAAGGAAGCCATTGCCGTGGCGATGGCGGGGGCGCACATGAGCGAGGCCAAGGAGCAGGGGGCTGACTTTATGGTAACGCCTTGTCCTCTCTGTCACATGAGTCTGGATATTTATCAGGAGCGGGCCGGTCTTGCGGTCGGTCGCGAACTCCACTTGCCCATCTTGCATGTGCCGCAGCTGCTCGGTCTGGCGATGGGGGTTCCGGCCAAAGAGCTCGGCCTCGCTCATCATGTGATCTCGGTCGATTCCATTCTGGCGACGCGTGAGCGCCGTCAACATCATCCGTAATCTTGCCGAAGGAGCTGAGGAATGAAAGTCGTGAAACTGTCAGACTATCAGCATTTTAGCAGTGAAAAGATGAAGAAGAACAATATGTTCGAGACGCCGCGGTTCTTCTGCGACGTCTACTGTTTCGAGCCGGGTCAGGAACAGAAGGGGCATATCCACGGCGAGCAGGATAAGGTCTATCTCGTGCTTGAGGGGGAGGGGACGTTTCAGGTCGGCTCAGAGAAACAGGTGTTGGGCCCAGGGCAGGGGACCATGGCGCCGGCCGGAGAAGAGCATGGGGTGAAAAATCATACGGCCCAGCGACTGAAAGTTTTAGTGTTCGTGTCGCCGAATCCTTCATGAGCGTTTTGCAGATCGGGCCACGTACTTGTTCAGTACGTGGCCCGATTATGTTACGAGACTACTGCTTTGGTTACGGTTGCTGATGGAACAGGGCCGGTGCGATCCGGCTCCTGGTATCGTCAGTGATCCTGTTTGTGAACCAGCGGATCGATTTCCTTCTTCGTTTCCTCGGTTACGTTATAGCGAGTGTAGGCATGGTCCAGCACTTCGTTGGCGTAGAGCCGTCCGGTCGGGGCCGGAACTGCGATATTGGCCTGCACCGCTCCCTTGGGTCCGATGGTGACGGTTTGCTCGGTGGCCGTACGAATATAGGGATGCCAGACGACCAGTTTATAGGTACCAGGCGGCACATCGGTCAGGGTGAACCGGCCCTGCTCGTCTGTCTTGGCGAAGTACGGATTGGTGATCGCCACGCCCCAGCTCTCCATATAGGCGTGGAAGCCGCATTGCATGACGAAGATTCGGCGGCCTTTGCTGAGGTTGACCAATTGTTTCATCGGCGGGCCGGCCATGTGTTTGTGGTACAGCCCGGCATCGCTACGATCTTTCAAGTTGCGCGGGTGTGCCGGATTCATCGGTAGCGGCACGTTGAACAGCACGCGCGCACCTAAATTCGACGTTTCATAGGCTTGAATGTCGTGCATGACGGGGTCCATGTTGACCACCGTCACCGTTTGATCGTCCCGCACGATAGTCGTGAAGGGTTCGAAGAGGCAGTCTTTCGCTTCGATTTGCGGCACGCTCTTCTCAACGAAGGGTTTGCCTTTGTCGATCCCCTCCAGATAGACCACGACGTCGCGAAACTCGCCAGCCGGCCCGACCTGGAACGGTTGCAGGATGCGCCAGCCTTGCCCATCGGAAATGCGCCCGCAATAGAATTGGTCCGGCAGGGTCGTGAGATTGTAGCCCTTCGGCTTGGGCACCTGGCCGTCGAGGGTTACGGTGCCTGTGATGCTGCCACCGTCCGTGACGGTGATTTCTTCATAGGCCCAAGCCGACCCTCCGAATCCGATAGCGGCAACGATGGCTGCTGCAAGTACAGAACGCATTGAATCCTCCCGGTTCTCAATCAGGGCCTTGGCATGAGTTCCCTGCTAGGTGTTCGACCATACATGCTGCCAGATCATAAGCCGACAGCGTTCAGAGGATAACATATTTTTCGGCTCGAAAAAGCCCTCTCCGTGTTGTCTCAGTTTCTCCCATATCGAGGCGGTCTGGCATCGGTGGGTCTTGCTCAGCGGAGGCTTAAGGGGGCCGTGACCGTGATGGCTCCTGCCAGATCTCCGTCGCGATGTCCCTCCTTCGGATAGCCGGAAATATCCAGGTCGCCTTTCGGCTCACCGTGGCAGGTCAGACAGGCGGGAACGTAGTAGATCGGCATCACGACACGTAGCGTCTGGCCCTGATCGGTGAGTTCGCTGACATAGGCTTCGGCTCGTGGGCGGCCGGACAGCCATTTCAAAACCGAAGCTTCGTAGTCATCCGGTTCGTTCTTCGGATTGCGAGGCTCCAGCGTCGTTTGTTTTAGCCGGACGCGCGATTGTTTGGAGAACCGCGCGGCGGCCTGGCTGCCGTAAGTCGCAGGGATGAAGTTCTTGTACCCGATGCCCCGTTGATTGATCACAACCTGGGCGTCACGGACAACCTCTTTGCTGGCGAGCACAAAGGCCGGCAGCAATTCTTTGGCCAGGGATGGCAACGAGATGGAGGCCGGTGTGCTCTGGATCTTCGCCAGATCGATCCCAGTCTGTTGGCGGAATTCCTGGACGAGTTGCTGCTCGAATACCTCGGGGGTAAACCCCTTGTTCCCTTTATGCTGATCGTCGATCAGCAGTTGGTTTTGTTCGATGACCAATCGGCCGGCCTTGAGCAGTTTGGCTAAGAGCCGGGCGGTCTCTTCCGCTTCAGCACGATCGACGGCCCAACTCGGCGTCGGCAGGATGAATGGGATAGCGACGAACATGAGGAACATTGCCGTTACGGCGACCCGAGCGTTCTTCATAATATGGCCTCCATATCGTTCTTTCAGCGAGCCGGTGCGACCCGGCATTTGCCTTGGTCGTAATGTGCGACCATCTTAGCGACGTCCAACGGCAGGCCTTCGGTAGCCGCCCGACGAGGGAAGGCATAGGATTCCTCCAGCCAGCGCCGCCGTATTTCGGCCAACTTGCCGGCTTCGTCGAGCTTGAACAGCACATTATTGACGAACCACCGCAGCCGGTAGCTCTCTTCCGCCATTACGACAGCGTAGTGGCCACGAGTCAAAAACAGGGGCTTCCCCGTGTCCAGCGTCAGGAGCCGCCAATCCTTTCGCACGCGGGCCACCATGAACTCAAGGACCGGTTCGGCTCCTAGGATGACGTCAATGGCAGGAGCGGTGGCGGCATCGGCAGACTCGAATGCCGCGGGCAGGGAATCGCACAGCACCAGCCGGCTCGTTTTTAAATTGGCCTCGGCATAGAGGTGTGCCGCGGTCCATTCCTGCACGGCAATCGTCAGTCCGGCCAGGGCACGCTCATTCGCGACAAGGCCGTCCGGAGGAGGAGACGTAACCTGTGCGCGGAGATTGGCGCGCACGAGCTCGGCAGTTTCCGTTCGTGATGTAATGCCGCTGATTCCCCCATTGTAAAAGTACGGGATCGAATAGGCGAAGCCGGCTCTGGTCGGTGAAGGGACATTGGCCGCGACAGCCGAGATGAACAAATCCAGCTGGCCTTCGTTCAAGAGCGAAAACAGATCCCGGAACCTGACGAGGTGCAGATTTGGGGTGATGGGCTTCCCGCAATGTTGCGACAGGGCCTCGATGATCGCCCGTCCCAGTTCGACGTCAAGACCGGTGACGCGCGCGCCTTCATCCGTCCAGATCGCCGGAAAGACGAATGGCCGGAAAGGTTCCGCCGCCATTCCGATGCGCACCGTTTGGCGGCGGCAGATGGCGCCCAGTTCGTCCGACGAGACCGGGGCGACGTGCTGCACCGCGTCGTAGATCAACCCGCACCCGCTCATTCCGAGGCTGAACCAGAGGAGCAGGCCGAATACCCATCGATTGTGCGAGCGCGGATCGTGCGTATCCATCAGAATCGTATCCCTGTCGTCATGACCCACTGTTGGGCTTCTCTGCTGTCGCCCTGGAAGTAGAGCGCGAACTGACTGAATTCTACGGCGATGTCGAGCGACACTCCAAGGGCAAGCGGGAATCGTACGCCGAGCTGTCCTCCGATGAAATGTCCGGGCGACGAAGGGCCATTGCCGGGAATGTTCGCTCCGGCAAGAAGCCCGACATAGGGCACCGCACGGTCTTCGAGCGGGCCGAACAGGACATGGCGAATCGTCCGGTTGATCGGCGCCCCCTTGGGGAAGTCCAGGATGTCGATGAAATTGTTCCAGCGGGGGTTGAAAAGGATCGCATGCTGATCCGTCTTGACCTCGGTGGACTCATAGCTGTGCAGGCTGAAGTAGCGGTAGAGTCCGCGCACCTCGATATCGCCGTAGCGGAGTGCGGTGATGCCGGCTTGAACGGTGATCTCGCGATCGTTCGGTCCAAAGGTCTGTTGGCGAAGCACGGCGTCGAAATTCACCGGCCTGATGGGAAACCATTCGAGCAGCGCGTCCTGCGCCATCACCGGGGAAGCCAACAGCCAGAGCGCGAGGCAGAGGCTCATGACTGAGAGATAGCGCAGGGGGCGATGGGGCCGACAGGGCTCGGCAGGGCGTCTGTATGGCATGTGATGTGATATGCCGTGAGTGATGAGAGCGGTTCCTACTTGGCCGGTGCGTCTGTTCTGGCATGCCTGGGGGCTGTGATGCATGATTGCATAACTTCGATCTGACAGGAAAGGGGTGCTTGTATCGCTCTCTGAGCGACCGTGAGGATGTCCTGCGCGGAGGTCCTCCCTTCCTCGACATCGACGAGGAGATGTCCTGGGACGCTGTTGCCATCTACAGCGAAGACTCCATCGGTTTGCTGCAAGGCTGTTTCGAGAATCGGTTGCGCATCATGACAGGTTGATCCTGTCAGCATAAGGGCGATGCGCTCCTTCGGCGCACCGGCTGAAGCGGGTGAGACGGATACGGCCGCGAGTAGTACAAAAATAGACGACAGAAGATTCAACATCATTCGGTGCTTGTGCGTTTCGTCGAAGGGGCGACCCACCGGTCGGTGGATCGCCCTTTCTCGTGTTTCTTACTTCGCGGGCAGTACCCAGGGCACCATCGGCATGAGTGGCGCATCCTTGGCATCCGGTCCTACCAGCAAGACCGCAATCGCGCCGCGCAATGCGCCGGTGAGCGAGTGGGTGACCAGCGGATAGGCTCCGGCCGATTCAACGACGACGTCGAACGTCGCCGCACTGCCTGGCCCGACGACATAGGTCTGGACGCCATTGAGCTTGTTGGTAGGATTGCCGCTCTCATAGACGTTGTCCCAGATTTCGCCGATCGGATGGAACGCGGAGAACTCGTTCGGACCCGCATTGACGAAGTAGATTCGAACTCGTTCGCCCGGCTTTGCATCCAACTTGCCGCCGCCGGTCACGAACGGGTGGTACTTGAAGATGCCGCCATTAAACATGACTCCATCGAACTTCCGGTCGAACATGGCCTGCACATCGCCGGGATTCTTGAAATATTCCGACTGGATCAGAACGTATTCCCGGTCCGCTTTGGCCCAGGCTTTTGCATCTTGGGGATCGACGATGATGGCGCCGAACATGCCGCGCGCGACATGTTGGATCATTGGCGGCGCACCGCAATGGTAGAAGAAGATACCCGGCTTCTTGGCCACAAAGGTGTAGCTGATGGTTTCACCGGCATTGATAGCCCGGTAGTTTTTCAGAAAATCGATTTCTGCCGCATGGAAATCCATGGCATGCGGATTCTTGTTCGTGGCGGGATTGGTCAGGGTGAAGTTGATCGTGTCGCCTTCCGTGACCCGCACAACCGGTCCTGGGACGGTGCCGTCGAAGGTCCAGGCGGCGTACTTTTCTCCGCTTCCATCGATGACGACATCTGTTTCCACAGCCGTCATGGCGATGTTATGGGTTTTGGCCCAGGCCGGTGACGACAGCGCCAGGCTTCCAGCGAGGAGGCCTGTGATGATGGCACATGCGCCGAATGCTCTTTCTGATGCACGCATAGTTTCTCTACTCCTCTTGTTAGGGTGAATGGTTCAGTGAACCGTATATGTACAGGTCTGACGTGATCAGGCTGTGACATTGTGCGACTGAGTGCGCGCAGCATACTCCGGATCGCCGGCATAAAACATGACTATTATCATGTTTGAAATTTTTCGTGCACGCAGTGGTGCGGGGGGAAGATTATGAGGCGGAGGCAAGGATTTTCAGTCCGGGAAGATCGCGAATCAGGAGGCGGTTGGCGGTGCCGGAGACCAACCGATCGCGTTTGAATCGGCTCATGATTCGAATCGCCGTTTCCGTCGTCACTCCCACCATGTTGGCCATGTCTTGCCTGGTGAGACGCATCGTAAGGCGAATGCCGTTCGGATCTTTGATCCCGTTGCGGGTTGCGAGGTCGACGAGCAACGAGGCCAGCCGCTGATCGGCTCGGTCGAGCGCCAGATCTTTGGTTTTCTCCTGGGCTTCGTTCAATCGATTACCCAGAAATTTGATCACTTCAAGCGCGGCATCCGGACTTTGTCGTAGCATCTCGAAGTAGGCCTTTTTGCTCATTCGGAGGATGCTGACATCTCCCATGGGCTGGGCCGAGCCGGGATGCGAGGCGCCATCGAAGGCTGCTGCGTCGCAGCAGAAGAGATCTCCCGGCATGAGCATCTTCAGCGTGCACTCTTTTCCATCCGGGGTGGATTTGACGCACTTGACCGTTCCGGCCTTGACGATGTGGAAGTATTCGGTCGGGTCGCCTTCCCGGAAAATGAAGTCGCCTTTGCCGTAGTGGGCTTCGGTCAGCTCTTGAAGCATCCGCTGGCGCGCCGCTCCTGACAGAATGTTCAGGAGCGGAATCCCGGCCAACTCATGAGGAAGGGTGGTGCGGGAGGGTTTATTTCGTGATGTCTTTGGCGGCTTCGACAATGGATCGTGCTCCGATGCCAAAGTGGTCCACGAGTTCGTCCGGCTTTCCGCTGTGGGGGATGGTCCGCACCGCGAGTTTGTGGACCTTCATGCCTTCGGCTCCGACCGCGCTGAGAACCGCATCGCCGAGCCCCCCGTGGGCGTAGTGGTCTTCCACGGTGAGGATGCGGTTTTGGGTGGATCGGGCGCTTTCAATTAAGGTCGCGCGGTCGATCGGCGCGATACTGTACAGGTCGATCACCCGTACGGAAATGCCCGCCGCTTTGAGCTGATCGTAGGCCTTGAGCGCTTCGAAGAGTGTTACGCCCGCCGCTACGATCGTGAGGACGTCCGAGGCGCTCTGGCGAAGGACTTTGGAGCCGCCGATCTGAAACCGCTCCTCTGGTCCATAAATGACAGGCGACTTGGGGCGTCCCGCGCGCACGTACACCATCCCTTTGTGAGCGGCTGCGGCTTCGACCAGTCGATAGGTGCAGGTGGCGTCGGAGGGATAGAGCACGACGACGCCCGGCTGTGCCGCCATCATGGCGATGTCTTCAAGTCCCATTTGAGATGGACCGTCTTCTCCGATGCTCACACCGACGTGGGTGCCCACCAGCTTAATGTTCGATTGGCTGATGGCGGCCATACGGATGAAATCGTAGGCTCTGGTAAAGAAGGCGGCAAACGTCGCAGCAAAGGGGACCTTGCCGCAGGCCGCGAGTCCTGCCGCCGCGCCGAGCATATTTTGCTCTGCGATAAAATTTTCGAAAAAGCGGTCGGGGAACTTCTTGCCGAATTTGTCCGTGTAGGTGGAGTTTTTGACGTCGGCGTCGAGTCCGACGACGAGCGGATGGACGTCGCCCAATGCAGCCAGCGCAGCGCCGAAGGCTTCACGCGTGGCGACCGACTCGCCGAGCTTGTAGGGGGACATCGGCAAGGATCCGATCGAGGCCTGTACTGCTGGCACGGCGGACGGTTTCTGAATCTGAAGCTGTATCTGGCCCGGCTTGAGTTGCGCCGTCAGTTCGGCGATCGCCTTGTCGGTTTCCTCCCCCTTCTTCAAGGGTTTGCCGTGCCACTCCGGATGGTCTTCCATGAAGCTCACGCCCCGGCCCTTGAAAGTCTTGGCGAGCAACACGGTCGGTTTCCCTGTGGTTCGCGACGCGTCATCGAAGGCGGCGAGCAGGGCGGAGAGACTATGCCCGTCCACGACGATCGCGTGCCAGCCGAAGCCGGCCCAGCGGGACCGATAGCTCTCCATGTCGTGTTGCAGCATCGTGGGGTCGCTTTGGCCGAGCCGGTTGATGTCCACAATGGCGCAGAGATTGTCGAGCCGGTGATGGCGCGCCACTTCGGCTGCTTCCCAGACCGATCCTTCGACGGATTCTCCGTCCCCCATCAGGACATAGGTGCGATAGTTGGTCTTATCGACGGATTTGGCGTTGAGCGCGATTCCGACACCCACGGGCAGTCCTTGCCCGAGCGAGCCGGTGGCCATATCGACAAAGGAGAGGCGGGGAGTCGGATGGCCTTCGAGATCGGAGGTCAATGTTCGGAGCTTGAGCAAGTCGCTTTTCGGAAATAGCCCTGCCTCGGCCCAGGCGGCATAGAGGAGGGGCGCGGCATGGCCTTTTGAGAGGACGAAGCGGTCGCTGTTGGGTGCTTTGGGGTTGTTCGGGTCGTAGCGCATGACCGAGAAAAAGAGCGCTGCGACAATATCGGCGGCCGAGCAGCAACTGGAGGGATGGCCGCTTCCTGCTTCCGTGGTCGCCCGCACACTCTCGATCCGGAGCTGGGTGGCCTTGTTGTGTAATTCGTTAAGTACTGCCGGCGAAGCCGTTGAACTGGCCATCGAAACTCCTTTCGGGATGTAGTGCCAAGGATGCGGACAGACTCTTTTGCCAAGGCAAGAGCGCGTCAGCAACGCGGCGGGGCTTGAGGCTAACAAAAAGGAAACGGGGGAGTCAATGAAAGGATCGTGCGGATGGATCGACGGTCATCTCGCCCACAAGACGCGTCAGCATGGTGAGTGGCTGGCCTGACCGGCATCTCTTTCGTGCCGCCCTTACGGGACGGTCCGGTCACGGAAGAATCGGAATAGCAAGTACGCGTTAAGTGCCATCACGACCGCGAGGGTGCTGTATGTGGTGAGCGCGGTGGTCAGGTTCAGTTCGATGAGCACCCGCGACAATCCGAACGCGACGACTAGGGCATCGAAGGCCATGCAGATCCGCCGGAAGGATTCAGGGTCCATCCAACGAATGAGATAGCTCCCGAGAGGAATTCCCAACAGGACGCTGGGGATGATGTATGGAATGATCTCCATGCTGCTGACGCTATAGAGTCCGATGAAATAGTAGGCGATTCCCGTCAGGACCGATTCTCCTACTCGAATGACGCCGAGCGCAGCTCGGAAATCCTGTTTGGCATAGCCCTGGTTGTTGAACAGCAGCGCGAGGGGAGGTCCTGAGATGGTAGTGACGGAATAGAGGGTTCCGATTCCCACTCCGAAGGGGATCGCGATGGTGTTTTCGGCTTTGATGGGCTTTCTGATGCCGGCCGCTTGGAGCAGAATCAATGGCAGCAGCATGAAGTACGTGACGAATTTGACCCATGCCGGATGAACGAGGGAGAGAATATAGCTGCCGATCGCGACGCCGATCAGGAGGCCGATCAGAATCGGCGCCACGCGCCACCAAATGTTCGGGATGCTCCTGCGGTTGATGAAGAGGACATAGCTGTTGATGACCAGTTCGACCAGCACTAAGGCCGGGTTCAAGATGCGGTTGGTATAGAACAACAGTGCGACGGGAACGGTGATGGAGGAAAATCCGTATCCGAGTGCGCCATTGACCGTGGCGGCGACGAAGGTAATCAGCACGAGCACAACGAGATCCATGATTATCCTTTGCGATGCCCGAAGGCGAAGTCTTTGAGTGTGTAATGATCTAAAATGTCGGCGATGGCATTGCGCACTTCACCCATCGCATCTTGCAACGGACAGTGGGGCTTCGATGCGTAGGGGCAGTCGCTGCACTTTTGGTAGGCGGTTTTGCTCACGCAGGAGATCGGTGCGAGCGGCCCGTCCAGGATGCGGATCACTTGGCCCAGGGTGATCTCGTCGGGCGATTTGATCAACGTATACCCGCCCTTCATACCGCGGCGGCTGGCGAGCAATCCGGCACGCTTCAGTGCGAGAAGGATCTGCTCCAGGAACTCCACGGGGATATGTTGGCGTGCGGCGATCTGTTGGCGCTGGAGCGTTTCCTTGCCATAGAACTGCGTGAGCTCCAGCAGGGCTCGAAGCCCATATTCGCTTTTCTTCGAGAGTTTCATCTCAGAGTGACGCAATTCCGAGTGAGTCAGTCAACTTTCTCGGACAATAGAGTATTGCAGAGGCCGCGTCAAGAGCTGGTATGCAAACGAGTGTTGGCTTGTGCCCCATTCGTGTATCAGGCTTGACAGGTAAAACGACAGGAGAATTTCGATGCAACTCCTTGAACATAGAGGGATTGTTTCTTGACAGCTTCCAGGCGTTCCTGTTAGCTTCTTCCCTCGCTTCCAGGTGTTAACTCAGCAATTTTATGACCTCACAGGGCTGATTGTGACCTTCCAAGATCTCATCCTCACATTGCATCACTACTGGGCCGAGCAGGGCTGCGTCATCCATCAACCCTATGACCTGGAGATGGGGGCCGGCACCTTTCATCCTGCGACATTCCTGAAGTCTCTTGGCCCGGAGCCTTGGCGGGCCGCTTACCCCCAACCATGCCGGCGTCCTACGGATGGACGATATGGGGAGAATCCGAATCGCATGCAGCACTACTATCAGTATCAGGTCGTGCTGAAGCCGGCGCCGGACAACATTCAGGCGTTGTATTTGGAGAGTCTGGCTCAACTGGGCATCGATCCGAAGCAGCACGACATCCGGTTCATTCAAGACGATTGGGAATCTCCTACGCTGGGCGCCTGGGGGTTGGGCTGGGAGGTGCGTCTCGACGGGATGGAGATCACCCAGTTCACGTACTTTCAGGAAATCGGCGGGATCGAGCTGAATCCCATCACTGTCGAAATCACATACGGGACCGAGCGGATCGCGATGTATCTGCAACAGGTGAACAACGTCTTCGACCTCGCCTGGAACGATTCCGTCACGTACGGAGATATTCATCACGAAACCGAAGTGCAATTCTCGACCTATAACTTCGAAGAGGGCGATGTGGCCATGCTCATGGCCACGTTTCAATCGTTCGAGGGGGAATGCAAGCGGCTGCTGGCGAATCGTGACAAGCGGTTGACGCTCCCGGCCTACGAATTCTGTATCAAGTCCTCGCACCTCTTCAATCTGCTGGATGCCCGCGGGGCGATCAGCGTGGCAGAGCGGACCGGCTATATCGCCAGGGTCCGCGCCCTGGCGCGCCAATGTGCCGAACGCTACATCGAAGAGCGGGCCGCCATGGGGCATCCGCTGCTCAATCGCGCGATTGGGCCAGATGGAGCGAAGGCGCCGGGCTCCCGCGCTAAAACTGCGGCCCGCCGCTCATAATAAGAACTGCAGAAGGACCCATGGCAAAGATTCAGACAGCTCGTCGTTCCGCTCCTCTTGCGAAAAAAGGAGCCCGCCCTTCTTCAGCGACTGCTGCCGAGTTGTTGCTTGAGATCGGTGTCGAAGAGCTGCCCTACCAGTTCATCGCCCCAGCCCTGGCGACCCTCAAAGATTCGGCTGAGCAACTGTTTCATGACCAACGGCTTTCGTTTCAATCCATCCGTACGTTGGGCACCCCGCGACGATTGACCCTGATAGTTGAGGCCCTCGCGACCATGCAAACTTCGATGGTTAAGGAGGCGATGGGGCCTTCCAAGGCGGTGGCGTTCGATCCGGCCGGTCAGCCGACCAGAGCGGCGACGGGATTTGCCGCGGGGCAGGGAGTGTCCGTTCAGGACCTTCAAGTTCGCCAGACTCCGAAGGGGGAGTATCTCTTTGCGGTCAAGCAGGAACAGGGGCGGCCTGCCAAGGTGGTCCTGGAGGAGCTCCTCCCACAGCTGATCGCAAAACTCTCGTTTCCGAAAGCGATGAAGTGGAACAGCACCGGCGCCCGGTTCGCTCGCCCGGTGCGGTGGCTGGTGGCGCTTTACGGAGGGGCCACGCTTCCGATCGAAGCCGTGGGGATTGCCGCCGGTAACAGGACGGAAGGTCATCGTGTATTAGGGACGGCGAAGGGGCTGGTGGTGCGAGACGCCGAGTCCTACCTGAAAGGGCTGGAACGTCAGGGCGTCATGGCCGATCCGCAGCGCCGTCGCCATATGATTGAAGAGCAGATTGCGACCCTGTGCAAGGAAACCGGGTTTGTGTTGAATCTGGATGAGGACCTGCTGGATCAGGCGGTCTATACGACCGAATGTCCCAATGCCATTATCGGCTCCTTCAAGCCGGCCTATCTGGACGTGCCGCAAGAGATTTTGATCACCTCGATGAAAGAACATCAGGGGTTCTTTTCCTTGATGCATAAAGAGACCGGGAAGCTGGTTCCCCATTTCATTGCTGTGACCAACAATCGAGCCAAGGACATGGGATTGATTCGCGAAGGCAACGAGCGGGTTCTGGCTGCGCGGCTGGCCGATGCGAAATTCTTTTTCGACGAGGACCGGAAGATCAAGCTTGAAGATCGGGTGGCGAAACTGGCCGGGGTCACGTTCCACCAGAAGCTCGGCACCATGGAGAAGAAACAGCAGCGGATCAGGCATCTGGCCAGTTTCATCGCGTCGAGCTTGCGGCCGCAAGATGGCGAGTTGAAACAGGCTTGCGAGAGGGCTGCGGAGCTTTGCAAGGCAGACCTCCTCACCGGTGTAGTCGGTGAGTTTCCGGAGTTGCAGGGCATCATGGGGGGCGAGTACGCCAAGCATGACGGTGAATCCGAGGCGGTCAGTCAGGCCATCAGGGACCAGTATCTGCCGCGCTCGATCGAAGGGGCATTGCCCAAGACCACAGCCGGCCAAGTGCTGTCGTTGGCCGACCGGTTGGATTCGGTGGCGGCCTTCTTCCATGTGGGCCTCGTGCCGACCGGATCGGAAGACCCTTTTGCGCTGCGTCGAAATGCCACGGCCATCGTCCGGATTATTCTAGAGAGCAATCTGCGTATCGACGTAGGGGGCTACGTCGATACCGCGAGAAACCTGGTCATCGGCGATGGCTTCAAGGGGGCTCCTGACTCCGAGCAGGAGGGCCGCCGCCGGATGACGGAATTTATTTTTGAGCGGGTTCGACATTACGCCAGGATCGTTCATGCGTTGCGCGATGATGTGATCGAAGCGGTGCTCAAACCGGCGCACGACAAGGCGCTAGACCTCGTGGATCTTGTGCAGAGAATGAAGGCGATCGAGTCTGTGACGACGAAGCCTGAATTCGATCCGCTGATCGTCGGCTTCAAACGTGCGCATCGGCTCGTCGAGAAGGAGCAGTGGGACCGTAAGCCGGTCGATACGGCGCGCTTCGAGCATCCCACTGAGTCGGCGCTCTACGGGGCCGCGACGGAAGAACGGGAGAAGATGCTGGCGGCGATGAATCGCGGGGATTATGGCCAGGCGCTGGATGCGTTGGTGCGGCTGAAGCCAGCCATCGATGCGTTCTTTGCCGCGGTCATGGTGAATGCGGAGGATCCGGCCGTCCGGAGCAATCGTTTGTCGCTGCTCAAGGAAGTGGACGACTTCTTCGGCTCGTTCGCAGACTTTTCGCAGATTGTGGTACAAGGTGGATAGAGAATAGGCGGTCCGGTGAGTCCCCCGTGCTCGCGCAACGCGTGCCCTGGGAAAGGGCCTCGTTGGACGCGCGCAAGAGGGGACTCATCCAGACCACCTAACGGGGTAAGACACAACGGTCTGGTGTGGGGGATGGATCAACCATTGTCAGACGATCAGCGTCGGGCGAGGAAAGTTCGTCGGTTCACCACCGGCGTGTCTCTTGCCATGATGATGCTCTGCAATGCGATCGTTCTGATCGGGTTATGGGCCAGTGGGATCAACCTCGATGAACTGGCAGCGACCCCCGATGTATTCAATTCTAAACAGGACATTTGTCTCAGGCTCGGCTGGAAGTCCGTCGCGGGATCGGCGGACCCGGTGCGCCTCTGCTCGGAGTGGATCAATCTCTCGGACCCCTCCGGCACGATCCATCAGATTCAACAGGAGATCAAGCTCCGGCAAGGGCCGGACGGGCAGTATTATGTGGACCAGGGGATCCAGGCCGACTATCGGTTGCTCATATTGGTCATGTTTGTGATGGTGGTGATTGCGTCTGGGCTCGTGGCGAAATGGTATTTAGTTAGCCGGTATCGGCTGCGTCTCGAATCCGCCGCCCAGGGGACATCACTCGTCCATTGAACTGAACTCAACGCGAAGGAGAGGGCAGCGTGGCAAAGAAATACGTCTACTACTTTGGCGACGGCAAAGCCGAAGGCGCATCCAACATGAAAGAGCTCCTGGGAGGGAAAGGCGCCGGGCTGGCCGAAATGACGAATCTCGGCATCTCCGTTCCGCCCGGCTTCACCATTTCCACCGAAGCCTGCGTTGAATATTACAAGAACGGGAAAAAGTATCCGTCCGGCATGTGGGAGGATGCGCTGAAATCGCTCAAGCGGATCGAGCGGTCAATGGGCATGGGGTTCGGCGATCCTGAGCGGCCCTTGCTGGTTTCGGTCCGGTCCGGCGCCCGGGCCTCGATGCCGGGCATGATGGACACGGTGCTGAATGTCGGTTTGACGACCAAGACGGTTGAGGGACTGGCGGCAAAAACGCGCAACGATCGGTTTGCGCAGGATAGCTATCGGCGTTTTGTGGCGATGTACGGCAGCATCGTCATGGGTGTGCCGCGTGAACATTTCGAAGCGATCCTCAAGTACAAGAAGGCTGAAGTCGGTGTGGCGCACGAGACCCATCTCGATGCACGGCATCTCCGTGAATTAGTCGCCAGCTTCAAGGCGCTCGTCAAGGAAGAGACCAAAAAAGAGTTCCCGGATGAGCCGCTGGAACAGCTTCGCTTGGCCGTCAACGCCGTCTTTTCGTCCTGGTTCGGCGCGCGGGCCGTCACCTATCGGCGACTCTATGGGATTCCCGATTCCTGGGGCACGGCGATCAATGTGGTGGCGATGGTGTTCGGGAACATGGGAGAGACGAGCGGCACCGGTGTCGCCTTCACGCGCGATCCGGCGTCCGGGGACAAGAATTTTTTCGGCGAGTGTCTGATGAATGCCCAGGGCGAGGATGTGGTGGCCGGCATCAGGACTCCGCTTCCGGTGAATGCGCTCGCGAAGAACGTGCCGGAGGCCTACAAGGAACTGGAACACACGTACAAGAAACTCGAAAAACATTACCGGGACATGCTCGATTTGGAATTTACGATCCAAGAGGGCAAGCTCTACATGTTGCAAACCAGGGTCGGCAAGCGGACCGGCATCGCCGCCGTGAAGATTGCCGTCGATATGGTCCGGGAAGGCCTCATCTCGAAGACGGAGGCCGTGCAGCGGATCGGGCCGGAGCAACTCTCGCAATATCTCTATCCGATTTTCGACACGAAGGAAGAGTCGAAATCCAATCCGCTGGGGAAGGGACTTCCCGCCGGTCCCGGCGCGGCAGCTGGGAAAATCGCCCTCACGCCCGATCGGGCTGTCGAGATGAAGGCGAACGGGACCCGTGTGGTGTTGGTCCGGCAGGAAACGAGCCCCGACGATATTCATGGGATGAACGCGGCCGCGGGATTCCTCACGGCGCGGGGCGGGATGACGTCCCACGCGGCGGTGGTCGCGCGGCAAATGGGCAAGGTCTGTGTGGCCGGTTGCGATGCCGTGGAGGTGTTGGACGACGAGTCCGTTCGCATCGGGGCCAAAGTGTTCCGCGAGGGGGATTATCTGTCGATCAACGGTTCAACCGGTAATGTGTACGAGGGGGACCTGCCGGTCGTCGAATCGGAAATCATTCAAGTCATCCAGGGCAAGCTGGATGCGAAGAAATCGGACAAGTACCAGCGTTTCGCGTTGATTCTCTCCTGGGCCGACAGCGTACGGACCTTGCGCGTCCGCGCCAATGCGGACGTGCCGGATCAGGCGAAGATCGCGCGGGGCTTCGGCGCCGAAGGGATCGGGCTCTGCCGGACGGAACACATGTTCTTTGCCGAGGATCGCATCCCCATCATGCAGAAGATGATTTTGGCGCGAACCAAAGAGGAGCGGGAAAAGTTTCTCGATCAGCTCCTGCCCCTGCAAAAACAGGATTTCATCGGGCTTTATCGCGAGATGGCGGGTTTTCCCGTTACCATTCGTCTGCTCGATCCGCCCTTGCACGAATTCTTGCCGAAGCGGGAAGACTTGATGGTGGAGATTGCGCAGCTGGAGCTGACCGGGCGCGACGGAGCCAGGCTCGAAGAGAAACGCCGGTTGCTGGCTCGCGTCGAGGAACTTCACGAGTTCAATCCCATGCTGGGGCTCCGGGGTTGCCGGCTCGGGATTACGATGCCGGAGATTACCCGCATGCAGGCGCGGGCCATCATGGAGGCCGCCTGCGAGCTGGCCAAAGAAGGGAAGAAGATCGTTCCGGAGATCATGATCCCGCTGGTGGGGATGGTGTCGGAAATGAAAGCGCAGAAGGATTTGGTCCGCGAGGCGGCGCAGGAGACGATGAAGCGGTACAACGTGAAGCTCTCCTACCTCGTGGGCACGATGATCGAGCTGCCGCGTGCCGCGGTGACGGCGGATCGCATCGCGACCGAGGCGGAGTTCTTTTCATTCGGCACCAACGACCTCACCCAGACCACGTTCGGGTTCTCCCGCGACGATGCCGCGAAGTTTATCGACTTTTACCGCACCGCCAACATTATGGACGCGGATCCCTTTGCGACACTTGATCGGGAAGGGGTCGGGGCCTTGATGAAGCAGGCCATTGCCGGCGGCCGGAAAACCCGCCCCGGGATCAAACTCGGTATCTGCGGTGAGCATGGCGGCGATCCCAGTTCCGTTGAGTTCTGCCATGAACTCGGCTTGGACTATGTGAGCTGCTCGCCCTATCGCGTTGCCATTGCGAGGCTTGCGGCGGCCCATGCGGCGTTGGCCGAAGCGGGATCGAATAGTTCAATTCCCCGCAAGGCGTCAGGGGCTCGTGCGAAGGTGAAGAAGACGCCAGCGAAGACCACCACCAAGACGAAGTCGGCTCCGTTGCCTCGCGGCCGATCGCGCGTCACGCGTAAGAAACGGTGACTGCCACCACCACGCACCTCCACTTCATGACCCTGGCGCTTCGTCTCGCGGCGAAGGGCCGGGGCAAGACCAGCCCGAATCCCATGGTCGGTTCCCTCGTGGTCAAGAACGGCCGCATCGTCGGACGCGGCTATCACCAGGGTCCCGGACAGCCTCACGCAGAAACTCTTGCGCTCAAACAGGCGGGGCCGCGAGCCAAGGGCGCGACCCTCTACGTCACGCTCGAACCCTGTTGCCATCTCCTGAAGCGAACCCCTCCTTGTGTGCCGGCGATCATCCAATCCGGCGTACGAGAGGTGGTGGTGGCGATGACCGATCCCAATCCCTTGGTCAAGGGGCGAGGCCATGCTGCGTTGCGCCGGGCCGGGATTGCCGTGACGACTGGTCCCGCGCGAGAGGAAGCCGCGGAGTTGAATCGTGCCTATCTCCATTGGGTGACGACAGGCCGTCCCTACGTGACCCTCAAAGCCGGGATGACGTTGGACGGAAAGGTGGCGACGGCGAAGGGGGAGTCGCGATGGATTACGGGGCCGCTCGCGCGGCGGGACGCCCACAGACTGCGGAGTCAGGCGGATGCCGTACTCGTCGGGGTCGGCACGGTGCTCACGGACAACCCCGCGCTGACCGCTCGACTGTCAGATCGCCCGCTCAAGCTGGCGCCGCGGCAGCCGTTGCGCGTCGTACTCGACAGCCAACTCAGGACGCCGCTGAAGGCACGGGTCTGTGCCAACCAGGATCAGGCGAGGACCTTGATCGCCACCACAAGTCGTGCCGCCCGATCACGCCGTCGCTCACTTGAGCTGAGAGGGGTGGAGGTCGTCTCCCTCTCGACGAAGAAAGGGCATGTTTCTTTTCCTGCTCTGCTGACGTTGCTAGGCAAGCGGGGGATCACTTCTGTGCTTATCGAGGGAGGCAGTACCGTCAACGCCGCAGCGGTACGTGCAAAACTGGTCAATCATGTCGTGCTCTATCTCGCGCCGACGCTAATGGGGGGACAGGATGCCAAAGCGCTGATCGGCGGCCGCAGCCCGAAGCGCTTGGCTCAGGTGCTTCCATTGCGCCACGTCACGGTCCGTCGCATTGGAGAAGATTTGCTTGTCGAGGGAGATCTGTGACGAGCAGGCCGTTCCCGGAAGTTTTTCTCGCCGTTCAGCTTCGAAAGTAGCCATCATGATTTCCGCGTGGCTCTGTCCGTTCAGATCCGGCTCATTCTGGTTCGCCTGCGCGATCTGGCTGAGTGCGGCTGTCTATGCAAGCCCGGCCCATTCAGAAACCTGTTCCCTCCCGTCCCTGCATGCAGGGGTGACCTTCCCGCTTGAACAGATCGAGCCAAGCTGGGCCTGCCGACTGCAACCGATCATCAGCCACTATACGACGGCGAACAAACTGGGGCCTCTGCGAACGCCGTTGCCCGAAGCGGTGTATTTGTATCTCTTGGACCATCCACCCATGGCTGCTTCCTTGATCAATCGCCTCGGCATCGCGCCCTATCAATCGGAGATGCGCGGCTCCGGTCGCTATTGGGGCAACGATGGCGAGGGGACGGAGGGGCTCGTCCAGTTGGTCTATCAGGATCGTACGAGCCGGATCTATTATCTGGAAGGATCGCACGACAGCCGGTTTCTCCCGCACATCACCGGAAAGGCCGTGGTGCTGCTCAGGATGAACCAGGTGACTGACTCGCATGGAGCCGAAGCGATGGAGAGCACGCTGGTCTATTACACCAGATTGGACAATCGTTTCTTATCGGGAATCGTTTCGCTGCTTCGCCCGCTGGTTGGCAGCATGGTGACGCGGAAGCTGGCGAGGGGTGTCGATTCCGTCAATCGCCTGAGTCTGGCGATGAAGCAACAGCCTGATCGTCTGTTGTCCGAAGCGGCGACATCTCCGGCGTTGTCATCCGGCGATATGGATTTCTTGAAGCAGGCGCTGGAGAGCCTGTCGCATTCCGGCGGCACAACAACCTCCAGGACGGTTGCCCCATGACGACGTCGCGCAGTTTCACGCTGCTCTGCACCGTCGGCGTATTTTGCTTTATCAGCTACAACATGGTCCGGATGCCGGTGCTGGCGCTGTTCGCAGAATCGCTGGGGGCCGGTCCCGAGCGCATTGGGCTTATCGTGTCGGTTTCCACCCTGACCGGGGTCTTTCTCAAGCTGCCGTCCGGCGCGCTGTCTGACATCTACGGTCGGCGGTATCTGTTGCAGATTGGCGTCGTTGCGTTCGGGCTCCCGCCGTTTCTGTACCCCTGGGTGACGGATCTCGATGCACTGACCGCCTTGCGTGTCTTCCATGGATTGGCCACCGCCATCTTCGCGCCGAGTGCGTTGGCAACCGTCGCCGATCTCTATCGAGAACGGCGAGGCGCCGCGCTCGGCACCTATACGGCCTCGACACAATTCGGGGCGTTACTCGGGCCGTTCATCGGCGGCTCTCTGATCTACGCGTCGGGATTTTCCACGGCCTTTGTGACGGCCGGTCTCTTCGGCTGCATGGCCATTGTCATTTTCTATAGCCTGCACCTCACGCCGCCTCCCCCGCGTATCCAGGAGAAGGTGATGGCTCCGCTGCTGGCGGAGATGTGGAAGGGTTTCCGGGTGGTCGCCAGGAATCGCAAGGTGCTCATCACCAGCTCGACCGATGCAGCCAAGATGATTGCGAACGGGGCGTTGATGGCGTTCCTCCCGCTCTATGGCGTTTCGACAGGATTGAATCCGGGAGAAGTCGGGTTGCTGTTTACGGTCCAGGCCCTTACGTCGCTCGTCTCCAAGCCGATTATGGGCCGGGTGTCCGATCGCGTCGGTCGGCAGCCGCTCATCGTCATCGGCCTTGTGATCTGTGCCGCAACCTTTGTCTGTATCCCTCAGGTGTCGATGTTCTGGTTGTTGTTGCTGCTCTCGGCCGGCTTCGGATTCGGCGAAGCCGTTGTCTCCTCCTCGTCGTCCGCGCTGGTCGCAGACAGTTCCGAGTTTAAGACGCTTGGGGCGGGGATGGGTATGCAAGGGACGATCGGGGATATCGGCCATGCCAGCGGGCCGCTCCTGGCAGGTATTCTGATCGCGCACCTGAATTATGCCAATGCGTTCGCCATCATCGCTGGTCTGCAACTGGTCGCGGCATCGCTGTTTTGGATGACGGTGAGAAGATGACGCACGCGCGACGAACCGTCATGAATAATGCAGGCTAGTTCTATATAATGGGCCGGTGATGAAAGCTATCGCGACAGAGAATCTCGTGATCGGCACGCTGGCTGGCATCGGCTTGGTCGTGCTGATTCTGTTGTTTGTGTATGTCGTGAAACGGATCATGAGGGACGAGTAATGTTCACTGGCATTGTCGAAGAACTCGGCGCCATCGTTTCGATCGATAAGACCCTCGTGGGAACGAGGATGACGATTCTGGCTTCAACCGTGATGGGCGACCTTAAAGTTGGGGACAGTGTCAGCGTCAACGGCACCTGCCTGACCGTGGTGAACAAGAGCGAGCACAATTTCTCCGTGGAGGTCTCTCCTGAAACACTGTCCGTGACCACGCTCGGACAGCTCACTGCCGGCGCGCCGCTGAACTTGGAACGGGCGATGAAACTCAACGAACGGCTCGGCGGGCATCTCGTGTCTGGTCACGTAGACGGCATCGGCACAGTGCGCAGCCGTCAACAGGATGGGAATGCCATCCTGTTCATGATCGAAGCTCCGGCTGAGATTCTGCGCCACTGCATCGTGAAGGGGGCCATCACCGTCGACGGCATCAGCTTGACGATCAACCAGGTGACCGAGCGTGGCTTCTCCGTCGCGATTATTCCGCACACGGCGAAGGTCACCACCCTGGGCCTCAAGCAAGTCGGCGACCAGGTCAATCTCGAATCGGATCTGATCGGGAAATACGTCGAGCGGCTGCTGCAGGAACGGGGACAGCTTCCCGCCAGACCCACTCCCGTCATCGACAAAGACTTTCTCCAGAAGCGCGGCCTCCTCTAGAGAAATAGCCGAGCGAGACTCGCGGGACTGGCGGGAGTTCGAGGTGTTCGGAACGGCGAACCTGGAATGCCGGATCGCGTTTTTCTCGCAGGTCTCGCGCGTCACGCACCGCAGTCTGTGGCGCGTGACCTATGACGTGAGGCGGAATAGACTGGTTGCCGATGATCCGTTCCTTTCGCTCCAAAGAGACGGAAGCGCTGTTTCTCGATGCGGACGTCCTGCGGTTCCGTCGCATTGAACGGATCGCGAGAAGGAAGCTTCTGGTTCTCCATCGCGCCATATCGCTGGGTGATCTGCGAGTCCCTCCTGGAAATCGGCTAGAGGCATTGAAAGGTGATCGGAGGGGGCAGCACAGTATTCGCATCAATGACCAGTGGCAGATCTGCTTTGCCTGGACTCAGGGCGATGCGTACGATGTCGAGATTGTGGATTATCACTGAGGTATGCCATGGCGCCAAAAAAGTTGCTTGACCCGATCCATCCGGGAGAGATCTTGTTCGAGGAATTCATGGTGCCCATGGATATCAGCATCAACCGGCTCGCCCGCAACATTGGGGTATCACCTGGCCGGATCAGCGCCATTGTGAATGGGAAGCGTGCGATTACCGCCGACACCGCTCTTCGTTTGGGGAAATACTTGGGGACGTCCCCGGAACTTTGGATCGGACTTCAGGGTGAGTTCGATCTCAGAGTTGCCAATCGCAGGGTCGGGCCAGAGATCGAGAAACGTATCCAGAAGCACGTGGCCTGACAGATCATCTGAAGATGGTGCAGTGATACCTTGGCCTCTTGAGGATGCTGAAAAAATCCGCCAGCTTTGTTCTTGAAACGTTGTGAAGCGTATCTTGTGGGGGAGAAGAGCGAATGGCGAATGGCTTATCGCTGATAGCAAAGATGCCCAGTCTTTATATCCGACCATACGCTATTCGCTATAGGCCATCTGCTCTTTTCTTTGGACGAGAGACGAAAGACGCTTCACGAACGACGGACAAAGAGGACAGTTTTTTTGTAGCGTGTTAATTCACGGTCGGTAGCTGTCGGTCTGTAGTCACTCGGGCTCGACGGCTGGAAATGGTTCACGATGGCACAGAAGCCTTCCCTATCGTCTAAACGGTTCACGGTGGATCGATTGCTCTCGAAGCTGGGTGTCGCCTCCCGTGGCACGAGCCAGGACTGGGTTCGTGCAGGACGGGTCCAGGTCAACGGGCGAATCATCCGAGATCCTGCCACGTGGGTTCTGTGGCCGAAGGATTCTCTCTCGGTTGACGACCAACCGATTAAAGATTCTGCCAAACGCTTCTTCCTCTTTCATAAACCTAGAGGGGTCATCACGACGCATAGCGATGAAAAAGACCGGCAGACGATCTTCGATCTTCTGCCAAAGGATTTAGGATACCTGCATGCAGTCGGGAGACTCGATCAGGCAACCAGCGGTCTCCTCCTGCTCACCAACGATTCGACCCTGTCGAGCTATCTCACCGATCCTGGGCATAAAGTAATGAGGACCTACCTGGTTTCCGTGCGGGGAGAGTTCACTGAGGCCCAAGCCAAAGAGGCCACAGCCGGAGTGGTCGAGGGGGGCGAGCGTCTCCAGTGCCATAGCGTGAAGATTCAAAAGAGTTCCGGGCGCGAATCACATCTTGAAGTGGTGCTGGTTCAGGGGAAGAACCGTGAAATCAGACGACTATTCCTGGCGCTGGGCCATGAAGTGACCAGGCTCAGGCGTATTCAATACGGTCCCTTTAAACTTGAAGACATCCCATCCGGCGCCTGGCGCGAGATCCCGATCGCGGA
>JBEGVJ010000140.1:0-6883 GCA_041178465.1 Nitrospirota bacterium
CCACCGCCAATGACCATGCCAGTCGCCATGACCACGAATCGCGTCCCTGCCGCAGCACCGACGCCGCCCAGCCTGGCACCTTCAGCCGCTTCGGAAACGCAGGAGCTTCGGATCCCCCTCACGCCTCTGTCCGAGCCAGTGCCAATTGCGCCGTCCCCTTCCACACCGACGACACCTCAGACCTCAACTCAAGCGGCGAATCCACTCGTCACAGCGCCTCGATCTCAGCCACAGCCCGTACAGGCCGCTCCGTCACAACCCATCACGCCACCGCAACCGCCACGGCACGAGCCTGCGCCGGCCGTGCAGCAGGCGTCATTGGTCACCGCGCCACCACAGAAGCAGGAACAGCCTCCTCTCCCTCGACCACAGGCGCAGGCCTCGACCCCGACCGACACCCCCATACAACGGGAGTCCGCCCCTCAGCCCCCTCGATCCGACTCGAATCCTCTCGAACTTGTGAAACGGCTCTGTCATCGATTCCACTCCGTCGCTCGACAGCTGCGACTCCGCGGAGAATATCGCGCGACGTTGAACGTGGAAGACGAGTTTGATGTGCAGGACCTGCTGCATGCGTTACTGCGGCTCCAGTTCGACGATATCGGCACGGACGAATGGACGCCGGGTTATACGGAAGGAGCCCCGCGCACGACATTCCTGCTGGACGACAATCGGCTGGCGGTGCTCGTCAAGAAAACGCGCACGGGCCTCACCGCCAAAGACCTCACCGAGCAACTCCGGATCGATACCGAGCACTATCGCGCCAAGAGCCGTTGCACAACGCTCTTGTGCTTTGTGTACGACCCTGAAGGCCGCATCGGCAATCCTCGGGGCCTCGAAGCCGCGCTCACCACAGTGAGAGATTCCATGGCGATCGACGTCCTCATCGCCCCCCAATGAGGCACGTGTGAAGAGATCACAACCTGTCACCGCCGTTGCGACACTCTCCAAATCGCCTGCGAGCGCTCCTGCATTGACAGAAACGTCCAGCATCCGCTACGTTGGCAACGAGCCCGCTGTTCCGACAGTGCCCCGTACAATTCACGCCGCAGTCGATGGAGGAACCCTGATGTCGGATCGGGCCTACGTATTCATCACGGTACTGCCGGGACGGACAAGCGAGGTGGTTCGGGCTCTCTCAGAAATCACGCAGGTCAAAACCATCGACCCCTGTTGGGGCAAGCCGGATATTATTGTGGTCGTGGAAGTGTCGGACCAGAATGCGCTGACCCAGTTGGTGTTACGCCAGATTCACGCAGTTGACGGCGTCGCTCACACTGATACCCATCTCGTCTATCGATTGAAGGACAGTATCACCCCGTGACCCGCACGTTTCGCCTACTCAGTCTGGTCCTCCTAGTCCTCTGGACGTCCGCTTGCGCCGGACCTCCCATCCCCCATGAACCGGACACGATCGACGTGACGCTCCCTGCCACAGCCGATCGGGTGAAAACGGCCGTGATACAGGTTCTGACTGAGGGAGGGTACACCGTCGACCGGAGGGATGACGAGAACCTGACGACCGGCTATCGGCAAGAAATCAGCGGCCCCTGGGACTGGTTGCTCCTCTGGCGTTTCGGGACAGGACGGAGCCGTGTAGAAGCGATGGTGACTCCGGCATCGGAGTCCAGCACCAGGCTTCGATTGCATGTGGAGTATGAAGGCAAGGACGGGATTTTTACCCGGTGGGAAGATTCACCGACCGCGTTGCCACAGAGCGCCCAGAATCAGTTGCGACTGATCAGGAACGCGCTCCAACTCCTCTGACAGGATGCTGACTCCTACTCTTTCTCTCCGCTGTCGGCCTCGTCGCCGAGATCTAATCCAAACCGCTCAGCCATCCGATAGAGCGTGCGCCGGTCGATGCCGAGCACCTTTGCAGCTTTGACTTTATTCCCCTTCGTTTCCTTCAGCACGCGGACGAGATGGCGCTTTTCGACCTCTTCCAGTGTGAGGCCCCCCTCATCGCTGTGGTCGGTCACCCCGGCGGTCTCCTTCGGCGGCGGCACCGCCTGACGTAGCGACGCGGGCAAATCCTCCGGCGTGAGGAGCGGACCGTGACTCAACGAGACGGCCCGTTCAATGGCGTTTTCCAACTCACGCACATTGCCGGGCCACCGATACTGCATCAGCAACGCCATCGTCTCCGGCAGCACCCCCCGCACCGCATGGGCCGCCCCAGCCGCACATTTCTGCAAGAAGTGATGCACCAACATCGGGATATCCTCCCGCCGCTCCACGAGCGACGGCAAGGTGATGCGCACGACATTGAGCCGATAAAATAAATCGTCCCGAAACTTCCCTTCCTTGACGAACTGCTCCAGGTCTCGATTCGTCGCGGCAATGATCCGGACATCGACCTTCGTCGAGGTCGTACTGCCGACACGGCGGACTTCGTGATCCTGCATCACCCGCAACAACTTGACTTGCAGGGCCTGCCCCATCTCACCGATTTCGTCGAGAAACAACGTGCCCCCGTTCGCGGACTCGAAGAGACCGATTTTGTTTCCCACCGCGCCGGTAAAGGCCCCCTTCTCATACCCGAACATTTCCGACTCCAGGAGAGTGTCCGGCAATGCCCCGCAATTCACCGGAATAAACGGCTTGTCCCGTCGAGGCCCATTCGCATGGATCGCCCGTGCGATCAACTCCTTGCCCGTCCCGCTTTCCCCCTGCAGAAGCACCGTACTCTTGCTCCCGGTGACCCGCGCCACCAACTTGTACACTTCCAACATGGCGGGACTGCTCCCCACCAACGGAGACCAGGCATCCTTGCTCTTCAATTCCTCACGGAACCTGGCATTTTCTCGAACGAGCCGACAATGGTCGAGACTCCGCTTGACCACCAGCTTGATATCCTCTTTCTTAAACGGCTTGGCAAGATAGTCGTAGGCTCCTTGCTTGATCGCTTCGATTGCGCCTTCAAGCGATCCGAACGAGGTCAGGACCACCACCGCCGTGTCCGGGCTCATGCGTTTGAATTCACGCAAGACGGTCAGGCCGTCGACTGCACCCATACGAATATCTGTCAGCACGAGATCCGCTCGCCCCTGGCGTCCACGCGCGATGACTTCTTCTCCACTCGCGAAGACTTCAACGGCGTACCCTTCCTTCCTTAAGGCCTCAGCCAGGAGTTCGCGCGCCACCGCATCGTCATCGACTACCAAAATATTCGCTGGTTGCATGAATCCCTTTATGTTGCGTGAACCGGTTTGGTCTTCAATCCTGGCAAGGTGACGGTCACGGTAGTCCCGCGCCCCATTTCACTGTCGAGCGAAAGACTCCCCCCATGGGCCAGCACCGTTTCGCGGCTCAAGAATAGACCTAATCCGGTGCCCTTGCCAACCGCCTTGGTCGTGAAAAATGGTTCGAACGCTTTCTGCATATCGGCCTGTGGCATGCCGCACCCCGTATCCCGTACCGCGATCGTCACCACCAGCGGCGACATCGACTGCGCCACTTGCCGACCGCGATCAAGTTCGTCTGGTGAGGCGACACGGGCCCCGGCGACGACTCGCACGGCTCCATGCGGCGGAGTGGCGGCTAAGGCGTTGGCGAGCAAATTGACCAGCACTTGGTGCAGCTTTTCCGCATCGGCCCACACCAGCGGGAGGCCCTCGGGAATCTCGACCGCCAATGAAATCTCTTTCGCATGAAAGGCCGGCTCCATGAGCACGGCCGCCGGGCTGATCACCTGCTCCACCGGCAACCACGCCGGCTCAGGCTGGCGCGGTCTGGTAGAGGACAGCAAATCCTGAATGATCCGCACCACCCGCGTCAGCTGCTCATCGATGACCGTCACCCGCTTCTTCATCTCAGGTGTGACGCCCGGCTCTTCAGCCAGTGCTTGCACATGCCAGGCAATCGAGTGCAGCGGCGTGCCCACCTCATGCGCCACAGACGCCACCAGCTGCCCCACCGCAGCTAAACGCTCCGACCGATTCAGTTGATCTTTGGCATCGACCAACTGGGTGTTGGCCTTTAACAGATTTTCCGTCTCCTGAGCCAGCGCCGCACGCGCTGCCTCCTCCCTCGCCTTGCGCTCTTCCCAGGTCATGCCGATGTAGGCCACCACGAGAAGCACGCCTGCCACCACGCTGCGATTAATCACCGCAGCCTGAAACCGCCCCGGCTTGGTCGGTTGCATCAACCCCATATAGGTCGCCACGATACAGGCGACCACCGTCACGAGCATCAGGGCGCGATTGCGCACCGTCGCCACCAATAAAATCGGCAGGACAAAGCCGTACGCCCCGACAATGTTCGCCGGAGCGGCCATTTCGAGAATGACGATCGCCACGAACAGCGCCCCCGCAATCGCCAGCACGATGCGATGTTGTTTCAGCATGAAAATGGGAAATCCGCACACAAAAAATGAATCATTGATAGGCCCCTAGCAAACTGCAAAACCCGTTTCAGCACAACCGAACTTTGCTGGATGCTCAAAAAGGCCGTCAGCAAGGCCGCAGGCGAATCGAAACCGGAGGCGTACCCTCTGGGGTACGTTGAGGATTTCGATGAGTCGAGAACGAAGCTGGCGGCCTTTTTCAGCATCCGGCTTAACGGGTCTTACCCTAGCGGGCGGGTGGAACGCAAGGCAGCCCCCAGCTGTCTCATCCGTTCATCGCACAAGATCCCATCCACAGGAACCGCATACTTGCGAGTCCAGTTCGGGTGACTATCGACCGTCCCCGGTAGATTGGTTTGCGACAGTTCCCCCAAGCCGTCTTCGAGATTCGCCAACACAAGGCAGGACGACGTGCGAGCCAAGTAGACATGAATTGCCCGGCAGAGATCGATCGTCATGGCAGGCGCAGTGGCTAGGTCCTCGGTCACGCCATCAGGCAGGAGGTTTTCCCGCTTCAGCGCGCTGAGGATGCCTGACTTGTCGCGCTGCCGCTCCTCCCAGACCTGACCGCGCGCTGCGTCATCGGTAAAGGCGCCCAATCCGGCCCGTACGTGCAAGTCCTCGCCGGACCAAAACCCGGTGAGCGTCGGCAAGTCGTGCGTCGTCGCCACGGCCACTGATTGCGCGGGATAATCGCCTGGCGGCTTCCATGCGCCGTCCCAACCGCGCTCGAAGTAGAACACACGATACGACAGCACCCGCGCCTTCGCCAACTGGGCTCTGACCCAATCAGGAACCGTGCCGAGATCTTCACCGATCACCAATGTTTTGGATCGAACGCTCTCCAGCGCCACGATCGCCAACAAGTCCTCAAAGGGATACCGCACATACGTGCCTTCGGATGCGGGCCTCCCGCGCGGAATCCAGAAGAGACGGCAGAACGCCATCACATGGTCCAATCGAACGGCCCCGCCGGCTCGAAAATTGTTGCGCAGGAGCTGGATCATCAGCTCATAGCCGCTGGCGCGCAGTGCGTGGGGATTGACCGGGGGCAAGCCCCAATTCTGTCCCTCTGGCGCGAATGCATCAGGTGGAGCGCCGCAGTCGGCTCCGAGCGCCAGCACCGATTGATACATCCAGGCCTCGGCCCCATTTCGATCGGCCCCGAGGGCCAGGTCATGATACAGCCCGATCGGCATCGCCAACTGCTCGGCCGCTCGCCGGATCTCGTTCAGTTGTTCGCTCGCCACCCACTGAATGTATTGAAAGAAGCGAATGCGCGTCCGATGTCGTATCGCATATTCACGAACCGGTTGACCGGGCGTCGCAAACTCTTTGGGCCAATCGTGCCAGGTGGCGGACTTGGATTGAATCAGCTGGCGCTCTTCCTCCAACACTTGGAAGGTGGCATGCAGCTCAAGCAGCCTGCCTTCGGCCTGGATAAACCGCTCCAAGCGCCAGGCGCGCGCCGTGTTCGGTTGGAGATCCGGCTCCTCTCCGCTGTACGCATCCTTCAAGAATGTGCGGTACGCCAATTCGAGCATGGTGCGCTTGGCAGCCGCAATAGCGGCATAATCCACGCGCCGGTTCTCTCGCCACGCCTGGAGCTTGGCTTGAAACTCAGGAGCACGGAACTGGCGCTGCGCTTCCTCCGACCCATGGAATTCCGGCAGCCGCTCAAGATCGATATAGAGCTCATTAAGATAAAGCCGGCTGTAGGGCGCATAGGGGCTGATGTGATAGGGAGAGGTATTCCGCAACGCATGCAGCGGATTGAGTCCGATGACTCCGGCGCCGAGTTCCTTCCCCGCCCATTCCACAATCCGTCCGAGATCGGTAAAGTCGCCGCACCCCCAATTCCGATCGGAAGACAACGAATAGAGCTGCAAGGCCAGCCCCCACAACCGTTGCTTCGCCTCGATCGACGGCGGGACATAGCACTGGCTGGGCGCCACGATGACACGCATCGTTCCCGCCGTTCCACCGACCAACCCCTCGGCCCGGACTGTCAAATGATAGTACCCGAGCGAGAGACCACGCGGGGCAGGGATCTCGACACGCACATGCCGTCGGCCATCGAGAACACGGGCCTCCACAGCAGAGAGCCCAGGCCCGGCCAGGCCTTCCCGCACCAGATCATTCGCTTCATCACGAATCTGCCACTCCAGCACGACCGATTGCTCTTTCCCCTCTTCGAGCGCCAGACAACAGGACAGAGGACGCTCCATCTCACCGGCGCGCAGGATCCGCACCGGATCGCAAGGACGTTGCCACGGCGCGTCATCCCATGCTCGCAATGCCTCTGTCAGCGATGCAGTCGAATCGACCGTCAAACCCATGGCCGTCAAAATGGCGCGCTTGGTGTCGTCGGATGTGCGATGGAGGGTCCCTGCGATGTCGTGATAGTCAGCCGCGATGCCGACACGTTCAGCGAGTGTGGAAAGAAGAGCCTGTTCAATCTGGTCCGCCATGACGGGAGTCTGAGTGAAGACCACCGGCATGTCAAACTATCCTGTTGTTCTTGCAGATGAATTC
>JBEGVJ010000141.1:0-5496 GCA_041178465.1 Nitrospirota bacterium
GTGGTCGAGGACGGCCCCTGGAACGATCTGCAATCGTGCTGGTTCAACCGCCTCTACACGCGGGTCGTGCCAAGCCATGCCATCGAGTTGACTGCAGTGTCGCTCGATCGCGGAGTCGCCCACGCGATCGGCACGCGACTGGGCGGCAGGGTCACATTCCAACAGAAGCAGGATCTGGCCGCCTTGATTCACCTCTGCGGCGCCGGAGCCGGCCATGCCTATGCCTCACGCGGGTTCCGGCTGACCCCCCATCAACAATGCGGCGACCACGACGTGAGTGCCTACCTGGCACGGGTCAATGCGTTGAAGCTTGAGATCGCCCGCCCGGCGGCTGGAAACAAAACGATCCGACAGACCCACTAGTTTCGTGACGCGTGCACGGAAGATCAGCCGTCTTGATTTTTGTTAGACGTGACGGTCAGCGCAGGAAAAGAACCCAGAGATACAACGCGCTCATGAGGACCGACCCCACCATGACGGGAAATCCAAACTTGAAGAACTGCCAGAATGAAATCGGGTAGCCGGCTTTGCGCGCCATATCTACGATCACGACGTTCGCGCTCGCGCCGATGATCGTGCCGTTTCCCCCCAGACAGGCTCCGAGCGCCAAGGCCCACCAGAGCGGAAGGATGTCCGGCTGACGCACCAAGGTGGCATAGTCCGTAATCTCGGGGTGCAGCGAGCGGGCGAGGTCCACGATCAACGGATTCATCGCCGCAACGTAGGGGATGTTATCCACCAGGGCCGAGAGAATAGCCGACCCCCAGAGCACCGCCATGGTGGAGCCTGCAAGGTTCCCCTGCGCCACCACCACCAATTGATCGGCCAGATAGCGAATCACACCGACCTTGACTAAGCCGCCGACCAGGATAAACAGCCCGATGAAAAAGAAGATGGTTTTCCATTCGACATCGGTGAGATAGGACAGCTCTTCGACATCCTCCGGTTTCCGTCTCGCATGACCGAGCAGCATGAACAGGCTCGCGCCAAGAAGCGCAATCGTGGCCGGCTCAAGATGAATGAGCGAATGCAGGCAGAGCCCCACGTTGACGATCCCCAGCAGCCAGAGGCAGCGATGCAGAAACGGCCGATCCGGCACAGCTTCCCGTGAATTCAATGCCAGCACCGCCGTGCGGAGATGCGGCGCCACGCTCATCCTTCGCCCGAAGATGAGCCACAGCACCGCCACGAAGGCGGCCATGATCAACAGCGCGATGGGACCCAACACAGCCAGAAAATCGAGATAGCCCAACTCGGCCTTGCTGGCGATCATAATATTGGGCGGATCACCGACCAGCGTAGCGGTCCCGCCGATGTTGGACGCGAGCGCCTCGGTAATCAGAAAGGCAATGGGATTAAGCTCCAATCGCTTGGTAATGGCCAACGTGACCGGCGCCATGAGCAGCACCGTCGTGACGTTATCGAGCATGGCCGAGAGCCCGGCCGTCAACAAAGACAGCAGCACCAGCAGGCGAAACGGTTTCGCGTCTGCCCGCTGCGCCGCCCAGATGGCCAAGGCCTCGAAGAGGCCGGTCTCCCGGACGATGTTCACGATCACCATCATCCCGATCAGCAAAAACACGACGTTGTAATCGACGCCAAACTCATGAGAATAGAAGGCCTCGTCTTGCGACAGCACGCCCAGCCCGATCATCACCGCCGCCCCGAACAGCGCCACAATCGTCTTGTGGATCCGCTCGGTGATGATGACCAGATAGCACAGGCCGAAGATGAACAGGGCCAGAGACACGGAAGACATGCAATACTCTCTCTCGTCCGAAGCACGAGACTACAAGCAGAACCTTCTACGCATTATCGGGAGGCGACCGCTGCAATGCAACGAGAGTCGTCTTTGCGGCACCAGGCTCACGTTGCTTCGCCTCTCTGGTCCCGCTACGATGATCGCCTCAGACGAAGGGCTATCCGACATACCGCTGCGAGGCAAGGAGGACACATGATGCCCCAACCGACTGCACAGCAGATCATCGAAGGCCAACGCCAGGACTGGAACCGGGTCGCCGGGGGTTGGGAGAAGTGGGACCGCCTCTTCGAGCAGAGCATGACCTGCCTCAATCACCGGCTCGTCGCCGATGCACGGCTGCGTGCCGGTCAGCACGTGCTCGATCTGGGATCAGGCACCGGCTATCCGGCTTTGCTGGCCGCGCAGGTCGTGGGGCCGCAGGGCAGCGTGATCGGCATCGATTTGGCCGAATCCATGCTGGCGGCAGCAGGCCGCAAGGCGAAAACGCTCGGCCTGGCGAATGTGACCTTTCACACCGGCGACGTCACCTCCCTGCCGTTCGAGGCCGGTTCGTTTGACGCGGTCACGAGCCGGTTCTGCTTGATGTTTCTGCCGGAGATTCCCAAGGCCGCCGCGGAGATTGGTCGGGTCCTGAAACCAGGCGGCTGGCTGGCTTCAGCCGTGTGGGCCGCACCGGACAAGAACCCCGCCCTGCGCATGCCCATCGAGGTGATCAAGCAATTCATCGACATACCGCCACCGGACCCAACCGCACCGGGCATTTTCCGTCTCGCCAAACCAGGCGATCTCGCTGGCATGCTGCAACAGGCCGGATTCGCCGACGTGATGGATCAGGAGTTTCTCGCAGAATGGGCCTATCCCTCAGCGCAGGAGTACGTGCAAAGTCTGTTAGACATTGCCGCGCCGATCCAGAATCTCATGGCCAAACTGACGCCGCAGCAACAACGAGAGGCTGAACAAAGGATCCTCGCCGCCGCCGAGGCGTACCGGAGAAACACCGCCATCGTGTTCCCCATCGCCGTTCGAGTAGTGGCGGCGCGCAAACCACTGTGAGACAACCATGGCGCAGAAACAGGACGGATTCAAGGACTTCGTGCTGGATCAACTCAGCGATCTGGACGGCATCACCTGCCGTGCCATGTTCGGTGGCTACGGGCTGTACTGTGATAGGGTGTTCTTCGGCATCGTCCATACAGGCCGGCTCTATTTCAAGACGAACGACACCACGGCGCCGTGCTATCGGAAACGCAGAATGAAACCCTTCAGTCCCAATGCCGCGCAGACCCTCAAGAATTATTACGAAGTCCCGGTGGACGTGCTGGAAAATGCGGGAGAGCTGACGATATGGGCTCGGCAGGCCAGCAACCTCTGATGGCTTTCGACTGGCACAGGCTCACCTGCTCAGTGCTCCGGCCCCTGCTCCTTGCCGGACTCCTCAGTGGTTCGCTTTCTTTTCCCCTGTGGGCCAATGAGCCTTCCCGGCCTTCGAGTGTGTGGCAGAGCGTGCCAGACCAAGCCCCAGCCCCACGAAAGCCCTGGGTCCTCCGCGACCGAGCCATTGCCTTGAACCAACAATCACTGCTGACCTTGAGAGATGCCGCCGCCAGGCCGCATCCTCCGGTCTTCATCGAACTCTTCGATGGCGCCCGATATGAGCTGGATATCACCTCCACCATCTCCCGGAGCAACGACTCAGCTGCCATACGCGGACTCCTCAAAAACAGCCATCAGGGAGACTTTACGTTTTTCATCAACGGCCGCGTGATGGCGGGCACCATCCATGTCGGCGAGCGCCTCTTCAAAGTCGAACATGTGTCCAACGGCCACCACCGCCTCTTGGAGCTGAATCCCGCAACACTCCCTCCCAACTAGCAGACAGCTGCTGATGGAAGCCGATGATGTACCCACTCCTAGCCGACCTGGTCCTGATTGTTCACCTGGCTTTCGTGGTCTTCGTCCTGTGTGGCGGGCTGCTTGTGCTGAGATGGCGACGGATCGCATGGCTGCACCTTCCGGCTGCCACGTGGGGCGCGGTCGTCGAATTCGCCGGCTGGACCTGCCCGCTCACACCGCTGGAAAATTGGTTGCGCGCACAGGGTGGCGAGGCCGCCTATGGACATGACTTCCTAGCACGCTACCTGCTGCCGATCCTCTACCCTGGAGACCTCACGCGAGACCTTCAGTTGCTATTAGGCTCAGCGGTGGTGGTCCTCAATGCCTCCGTCTACTGGCGGCTCTGGCGAATGCAGGCGCCTGGTGCTTCCCGGCATCGATAGGGCTCAGTCGTGAGGGCGAATGTCATCGGTCTCCGACTGCAGCTTTGCCCTGGCAGGATGCTGAAAAAGTCCGCCAGCGGCGTTCTCGCTTCGCTCAGAGGCTCAACGTACCGAAACCGTACGCCTCGCCTCTTCGCTTGCTGCGGCCTTGCTGGACAGCCTTTTTGAGCATCCTGAGGTTATTCTGACTCCAATACCATACGAAAGATTCCAGCCATGCTTCCCCTATCACCCGAGTTTTTCTGCAACCTGAGTCATGGCGCACTCTTTAGTGATCGGCTCAGTACGTAGTCTCGGCTGATTCCATTACCACCGCCCTGAGGATGACCGACAAAAAAGTGACAATAATTGGCGCTCAAAAAGAACATGCGTGAACATAGCCGTTCGCAAAAAATCCGATAGGAACCCGAGCCCGTTGATTATTCGTCGATCGCGCCTGTCGCTCCGCCTTGCCAGCTCAGGCACCAAACCTGCTTCACTATAGAAAGCATGGGATATGTCGATATTGTAACGAGTACCATGGGTACTGAACAGGCCAGGAGGGAGCCATGACTATGAAACACTTCACGGCCAGAAACATTTTCGCCTTGGCAAGCCAGGTGTTTCTCGCATTTATCGCGTTCGTGGCCCTGGAAACTCAGGTCCTGGCGCACAACGGTGATTTGCAGGGGTTGCTCGCGAGGCCCCAACCGACACCCTTTGTCGGGGGCCAGCCGGTCATGGTCCAGGGTGAACTGGAAGTCATTCACGGGGATGACTTTACGGGCTCCCGGTCCTTTATTCGCTATTTCGTTCGCAGTTTCGCCACGCATGAACTCTTGGAGTTGGGCTTTGATAGCCTCCCCTCCGCTGAACTGCTCACGGGCCGTCACGTAACCGTGCGGGGCCGGAGACAAGACTCTGCCATCTGGGTCAAGGACGTGGTCCCCCTCTCGGATTCCGGCACCTCGGCGCAAAGCAGCGGGACCGTCGAGGCCGCGCCAGTCCTCACAGAACGCTCCGCCGTGGCAATCCTCATCAATTTAACGGATGCCGTCCTCTGTGCGGACATCACCACCTGCACATACAAGCCCGCCTATATCGCGGGACAACTCTTTACCAACGCGCAATCAGTCCGGTCCCTCTACCTCAATAGCTCGTATCAGCAAGTGACCTTTAAGACCGATACCAACAACGATGGGCAGCCGGATGTGGTCGGGCCCTATAACCTTGCCCTCTCCAAAGTAGGCTGTAACTGGTCCCAATGGGGCGCTGCCGCTGACAGTGCTGCCACGGCTGCTGGCGTCAATCTTAGTCTCTATCAGCATAAAATCTACGTGATCTCCTCAGCAACTCAAACGGATTGCGGGTGGGCCGGGCTAGCCTATGTCGGAGGGAGCCAGTCGTACGTTTCCGAACCGCAGTCCATGATGGTCTATGCCCATGAACTGGGCCACAACCTCAGTATGGCGCATGCGG
>JBEGVJ010000142.1:0-3107 GCA_041178465.1 Nitrospirota bacterium
GCGGCGAATTACACGGCACCCAAGTGGTCCTGGAGGTCCGCCCCCACGACGTGCCCTTCCTGATCCACGATGGACAAACCTTCTTCAAGGTTGTATACGACAGGATGCTCGCACGCCCCAGCCAGCTCTATGGCGCGGCCCTCGGGTCCTCGTATCAACGCCAGGGCCTGACCCTGAGCAAACATTTCAAGGTGTAGCAGGATGCTGAAACAGTCCGCCAGCGTCGTTCTCGCATCGTTCAGACCCTCAACGTACCCCCAAGGGTACGCCTCAGGCCTTCACTCGCTGCGGCCTTGCTGGACGGCCTGTTTGAGCATCCTGCGAAATGCGCATCCGGCTCCGCATTCGGACGTTTCACATTTCACGAACAGCTAGGAACTAGCGAACCATGCAGCCAGAACCGACCAACGAGCCAGTGCGCCCCGAACCGGATGACGACTCCGGGAACGAGAAGCAGATGCGTGTCGCCGGGATGATCGTCGGCACCGCCCTCATTTTCATCGGCTTCCTCGACGTATTTCTCTCGATCAGCGGAGGCTTCGAAATCGACGTCATTCCCCTCTTGATTTACTTCGGCGGCGTCGCGGTGTGGGCCAATGCGGTCATCGAAAACATGACGATCCGCTATAGCGTCATCGGGGCGGCCCTCCTGCTTGCCGCCATCTTCTTCCACTATGGGGAAGTCCTCTTCTGGCACAAGCAAGTCGTATTTTGGTCTACCGTGGTGGTCGTCATGTATTTCATGTTCAACGAACCGAAGAAGCCTGCCTAACAAGAGCCCGGTCTGTCTGATTATCTGGTCTATTTGGTTAGTCTCATGCAACCAATCAAACCAGACAGACCGAACAGACCGAACAGACCAAACGAACAAGACGACGGATGTGTCATGGCGATGACGATTTCCGTCATCATCCCCACCCTGAACGAAGAACGGACGATCATGGCCACCCTGGCGCATACCGCCGCTCTCGGCTTCGATGAACTCATCGTGGTGGATGGAGGAAGTACCGATGGGACTCCCGCACTCGTCGGGTCCTATCGACTCAGCACTCAGCACTCAGCACTCAGTCCTGTTCGACTGGTGACCGCTCCACGCGGACGCGCCAGCCAGATGAACGAAGGCGCAAAGGCCAGCGGCAGTGAGATCCTCCTCTTTCTCCATGCCGACACGCAGCTTCCACGCGATGCAAAGACAAGAATCGAATCAACGCTCTCTGACCAACGGATAGTAGGGGGACGGTTCGATGTCCGATTTGACAGCCCATCGATGTGGGGGACCATCATCAGCGGAATGATGAACTGGCGCTCGAGACTGAGCGGCATCGCCACCGGCGATCAAGCCCTGTTCGTGCGCCGCTCGATCTTCGAACAGATGAACGGCTTCGCCGACCTGCCCTTGATGGAAGATATCGATTTTTCCCGCCGACTCAAACGAAGGGGAGCGACCGCAGCCCTGACCGAAACCGTCACCACCTCCTTCCGCCGCTGGGAACAGCAGGGACCGGTACGGACAATTTTCTTGATGTGGGGGCTGCGATTCCTGTACTGGATGGGCGTACATCCGCATCGTCTTGCACACCTCTATACGACGGTGCGCGAAAAGGCGAGAGGCTAGCGGCACAAGGCCAGAGGCCAAAGGAACAGATGGAACAGGGATCAAAAAATAAAACGGGCGCTCACTCCCCCTCTCGCCCCTCGCCCCTCACCCCTCGCCCGCAACAGGCCGAAAGCGCCTTGGTCATCTTCGCCAAGGCCCCGATCCCCGGCGAGGTGAAGACGAGGCTCTGCCCTCCGCTCACGCCTGACGAAGCAGCCACCCTGCATGGCAGTTTCGTGCTCGACATGCTGGAACGGTCCAAACTTGCCGTCGCAAAACTTCAGCTTCCGTTCCATCGATACCTGGCCTGCGCTCCGTCCTCTGAGTTGGTGTTCTTCAAAATCATGGAAGAACGGCAAGGTGTGCGCTTGCTGGATCAAACAGGAGAGGATCTAGGCCAGCGGATGCACCACACTTTTGCCGACCTCTTCGCCAAAGGCTACAAACAGGTGATCATCGTAGGGACCGACGTCCCGACCTTGCCCCTGTCGGTCTATCAAGAAGCGCTCGCAATGCTGAGCCGCTCGGACGTCGTCATAGGGCCGGCAATGGATGGAGGCTACTACCTCATCGGCCTCAAGCAACCGGCAGAACAACTCTTTGCCGGGGTGCCCTGGTCTACCGATCAAGTCCTCGCTGCGACACAACGGAACGCCAAGACGCTGGGCTTATCGGTCGAACTCACCACTGCCTGGCGCGACGTCGATACGATCACGGACTTGCAGTCGCTCATCACGGAATGCCAAGAAGACAACACAAAACCCAAGCAAGACCGGACCTTCTCCGTGAGAACCGCCGGCACGTTGCAGCTGCTCGCAACCAGACTCAAAACCCGATAAGCGCAACGATCGGCAGCACCGACCAGGAAAGGATCACCGATGGCAGAACGAGTGGCGCTCATCACAGGCGGGGCCAAAGGCATCGGACGGGGGATCGCCCTCGATCTGGCGGCGCAGCGATGGTCGGTCGCCATCTGCTACCGCACGAGCGAAGCAGAGGCTAGAGCCACAGCCGACGCCATCACCGGTCGTGGAGGGCGCGCCCTCTCGATCCGCTGTGACGTATCGGACCCTCAAGCGGCCAAAGGTCTCGTGGCCCAAGTCGAACAACAATGGGGACGGATCGACGCGCTGATCAACGGCGCAGGACCCTACCATCGCGTGAACCTGTTCGACGAAACAGTCGAAGGCTGGAACGAAATGTTCGACGGCAACCTCCATCCCATCTTCTATCTCGCGCAAGCCGTGGCACCCGGCATGAAAGCCCGCAAATCCGGGCGCATCATCAACTTCAGCATGGCCAACGCAGACCAGATGATTTCCCAGCCGGACGTCACAGCCCATTACATCGCCAAGGCCGGCGTCCTGATCCTGACTCGCACGCTGGCCAAACTGCTGGCGCCCCACAACATTACCGTCAATGCGATCTCCCCCGGCTTCATCGATTCAGGCAGTGCGCCTCCGGAAGAACTCGCCGCTATGACCAAACGCATCCCCGCCGGCTACATCGG
>JBEGVJ010000143.1:0-7200 GCA_041178465.1 Nitrospirota bacterium
GGACTCCATCCCGTAATCGGCCAGGGAGATGGCTTGCGCGTTGAACGTGTTCGTCTCCACGATGTCGGCGCCAGCCTCGAAGTACTGGCGATGGATCTCCTCGATAATGGCTGGCTGCGTGAGGTTCAAGAGATCGTTGTGCCCTTTTTGATCCTTCTTCCAATCTTTGAACCGCTCGCCACGAAACGATGCCTCGTCCAGTTGTCGCCGTTGGATCATGGTGCCCATGGCCCCGTCGAGAACGAGAATGCGTTGTTGCAATAATGTTTCTACCGAACCGCTCATACGTCCATCTCCGCAATCGAATTCACTGTGAGGATGAAGAAAGTCGGGCCATCATAACTGACGGTCCTTGCACCGGCAAGCAATCCGATCTCCACGCCTTGACAGGAGGGGGAGCCGCCGATACGATGCCGGTACCAGCTGGAGAGAAACTGTGCTCCTGCGTCTTTCCCCTTACATCATCTTTTCGTCCCTGCTGCTGCTTGTACCGGCCGCCGGCACCGGCCTCTCACCTTCTACGGCCTTCGCATCACCCTATTTTGAAGATGGGTACCTCGGGCTGACCCAAGCCGAACTCCATCAAAAACTCGGGATGCCGCAGGCGGTGCGCGACCGAAAGTCCGCCCTGCGCGTGTTCACCTACTACGCCATCACCGATTGGGAAAAGTATTTCAGGAAGCTCGTGTCGCCGGAAAACGGCGAAGACGTCTACACTTTTAAACGCGACGGCATCGACGTCCGCTACTCGTTCAGTTACACCGCCGATCCCAACGATGCAAACGAGAATCGACCGTTATTCGTTCGTCTCGTCGACATTGAATTCTCCCCCTCTGTGCCCATTGCCCAGGTTCCCTCGCTCGTTCCAGAATTTCACCCTTCAGAGGATCCTGCCGCTCCTTCATTCCGATCAAATATCTGGGTGCTGTTGTTTGAAGGCCCCGCCTCGCCACAGGCTCGTTTCATTGTGAAAGAGGCGAGCAAAGACAAACTGGCCTGGACCCTGGCGTACCAGCTCTTTTCGCTGCAAGGCCTGCCGGACCCGCTTACGACCAAGTCCCTCGTCGACCGCATGGAAATCAGCGCCCAAAGCATCGATCTGGTGAAACAACGTCAGCGGCATACCCACGACCCCATCCTCAACCCCTACTCACGAGAATTCTCCCAGCGCCCGCCAACGCCTCAATTACCCACAGCTAAAAAAATTCCCGTCCCCAAGTACGCGGACTAGCCACGCCTGGGTTTCATGACGGAGCGATGATTGGGAAAACAGAGGCTAGGGAACGCGCGGAAGGCGTTCCTGTTGTTTCTCTTGGACCTTCTCCAGCTGACCGAGCAAGCGATCCAGCGGAGCATCCTTCGAGGTAAAGAGCACTGCGGGGACCGTGAAGCCCAGCATGATCAAGCACCAGAGAGAGAGGAAACGGATGATTTCGCTTCGCAGAAAAATCCTGATCAACAGGCAAACCATCGCAGCAATGCCGCCGAAGTTGAGCACTTGCGATTGATAGCGAGTCAACCCGGAAATACTCGGAACGGACGCACTGAGTCCCGCACCAGCATTTTGTATCCAACCGGCAACCTTCTGTTGTAGTCGTATGGCGGCAGAATGTTCGGAGGGGCCCTTGGGAGCCTGCTCCGTCACCTGCACTTTCGAGCGATACCGTTCAGGAATGCTCTCGAAATTGTCGGTCAAGACGGGAGTGCCTTGCTCATCGATATAGGAATAGATAATCGCGGCACACGCGATCTCCGGCGACAGGAGACTCCCCATCCAAATGAGCAGAACTCCCACAACACTGGCCACACGGCCATTGAACCGAAAACGGATTCGCCGGTGCCACGGAATCACCTTATTTCTGCATGCGCACATGTGCCAAGTATACATCCTGCGGCCAATCTCTCACATCTCATTGATTAAATTGAGGCAAACAGTCTCACTTCCTTGACTCTCTCCGATTCACATTGCTACGATGCAGCGCGTCGAACATCAATCCACCGCGGCTACTGAAGAACCAATGGACACCGTTTCAACTGAACTCACGGAATCGACCCCCTTCCTCTGCCGACGCCCGATTCGACGCATCATCTACGCAGGGCTCGGGCTCTTTGTGCTTCTCATGGTGGTCTGGCCTCTCATTGCACAGATCAAAGACCCTGACTTTCAAAAACATATCGCGGAACATCGCGTCATGGTCGGCATGTCGAAAGAGCAGGTGCTGCAGGCATGGGGAGGACCGCAAACGATCAACACGACCTTCACCAAAGAAGGCCTCCGTCGCGAAGAATGGATTTTCGAAGATTGGGAAAACGCGGCAGTCGTCAAGCACCGCTATCTGTACTTTGAAGAAGGCATCCTCATTGGCGGATGGTTCCAAGGTTCCGGCGAGCGGCTTCCCACTCAGACCCCGTCGAACCCGCATGTCCCGAAGCCGCGAACCTAGCCGCTTCTCACGCATCAAGCTCGAACCGGCTACTGGCAATTGAATCGTGCTGTTCCGTCGATTTTTGCCGCAGCCCTCTTACACTCAGCGGCGGATTACGGCGTTTCCGTAATCTGCACACGGCGCAACGTTCCTGGACCTCCGGAAATGGTTAATACCCGTTTCCATTCTCGGATCTGATACACTGCCCAGGCTGGCGATTGGCCTTGATACGAGGCATCAGGGTCTTCCCCGCTGGCGTTGAAAAAAATCGGTTCCGTGAAGCCTTCTTCCAGCACATAGTCGAGGAGGCAATCGGTCACAAAACCGGCCCCTTGAAAGGACACCTCGGCCAGCATCGTCAGAATATCTTCAGGGTTTTGAATCGTTATAGGCTTCATTGAAAACCTCCGTACCAGTGAATTGTATCGAGCCGCTCAGCAGGAAGGCAACAGACATGACGCGACCCTTGACGAAAAGCCGGTTCCGAGAAGAAATCTTGCGCCTCATGGATCGCAAACATCATTGGGCCTGGCCGGCATTCGCCGACGGAACGCTCACCGCCGAACAACTCAAGCGCCACTTCCAACAAGAGTACGGCGTGTACGTACGTGACTTTCCCGTGTTTCTGGCACGCATTCACGGACAGAATCCTCCGGCCCCGGTCCGCCGGATGCTCGCCGACAATATTTACGAGGAAGACACGGGCGGGCTCTCGTTGGGCAAATCGCACCCGGAATTGTTCCTGACCATGATGGCAGGCCTCGGATTACCGGCACGCGAGTTTGAATCGATACGTCTCCTGCCGGCCAGCAAGCGGTACCGCGCCTGGCTGGACAAGGTGTCGAATCATCGGGACTGGGTCATCGGAGCAGCCGCCCTGACCGTCTTCGTCGAAGGCAGCGTGAAGGATCGCGCCGAAATCGCCGACCCTTCCAAACCCAAGACCGCCGAAGAAATCGAAGCGATCGTCCAAAACCATCCTCTGGTCAAACACCATGGCCTCTCCCCCGATGCGATGGATCTGATTCGCGCACACCAATTGGTCGAGGCCGGACACCGCCATGATGCCTATGCCATGGTGGTGAACTACGCCACAACTCGCACCCAACAACAGGCCGTGCTGAGCTGCCTCAAGAAATGCCTGACGATCTGGCAGGCCTATCGGGATGCGGTCGCCAAGGCCTGTGGATTGAAAAAGACCAAGCGGTGAGTCCGTCGTTGGTTGCTGCGCGGCTCCTATTCTCTGTCCTTGCAGCAGTCAGCCTTCAGCCTTCTGCCTTCAGTTCGCCTCTGCCGAACGATATGGCACTGGTTCCTGCCGGGGAATTCCTGATGGGAAATCCGGCAGGCAGCGACGGTCTTCCCGACGAACAGCCACAGCGCCTCATCTCTCTCCCCTCCTTCTTCATCGACCACTACGAAGTCACGAACGATGCCTATGCGCGATTCGTCCAGGCAACAGGGCATCGCGCACCGGCGAACGCCAACCCTGCCTCCACGTTGTGGGAGAACAACGTACCGATCTCCGGCATCGGCGATCACCCAGTGGTGAATGTGAGCTGGGAAGATGCGGTGGCCTATTGCACATGGGCCGGCAAACGTCTGCCGACGGAAGCGGAGTGGGAAAAGGCTGCCCGCGGCACAGATGGCCGGCGCTACCCCTGGGGAAACGAGTGGGACATCACGAAAGCCAACAGCGCCAGCTATTGGGCGGGACGAACCATCGACTTTGAAAGCGGAGCAGACTGGGAGGCCTTCTGGCTCAAGGGTGAGGGAGCAAAGATTGCAAAGGGAAAAGGAGTCAAGGGAGAAGTACTCACCCTGCCGGCCGGCAGCTTTCCCGACAGCGTCAGCTCTTACGGACTGCATGACATGGCAGGCAACGTCGGGGAATGGGTGCAGGACTGGTATAACCCGAACTACTACAAAGAGGCCCCCCTCTCAGATCCCCAGGGGCCCCCTCGCGGAGCGATCAAAGCGATGCGTGGAGGATCCTGGCTCAAACCTGCCATCAGTCTTCGCACCAGCGACCGGGACTGGGGCCTCATGGACAGCCGCCCCAGCGGTACCGGCTTTCGCTGCGCGAAGGACGCCTTCTAGCACGTAGCGTGACGTGCGAAACATGCGAGAAACGGGTATCCCGCCAGGCATTACCGGGCCAGCAGATACTCAACCCGCTCGATCCTCACGACCGGCATGATAAGCCCGCGACCTTCTTCCTCGTGGGAAAAGTCGTAGACCAGCGACTCTTCGGGAATGAGCCGCCCCATCATAGCGATCTCAATGTCGATTGTTTGACCAGCCTCTACCTGTTGACGCAGGCTGTCCAGCTGACTGGACTCGGGAATCGCGAACAGGTTGCCAGGAAGATCTTCGGCTTTGAATCGGACCAGGCCCCACCGAGTCGGCGTAAAGATCGGCCCCATGGCAATGCTGAACCCACCTATCGTCGGCTCATAGCGCGACAATTCTCCGGACCAGAGAAAGACCACCGTCCACTGAAGCGCGTCCTTTCCTTCACGCTTCGCATCGCGTTCCCGGTTCAGCGCGAACAATCGCTCGTTATGTTCAGGGTCGTGATGGCCGTGGCCGTAGACCACACCCCAGTCAGGCGGGATGCCATCCAGGGCGTCAAGAAACTGTTCGATCGAAGAGGGAGTGATCAGGATCCGGCAGTCCGGCGGCAGGATGGTCGCAAGATCGCGGCGCGTGATCGTCAGGAGGGTTTTCGTCCCGTTGACGTCTTCGGCCCAGCCTTTCCCGACCGGTCCTACGGTCAGGAGCAGAAGGGCCATGACCCAGAGAGCCCGCATGGGATGCAATCACTCCAGTGCGGCAGCGACAGCCCGATTGAAACTCGCGCGGATGTCCGTAACCGCCGCCTGCTCATTCGTCAACACACCACAGTCGATCAGCACGGCCACACGAGGATTGGGATCGATGCGGCGCAGAGCCTGCCTGCTCAGGCCACCGGACTCGATGATTTTCTGATAGGTGCCCAGCCAGGAGCCGGTCACGGCCCGTAACCCCGCATCGGTCGGTTTCATCCGTCCAAGCTTCACCTGTTCAAGCAATTTGGTGAGCGGGTCGGACTGAGAGATCGTGGCAATCGCACGCTGCAGGGTCTGTTCGCTGGCTTCCATGATCAATTGCTGGAACAGGAGCCGGGCCCGCGCGGGTCGCCGCAACTTCCGCAGGAACCGCCTCCGTTGCCCGGCAACACCCATCCATCCGTACCCCCGACCCCAAAGCCGGAGATTTGTTTCTCCAACTTCGTGGCCTGGCATTGTGGACAGGCGGCTTGCGTGGAGCCATAGACCAACAGTTCAAATCGATGTTTACATTCTCCGCAGACATATTCGAAGATAGGCATGGATCGTACTCCTTATTCTGAGTGGTATTATAAGATCGGTCCGGCCGGATCGCAATCTGTGGGACGACGTATGTACCAAGAAGAAAAAACCTTTACCCTGCGTTTCAGCCTGGAAGCCTCCTTTCCCGACGACTACGAAGGCGAGGAGGAGAACCAGGCCTGGGTTCGGGAATGGGAAACGCGCATAAAGGCAGATCTGCTCAAGGTGGTCTTCGAATCGTTGCGCCGGCACCAGTCCTGGCAGGCGCACGTGCGCAATCGCGGGAAATCCCCCGCCGATGAAATTGAAATCGTCCTCGCACGGGACCTTTCGCAGGACATCCCCAAACCGCAAGGATTCACTCTGCCGTGATGACGACGCCCCTCGGTCTGTACCTCCACATCCCCTTCTGCCGGCGACGTTGTGATTTCTGTGCCTTTTACCTTGAAATTCATCGCGAAAGCCGCGCAGAAACCTTCGTCCAATCCCTCATCCTGGAGATCGGACTGTCGGCACAGCAACAGGTCGCAGCAGGCCGTCCCATCCAGTCAGTCTATCTTGGTGGCGGCACACCGACAGTCCTGACCGCGACGCAACTCATTGCAATCCTCTCCGAGATCCGCAAGCATTTCACCCTCGCTTCCGACTGTGAAATCACCGTTGAGGCGCACCCCTCCACGATCTCCGAACAGAGCCTCGCGCAACTGTTTCAAGCCGGTGTCACCCGCATGAGCTTCGGTGCGGAATCGATGGACGATGGCGACCTGACCAGGATCGGACGACCAGGCGCGGTCGATGAGACAGTCACGGCAGTGGCTCAGGCCAGAACTGCCGGATTTACTAACATCAATCTCGATTTAATGTACGGGCTCCCAGGCCAAAGCCTGGAAAGCTGGCAACGGACGCTGGCCAACTGTCTGTCACTGGCGCCGGCTCACCTTTCCTGTTATGCCCTCACAGTCGAACAGGAAACCAAGCTCGCGTCCAACATCCAAAACCAACGGAGCCAAGCCCCGGACGAAGGTCTTCAAATTCAAATGGACGAAACCGCGCAACGGATGCTCGCCGACGCAGGCTATGAACGGTACGAAGTCTCGAACTATGCCAAGCCCGGCTATGCCTGCCGGCACAATTTGCTCTATTGGACCAATGGCGAATACCTTGGGTTAGGCCCCAGCGCGCAGTCCTATCTGGGCGGGACAAGATTCGGGAACGTCGCAGACCTCGCGGCCTACAACGCATCGCTTGCGGCCAACGATCTTCCTCTTGAAAATCGCACTATGCTCTCGGAAAAGGAGCAACTCCGCGATGCCGTGATTTTCGGATTACGGCTTATTCAGGGCATCCCCTCGCATGATCTACATCAGCATGCAACAAACTATGGGCATGAGGCAGTCACCGCACAGTTACTCGCGCAGGAA
>JBEGVJ010000144.1:0-19982 GCA_041178465.1 Nitrospirota bacterium
TGGTCGGCATCATCGATGGGTTCAAATGGCTGATGGAGGGAAGCACGGGGCAGGTGCGCCCCCTCTCCATCGAAGAAGTCAGCCGCATTCATTTTCGCGGCGGGTCCTATCTGGGCACGTCACGGGCGAATCCGACCAAGAAGGCCGAGTCTCTTGCCAATGTGTTGTCTGCCTTGCTGAGGCTGGGGATCACGCGACTCGTGACCATTGGCGGAGACGATACGGCCTTCTCGTCGCTCAAGCTGGAAGAGCTGGCGGCAGGGCGCATCCAGATCGTACATGTGCCGAAGACCATCGACAACGACCTGGATCTTCCCGCCGGCATTCCGACGTTCGGATTTCAAACGGCCCGGCATGTGGCGGTCGAGATCGTCAAAAATCTTATGGTGGACGCCCATAGCACGTCGCGCTGGTACCTTGTCGTCACGATGGGGCGCAAGGCGGGCCATCTGGCGCTTGGAATTGGCAAGGCAGCTGGCGCCACCCTCACCCTTATTCCCGAGGAATTTAGAGAGCGGCCCGTGAGGCTTCAGCATGTGCTGGACCTTATCATCGGCACAATGATCAAACGGCTCAGCGGAGGCCGCTCCGACGGAGTGGTGGTGTTGGCGGAGGGACTGATCGAGATTCTGGACCCGCAAGACCTGGGCGGCTTGGAGCATGTCGAGCGGGATGAGCATGGCCACCTGCGATTATCGGAGGTGGATATCGGCGATGTGCTCCGGCGTGAAGTGACGAAGGGCATGAAGGCCTTGGGCCTGTCCACGACGGTTGTCGCCAAGAATGTGGGCTATGAGTTACGCTGCGCGGACCCGATTCCGTTCGATATGGAATACACCCGCGATCTCGGGTATTGTGCAGCCCAGTTTCTGCTCGACGGAGGCACTGCGGCGATGGTGTCGATCCAGGAGGGGCGGTTTGTGCCGATTCCGTTCAGCCAGATGGTCGATCCGGTCAGCGGCAGGGCAAAAGTGCGGATGGTGGACATCGCGGCGCAGTCGTATCGGATTGCGCGCCAGTATATGATCCGGCTGTCCGAGGAGGACTGCAACGATCCGGTGATACTGGGCCGCTGCGCGGCCCTCGCGGGTCTGTCGCCGGAAGCATTTTACAGCCGATTTCGGCCCGCCGGTTCGAACGGGGCGGGCCATTACGTGAAAGGATGCACAACATGAACGTGCTCGTGGCGACGGATGGATCGAAATATGGGAAATGGGCGTTGAGCTGGGTGGCCAGGCTGCCGCTCGTGGAGCCGGCAAAGGTCACGGCGCTGCATGTGCTGGATATCGCCTCGCTCCGCGCGCCGTTTCTCTCGCAGCCGGTGATGGCGGGAACTGAGCGGTACATTCATGAAGAAATACAGCGCATGGAAGCGCGCTCGGCCAAAGCTCTCAAGGAGGCCAAGCAGCAGTTGGCCTCGCTGAAGTTGAAGGGCACGGCCCGCAAGGAACAGGGAGCGATTGCCCCGACGATCTTGAAGCGCGCGCCCAAACGGGACGGACTGTTGGTGGTGGGTAGCCAGGGCCTCGACGCCCTCGATCGCTTCATGCTCGGCAGCGTGTCGACGAATCTCATCCATCATGCGACCTGCCCTGTGCTCGTCGTCAAGGACGAGGCGGCGCCGTTGCAGCGGATTACCTTGGCGACCGACGGGTCCTCTGCATCGGCGAAAGCGCTGGATTTTCTGGTGAGCAAGTTTCAAGCGGATCGTTCGTCCGGCAAGGGAGCGCCGATCCACGTGAGCGTCATCCATGTGATGCCCTTCATCAAGTACCCGGAACTCAAAGAGACAGGGCGCCATCTGGTCGAACGGAGCGTGCGGAAGCTGGTCAAGGCTGGGTTTACGGCTGAGCCGGTCTATCAGCTTGGGAAGCCCGCCGAAGAAATCATGAAGGTGGCCACCAAGCACCATGCCGATCTGATCGTGATGGGGGCCAAGGGCTTGGGCGCCGTTGCGCGCTTTCTGCTGGGCAGCGTGTCGACCAGAGTGGTCCAGCATAGTTCCTGTTCGGTGCTTGTGGTGCGATAGCCTCGCGGTGATGCTTGTCTATTCCGTCAGGCGGGGGAGTGCTGTTGGTTCTATACCTGCCAGCTCCCTCCGCCATATTTTTCTTACTCAACCGGATGAAGTTCTGTGCGAGTGCCCTTTCGCGGTTTGACGAGGGCCTCGCACAACACACCGTTCTTATGACACCGACAATCGTCTTTGCGGTCAGCGCTGCCATCGTGGTCGTGGCCGGCAGTTGGCTCGCGCGATTCGGCGATCAGATCGCCGAACTCAGCGGCCTGGGCCGATTATGGATCGGGGTCGTGTTGGTCGCCGGTGCCACCTCGCTGCCGGAGGTCATCACCGATATCAGTGCGGCTCGGCTCGGTGCTCCGGACCTGGCAGTCGGCGATCTGTTCGGAAGCAACATGGCCAACATGCTGATCTTGGGTCTCATCGATATGATCCATCGACAGAAGCGGATTTGGCAGCAAACGGCCTATGAGCAGACCTTGATTGCGACGCTCGCCATGGGGCTCACCGGTTTGGCCGGAGCATTCATGATGTTCAACGGTGGCTCGGGGCATGGAGGCCTGGGGTTGGATACCGCGCTGTTGATCACGATCTACCTGCTGGGGATGAGGGTCGTCTACCGGCAAGAGGATGTGCGTCGTTGTCAAAAGGAGCTGGAGCAGGTGGTTGAAGCGGGCGAGGGGTCAGTCGGAGTTGAGCAGCGGCGTGCAAGGCTGAAACGCGCGTGCGTCGGATTTGCTCTGGCCGCGCTTGGCATCGTACTGGCCGCTCCCCATCTGGCGAGCTCCGCCAAGGATCTTGCTGAACAGACCGGGATCGGCGCCACGTTTGTCGGCACGTCGCTGCTGGCCCTCACGACATCGTTGCCCGAACTGGTGACCGCCCTGGCCGCCGTGCGACTGGGCGCCTTCGATCTGGCGGTCGGGAATCTCTTCGGCAGCAATGCCTTCAACATGGCGGCTCTCTTTATTGTCGATATGGCCTATCGGCAGGGACCCCTGCTGAGCGTGGTCAGCTCGACGCATGTGTTGACGGCTCTGTGGTCCATTCTTCTCATGAACGTCGGGTTGATGGGCATCATCTATCGCGCAGAAAAGCGATTCCTGCTGATCGAGCCGGATGGTCTCCTCATGATCGTAGGCTACGTGTTGGGGATGTGGCTATTGTTTCAGATCGGGGGCTAGCGGGACAGGGGCTGCTTGGCGTGTGACAACGAGGGGACTGCTTCTGGATCATGTGCCGGCAGAATCAGGGCGAACAATCGAACAGTCGTCATTCTTACCAAGGAGGGACATTTCATGAAAACATCATTCGGGGTCGTGGTGGGCCTGTTGCTCGGCATGGCGCTCGTGATCGGCGCACAATACGCACTACGAACGGATGGGCCGCTGCTGTCCGTTGGCGTCAGCGAAGCGGCGACATCGGACAGTCTGGGGGGCCTGGCAGAAGAGCTGCTTGTCCAAGCCAAGCAGTACGACGAGGAAGCCAAGCGCCATGAGGCGGAGGCGCGCCGCTACGAAGAGCGGGCAGCGGCGATTACCCCCCTGATGGACGTTAAAGGCTTTCAGCGCGAAGGGTGGAGGATCGCCGGCGACTCACACAAGACGATCGCGGCCGAGCTTCGCTACCGCGCCATGGTGCAACGCCTCGAAGCGGAGCGGTTGCAGGACAAGCAGAAGGAGTCATCGAAGTAGAGGGCGCTCGTTTCGGATCGGCGGCTAACGGGGCACGGGCTGCTCGACGTGCGACAGCGAGGAGATTGTTTCCGGCAGGATGCTGAAAACGTCCGCCAGCATCGTTCTGTCGGAACTGTGTTGTTTCAGATTGTCGATTGCCGATAGGATATCCATCGAGAAGGTCGATCTGCTGCATATTCTGGTATGCCCATGAGTCCACGACAATTCCCTCGCAACGTGCCGCCCACCGTCAAATCAGGGAAACAAGTGCCGGCATCGAACCCATCAGGGCCGGGCATTCCTCAACGGGCTCCGAAAGGTGACGCAGCGCAGGAAGACCTGGTGCATCACCTCAGGGAACGAGTCAAGGAGCTGACCGCCCTGCACGAAACCGTGAGGGTGCTGCAAGACAGCGCAAAAACGCTGGGAGAGACCTTTGGAGCGATTGTGGCGCTCATCCCACCGGCCTGGCAATATCCGGAGGTCACTGCGGCGCGCATCCAGTTCGAGGGACTGGCGGTGGCGACGCCGTCCTTTCGCGAAACGTCCTGGATGCAGCGGGCTCCGCTCGTGACCGCCAAAGGACCGAGCGGTTCCATTGATGTCGTGTATCTGGAGCAGAGGCCGGAAGCGCAGGAGGGGCCGTTTCTTCTCGAAGAGCGGCATCTCATCGATTCGCTGGCCGACAGCGTCTCGTCCTATCTGACGCGCCGGGAGGCCGAAGAGTCTCTGCGATCCGCCCACATGCGCATGCAGACCTTGTCGCGCCAGCTCATGCAGGTGCAGGAGCGGGAGCGCCGGCAACTCGCGCACGATCTTCACGATGAAATCGGTCAGGCCGTGACCGCGATTAAACTGAACCTCCAGACCATGCAGAGGGTTGCCGATACAACGTCCGTCCAGGAGACGTTGCACGACAGTCTGGAGATTCTGGATAAAATTCTCCAGCGAGTCAGGGACCTGTCTCTGGACTTGCGCCCCTCATTGCTGGACGACCTCGGGTTAGTGCCCGCGGTCCGCTGGTATGTCGAGCGTCAAGCGAAGCGGGCAGGCCTTGCCGCCGAGGTTGAGGCGGAGAGCCTGCTTCCGGATCTGGAGCCGGACTTGTCTGTGGCCTGTTTTCGCATCGTGCAAGAGTCGATCACCAATATCCTGCGCCATGCGAAGGCGACAACGATTCATGTAGCCTTGCGACAGACGGATCAGGGGCTGGATCTCTGCATTCAGGACGACGGAATCGGTTTTAGTATGCCGGAGAGATCGGTCACCCCCGCCGGACGGCCGACCCTTGGGTTGCTCGGAATGCAAGAGCGAGCGCAGGCGCTGGGTGGGACAATCACGATTCAGTCTTCGCCGGATCAGGGTACGGAGGTTCGCGTGCGGATTCCGCTCCGGCCCCGCGAGGGAGCGGAAAGCGGATAGGGAGGTTTGGACGAGGTCATGCCGATTCGAATCATGTTGGCCGACGATCATATCCTGATTCGAGCAGGTCTTCGCGCCTTGCTGCAGAGCTTCCCGAATGTCTCGGTCATCGGCGAAGCGAGCACTGGACATGAGGCGGTCGAGGCCGTGGCCCGTGAACAGCCGGATGTGGTGCTCATGGATATTGCGATGCCGGGCTTGAATGGCTTGGACGCGGCGGCCCGCATCGTCAAACAATGGCCGGGGGTCCGGGTGATTATCCTCTCGATGCATGCGAACGAGGAATATGTCGGGCAAGCGCTCGATGCGGGAGCGACAGGCTACCTTCTCAAAGGGGCGGAGCCTGCCGAGCTGGAGTTGGCCCTCAAGGCCGTCATGCGCGGCGAGACGTATCTGACGCCGAGCGTGTCGAAGCCGCTGGTGGATGAGTACCTGGCTCGTCGAAAAAATCAAGCGGGTCCCCTTCATGATCTCACCCCGCGTCAGCGGGAAATCCTGCAATTGATCGCGGAAGGCAGCTCGACCAAAGCGATTGCCCACAAGCTGAACCTGAGCGTCAAAACTATCGAAACCCACCGAAGCGAACTGATGCGCCGGCTCGACATCCACGATGTGGCGGGGCTGGTTCGCTATGCGATCAAGGCAGGTCTCGTGACGCTGGGAACCTAGCGGATTGCATCACGTCGTGTTTTAAGTCTCCTAAGCATTGATTTCCGCAGGGCTACAAACCTCCCCTTCTCCCGATCGCTCGGGTTCACTGTCTCCTCAGGTGTTTTTCTCCTTAGTCTCAGGGTTCCCCTGATACCGGCCGCGTGGAGTTTGTGCGAAATAGTATGAGTAGGAAAGTCCTCTGGGCTTTCGGGACAGCCTGAACAAGGAGGTAGAAAGATGATGTCGCGCAAGTCTCTATACGGTGTCGTGGCGGTCGTTCCGCTGGCGGGTTTGCTTGGCCTCATAGGGTGCAGCGCTGTGACGGCTACGGAGCTGGAGGGGGCGGTTGTATCCAATGGAAGCGCCGAGGATCACATGGCAGCGGCGATGCTCTATCAGAGTAAGGCACAGCAATTAGCTGCGGAAGCGAATCGTTATGAAACAGCAGCGTCAAAGATTGGGCCCTACGAAGACATCAAAGGCATTCGGCGTGGAGGGTTAACGACCGTCGGGCAGGTAAAGCGGGGGGCCGCTAGAGAGATGGAGGAGTTATATGCCGTCCATTTTGAAAAAGCTCAAGCAGTGATTGTAGGGGGTGACGTAGCTGGAAGAAGCAATTGAGCAGACCGTAGGGGGTCGGTGAGGGGGCCACGCCGGCTGGGGTTGGTGTGGCCCCCTTCTTGTTTTAAACGCTCGGGCAGGGCTCCCAGTGCAAATCCTTGAGCCGCGCTGCGAGCCAGCTGGCCGGAGGCTCCCCGTAACTGCGGATCGGTGACTGTCGCAGAAGGGCTCATGACTCACGCTGGTTAGGGTGAGTCAAAGGTCCAGATTGCAGAGAACATCAGTAGATGTTGGGCCGGGGTCAGCTCAATCACTCCCGGGCCGATCTCACGGCCTGTGAAAAATCCTCCGCCCGGTCCGCGGGACTCATCGAACCGATACTCCATCCGGAGAATCGTGTTGGTCCACCGGTAGGGCATTCGATACTCCACGGTCGTTGTGACGGCGGTAATGAATTGCTCAGAGCCTGTCAGCCGGCCGTTCCGGTCCCAATAGAATTCAGGACGGAGGGCCAGGCTCCAGGGGCCGTAGACATTCCATCGCATGGGGAGGGCCGCATGTGTCCAAAAGGCCCTGGGGCTTCCAGGCGCTGCGGCTATTCGCTCAGTCCCAATCTGATAGTCGAGCGCGACGATGAACGGACCCTCTTTCCACTCGACGATGCTGTCGGAAAAGAGGCGCCAGAATTCCAACGATGTCGCAGCCTGATCCGGCCCGTAGTAGATCGTTTCCTTGACCGTCAGATTCGACGTGGCCTTGTACGCCACTTGTCCGCCGTAACTCGGAACGTCGTTGGCGTGAGACAAGTGAAAGTATTCATTGATCACAAACAGCGTGCCGGTCAGTTGTGAGGTAAAGGGATAGCTCACATTGATGCCGAACATCAGATAGGGCGTGTAGTCCCCGCCCCAGGGCCTGCTGTAGTTGATGTTGTCCTTGGCATAGAGCGAGTCGTACCCGATGAAGCTGTTGAACAGACCGCCCTGGATCGTGAGTCCGTTGCCTACCGGCGCCAGATAGGACAGGTTGGCCCGCCCGAAGTGCCTGAGTTGATCCGACGAGCCGACTTTGGGCTCGTTCACGGCAAAGCCGAAGTCTTTGGCATCCTGCCCACCGTGGCCCATGAGTTCCATGCCCCAGCGCGACTGTTCCGTGGCGTCTTTCCTGAGAAAGGCCCCTCCCATGTTCAGATCGAGTTCGTTGACCCGTGGCGTGGTGCTTCTGTTGCGGAAGCGATGGTTGTCAGGAAAGTTAACGTCGCGCGAATAGCCTAGATCAATGAACCCCCCGTAGTGCCAATCCTGGCTCTCAGCCTCGTGTTTCGGCTCAGGCGTACGAAGCCCAACCTCGTTCACCCGGTGCTCGGGCTGCTCCCCCGGAGAAGGAAGCTCCAACGCCGATGCGGGAAAGGCCAGTGCCGCCCAGAAGATGATCAACGCTGAGCTGCTTGCCCCTATGACCGGTCTCGTCATCGCGCCGCTCGATCGTCCGTCAAAAAGCCGTTAAAAGAAGGCCGTACAAAACTGACACATCGTATGCGGGATGAGGTGCCGCGTACAAGACCCAGGCGGCTGCGAAAAACTTGGTGTATATGAAAAATGTGGTTGAAATATTTCGTATGGTGCTGGGGCCAGAATAACCTCAGGATGCTCAAAAAGGCTGTCCATCAAGGCCGCAGCGAGCAAAGAGGCAAGGCGTACGCGTCGGTACGTTGAGCCTCTTTGTGAAGCGAGAACACAGCTGGCGGACGTTTTCAGCATCCTGCCAGGCGGAGTACGCACACTCAGGCCTGAGACATGGTAGAGTGGCCCCGCGACTGTGACGATCACCGTCACGGTGTTGCTGCAAGCGCCTTCATGATGGCAATGAGCAGAAGTTCCCCCCCCATTCCTCCGCATTCACGCGGCCCTGACGCGCCGTCATGGCATGTGTTGTCTGCCTCGGACGTGGCCCAGCGCCTGACCGTTGATCCACAGGCCGGCTTGAGTGCCGGTGAAGCTGCGCGCCGGATTGCCCAATATGGCCTGAACGACATCCGTGAGCGCCCACCGCGCCCGCTCTGGCGCATGTTCCTCGATCAATTCACCGACTTCATGATCCTCGTCTTGATCGGGGCGGCGATCGTGTCCGGGATCGTCGGCGAGCCGCCCGATGCGATCGCCATCGTCGTGATCGTCCTGCTCAATGGGGTGATCGGTTTTATCCAGGAGTACCGGGCTGAGCGAGCGGTTGCGGCCCTGAAGTTGCTCGCGGCCTCCACGGCGCTGGTCCGGCGGGGCGGCCACGTGACAGAGCTCTCCGCCCTGCAGCTGGTGCCGGGCGATGTCGTGTTGCTGGAGGCCGGCAACGTGATGCCGGCGGATTTGCGCCTGATCGAAACCGTTCAGCTGAAAGTGGATGAATCGCCGCTGACCGGTGAGTCGGTTCCGGTTGAAAAGCGCACGGCTCCGTTGTCTGAGGCTGAGGCACCGCTCGGTGACCGGGTGAATCTCGCGTACAAGGGCACACTCGTGACCTACGGCCGCGGCGCCGGTCTCGTGGTCGCGACCGGCATGCAGACCGAATTGGGCCGAATCGCCTCAATGCTCGGCAAGGACGAGGCGGTGAAGACCCCGCTTCAGAAGCGGCTTGCGTTGTTCGGGCAGCGTCTGGCGCTGGCGGCCTTGGCGATCTGTGCCATCGTGTTTGCCGTCGGGGTGTTGCGAGGCGAATCGGTCGTGCTGATGTTTCTGACAGCCGTGAGCCTGGCGGTCGCGGCGATTCCGGAAGCGCTTCCCGCCGTGGTGACCGTGTCTCTGGCGTTAGGCGCTCGCCGGATGGTGAAGAAGAAGGCCTTGATTCGCCGGCTGACGGCGGTGGAGACGCTGGGCTCCGTCACCTACATCTGTTCGGATAAGACCGGCACGCTCACCCAGAATAAGATGCGAGTGGAGCTACTGGTTGTGGGCGGCCAGCAGGAGAGTGGACTCACGGGCAAAGAGGAGTCCTGGCGTCGGTTGATGAAGGCCATGGCGCTCAGCAACGATGCGACCAGGCAGAAGGATGGCCGGGTGATCGGCGATCCGACGGAGGTCGCGCTGTTTCAGGGAGCAGAAGACAGAGGCTACGGGAAGGCTGAACTGCTGGCGCAGTCGCCGCGGGTGGCGGAGCTGCCGTTCGACTCAGATCGCAAATGCATGACGACCCTGCACCGGGAGGGCTCGGCGGTCGTGGCCTTCACCAAGGGTGCGCCCGAGCAGGTTGTGGCCTTGTGCGAGGGGCAGTTAACCGGCGATGTTCGGATCGCGCTCAATCCAGTCGAGATGTTAGATCGAGCCGACCGGATGGCGGCAGACGGGTTGCGCGTCTTGGCCGTGGCCTATCGGACCTGGCCGGATCTCCCGGAAGAGCTCACCCCTGACAGGGTCGAGATCGGGCTGACATTTCTCGGTTTGGTCGGTTTGATGGACCCGCCAAGGGATGAAGCAAGGGAGGCGGTGGCCCTCTGCAAATCGGCCGGCATCACGCCCGTGATGATTACCGGCGATCACCCCGCGACCGCCCGCGCGATTGCCCTGCGCCTCGGTATCATCGAGAACCACGATACAGTGTTGACGGGGCAGGAACTGGCGAAGTTGTCGCTGGATGAGTACGAGGAGCGGGTGGAGGGGATCCGGGTCTATGCGCGGGTGTCGCCGGAGCAGAAGATCACGATCGTGAAGGGGCTGCAAGATGAGGGCGAATTCGTGGCGATGACCGGCGACGGTGTGAACGATGCCCCGGCGCTTCAGCGCGCCGACATTGGCATCGCGATGGGGCTGACCGGCACCGATGTGGCGCGCGAAGCGTCGCATATGATTTTGCTCGATGACAACTTTGCCACGATTGTGACGGCGGTAGGGGAAGGGCGGCGGATCTTCGACAACATCCGCAAGTTCATCAAGTACGCGCTCTCGTGCAATGCAGCAGAAGTCTGGACCATTTTTTTGGCCCCATTTTTGGGAATGCCGATTCCCCTGCTGCCGATTCACATCTTGTGGATCAACCTCGTCACCGACGGGTTGCCGGGGCTGGCGCTGGCGGTCGAGCCGGAAGAGAAGGGTCTCATGGAGCGGCCGCCGAGACCGCCGCGCGAGAGTATCTTCGCAGGCGGCATGTGGCAGGATATTCTCTGGATAGGTATGCTCATGGCCGGCGTGACACTCTTCACCCAGGCCTGGGCCTACCGCACGGGACATGCCCATTGGCAGACGATGGTCTTCACCGTCCTGACGCTGTCGCAGCTGGGCAACGTGCTCGCGCTTCGGTCGGAGCGTGAGTCGTTCTTTACGCTGGGGCCTTGGACGAATCGTCCCTTGTTGGGTGCCGTGCTCCTGACCGTTGCGCTGCAAATGGCCACCATCTATATTCCCGCGCTCAATCCGATTTTCAAGACTGAGCCGCTCGATCTCGAGGAACTGGCGCTCTGCCTGGCGCTCTCGTCAATCGTGTTTATTGCGGTTGAAATTGAGAAATGGTGCATCAGGCAAGGTTGGTTGCGGTGGTCGTCATGAGTTCTCCGGGAGAATCCTCTGTGACAGAAAATCATGCAGCCCCGGTGATGTCGCGGCGGACCTTGCTGGGGCGAATCATCCAGGGGCTGGGCCTGTCGTTCGCGCTGGGTCCTGCGATCCCTTTCGTGCAGGCCAAGGAACGAGCCGCTGAGACGGACGCGACCGATCACCTGATTGTGCGGGTGGCGCGGCCCTTGGATGCAGAAACCCCGGTGCAGGAGTTTTCGTCCTACCTCACGCCGAATGCCCGTTTCTTTGTCCGCAGCCATTTCGGCCCCCCTCCGCAAGAGCAGCTCTCCGACGAAAACTGGCAGTTGAACGTGACTGGTCTGGTCGATCGGCCGCTGACGCTCACGCTGCACGATCTGAAACAATTCGAAGCCATCACCATCACCGCCGTCGTGCAATGCAGCGGGAACGGCCGGGCGTCGTACCGGCCGAAGACGCCGGGCGTGCAGTGGGACCGGGGCGCCGTCGGCAATGCGCGTTGGACAGGGGTGCGACTACGGGATGTCTTACTGAAGGCGGGCCTGCAGCCGAACGGCCATCATGTGCAGTTCCAAGGGGCGGACCGTCCGGTCGCGGCGATGGTTCCGCTCTTCGTTCGCAGCATCCCGGTCGAGAAGGCGCTGCACCCAGATACGATCCTGGCCTATGAGATGAATGGCCGTCCCTTGCCCCTGTTGCACGGGGCGCCGTTACGGGTTGTCACGCCTGGGTGGATGGCGGATTCCTGCATCAAATGGCTCACCGACATTACTGTGCAGCAGGACGAAGCCCAGGGTTACTACATGCAAACCGCCTATCGCCATCCCACGAGACCGGTCGAGCCGGGCGAAGCCATTGCGGCCAGCGATCTCAAGCCGGTGGAAGCGATGGTCGTGAAGTCGCTTATCGCGCAGCCGAGCGAGGGAACGTCGCTTGCGCCTGGCCCTGTCACGATTCAGGGTGTGGCCTGGACCGGCGAGGGCAGGATTGTGACGGTCGAGGTCTCGCTCGACGGGGGGCTCACCTGGGAGCCGGCCCGCTTGATCGGTGAAGATCAGCCCTATAGTTGGCGTCAGTGGCAATATATCTGGCAGGCGACAGGGCCGGGCCTTCATACGATTCTCTGTCGCGCGACCGATGATTGCGGGCAGACGCAACCGAAGGCGAGTCCCTGGAACCCCAGCGGGTTTCTTTGGAACGGGTGGGACTATGTGAGCGTGACGGTGGCCGGATGAGATGCGCAACAAGGATTGTCGCGGTTGGTCTGATCGGGCTGGCGACCTTGCTGTTCAGCAGGGCAGGGGCTGCGCCGGATGATCAGGCCGGGAGGGCTGCGCGGGCAGAAGGGTTGGTGCTCGCTCGCTGCGGCCTCTGTCACAGCACGGATTTGATTACGCAGCAACGGTTGGACCGGTCACGCTGGCAGGCCACGGTCGGCAAAATGGTTCACTGGGGAGCGGAGCTCTCGGAAGAGGAAGCAGGCTTGCTGGTAGAGTTTCTTGCTGCACGGTTTCATCCAACCGCATCGGGGTCGGTCCCGCTCAGCGACATTGGCGCGGCGGAGCCGTTGCAGACGGAACATCCTTCCACGCAAGAACGCCCGAGCGGAGTGGCACTGCAGGGCGCGACGCTGTTCGCCACGAATTGCCAGGGCTGTCATGGGTCCGGCGCCGGTGGAGGGTTCGGGCCCAAGCTGGCAGGTAATCCCATTCTCAATTCTGAGACGTCGTTTTGGGAGACGGTCCTGTACGGACGAGGGCCGATGCCTGCTTGGGAACATACGTTGAGCCGGCAGGATATTGCGGACATTCAGGCCTGGCTAAAAACGCTGTAGCCTAATAGGATGCTGAAAAAGTCCGCCCTCTTCATTCGTCGTTCGTGAAGCGTCGTTCGTATCTCGTTCCTGAAAAGAGCATATGGCTTATAGCCAATAGCGTATGGTCCGGAATGAAGAGGGGGAGGATCTTTGCTGCCAGCTATGCGCTATTCGCCATACGCTCTTATCTTCAACGAGATACGCTTTACGAGGCCCGTTTCACGAGACTCAGGAAGACGTGCGCAGTGGGAGATCACGCCCGCCACGCGCCTGTGAGGAGAGACATGTGAGTTCGGATGGAATCATACCGGCACGACAGATTTCCTGCTGACTTGGATGTTCGAGATGAGAGGGGAACAGACTTGCAGGATGCTCAAAAAGGCCGCAGCCGACGAAAGAACCGGAGGCGTACCCTCAGGGGTACGTTGAGGATTTCGATGAGCCGAGAACGAAGCTGGCGGTCTTTTTCAGCATCCTGCCAGAGGGAGGGTCATGCAGATGTCGCAACATCAAGTTGAGCCCCACGTCTTTGTCATCATCGGCGCCACCGGCGATCTGACGCGTCGGAAGCTCCTGCCCGCTCTGTATCATTTGCGGGACCAGGGAATTCTGGAGACGCGCAATACGCTAATTGTCGGTGCGGCTCTGCCGGAGCTGGGAGAAGAAGGGTTTCGGCTCTGGGCCTTCGAAGGTCTACAGAAAGCCGGCTGGCGCAATGAAACGGAGTTGCGTGCCTGGTGCGAAGACTGTCTGCACTATCAGAGTGTGCATGAAGGGGGACCGCAAGATTATGAGGCCTTGGCTTTGTACATCCGGCGGTTGGAGCGCACACACAACATGCCGGAGAACCGGGTGTTTTATCTGGCGTTGCCACCGGACACGGTGCCCATTGCGATGGAACGGCTGGATCAGGCGGGATTGCTCAAGAGCCACGGCTGGATCCGCGTCGTGTTCGAAAAGCCGTTTGGCCGAGACTTTTACTCAGCCCGTCGCCTGAATACGACCCTGCATCAATACATCGAGGAGTCCCAGATCTATCGTATCGATCATTACCTGGGCAAAGAGACGGTCCAGAATCTTCTGGCCTTCCGCTTCGCGAATCCGATTTTTGAATCCCTCTGGAACCGCAACAGCATCGAGAACATTCAGATTACCGTGGCCGAAGATCTCGGCGTCGAGCATCGCGGGGCCTACTACCAGCAGGCCGGGGCGCTCCGCGATATGGTGCAGAACCATCTGACTCAACTCATGACGGTCGTGGCGATGGAAGTGCCGGTGTCCTTCGATGCCGCGGCGATCCAGAGTGAAAAGCTGAAAGTGCTCCATTCCATTGCGCCGATCACGCATCAGGATGTCGTCTTCGGTCAGTACACATCCTGGCAGGTCGCAGGCCAGACGATCCCGGGCTATCGCGAGGAACGGGGGGTCTCGAAGGACTCGACCACGGAGACCTATGTCGCGTTGAAAGCGGAGATTCACAACTGGCGATGGAAGGGCGTGCCTTTCTATCTCAGAACGGGCAAACGCTTTCCGCGTAAACTGACTCAGATTGCGGTGACCTTTCGCGAGGCCCCGACCCAAGTGTTTCGCTCCCTCGATCCAGGGAGCATCCCGCCCAACAAGCTCTTGATCACGCTCCAGCCTAATGAAGGGTTCTCGCTCTGTTTTTCCGTGAAGAGTCCGGGGCGGCCGTTCCAACTGAGCGACCATGCGTTGCAGTTCGACTATGAACAAGCCTTCGGCCAGCTTCCGGAAGCCTACGAAACCCTTCTCCGCGACGTGATGATCGGCGATCAGACCCTCTTCGTCAGCGCGGATTTCACCGAAACGGCTTGGCGTCTCTATGACCCGTTGTTGACCGGCGAGAACGCCGTCCACTTCTATACGGCCGGTTGCTGGGGACCGAGTGAAGCGGATGCGTTGTTGGAGAAGAACGGGCATCGGTGGGCTCTAGGTTGGTGAGGGAAGGGAACAGCCAGGTGCCCTCCTTGCTCGCAGAACGCGCACAATCAGAATGTGCTCGTTCGATGCGCGCAGTCGAGGGCAACCTCGGCCATTCCCTTTTAGAGAGGTTGGAAGAGAAGGAAGGCCGATTGATCTCCTGTGCTCGCGCAACGCGCGGTCTCTGAAGGTGATGCGCAAGGGTGTGAGAAACTTTCTTTGCTCCCGGAGCGCGCGCCCTCAGAAGGAGGAGAGGGGAACCGCCAGACCATCCTTCTTGCTCGCGGAACGCGCACGATCAGAATGTGCTCGTTCGACGCGCGCAGTGAAGGACAGCCCGGCGACTCCCCTTAAGAGCAAAGTGAGGAAAGTCGAAAGCTCCTCACACCCTTGCGTGATTGAGCGGGAGTTGGAAAAGAAGGCGAGCAAGCTTTAGTGATGAGTGGTAAAGCGACAGATAGAATCAGCCGAACCGTTTCCGTTGGGATGATCGTCCTGATGGTTTTTGCGCTCACGGCTTGCAGTCAGTTTGAGCCTCGGGATAAACGGTTCTACTATCGGGCGTTCTGGAACTTTTCGTTGCGGGAGGACCTGGCCGAACTCGATATTGAATTCAACGGCGTGGACTTCGGCCACTCCAATCTCTACGAGAATCTTCTCCTGACCGGAGGCACGGATGTGGCGGCCATCGAAGATCGGGCCCGCAAGGAGACGCTTGCCTTCATTGCGTCCAAGCCTCGGCTCAATCCCAACGAGGAGGCCATCGCTCCGACTTACATGAAGCTGGCCTGGCGCGCGCAGAACACGTTCGACGAAGCGCATGCCCTGCATCGCGCCACCTATGACATCGTCGTCTCGGACGAGCCGGATAAAGACCGCGCCATCCGGGACGTGCTGGCCTATTATCGGGAGAGTGCCTACGCCATCACGGCGAAGAAGCTGGACCATCATCGGCTCGATGCCTTTCCCTATTCCCAATCGTTCCGTAAGCGGTTCCCACTCTTCAACGCCACCATCTGGGCCTATCACTATCTGCAAGTGGCGGTCTACGATCCGTTGCAGGCCGCGCGCGATCTTGAGGCCAAGAAGCAGGCCGTGCGGCCCATTCTCTCGACCTATCGGCATTATCTCGACCAGCCACAAACACAATGGACCTTCATGCCGCTGACGGCGGAGTTGAGTCCTCTGTTCGCTGCGCGCTATCCGGAGATCGCCAACATCTTCGACAACCTCCATATGCTGCACGACAACATCAGCGACATCCTCACCAGTGAACAGTTGCCGGCCTGGGAAGATAAGCGGGCGGAGATCTATCGTATTCTGAATACCTATTATCTGGCGAGTGCGGATGAAACGAATCCGATGATCGTTACAGATGTGGAGCACCGCCATTGAGGAACATGACCCTGAGCACCGTTCGCGTGTTGGCGCTTCTGCTGTTGGGACTGCTGCCTGCGCCGCTCCTTGCATTGGACCACGACAACCTCGATCCGAACCGGCCGATCGGAATGGAAGATGCCTATGCGATTCCAAAAGGGGAGATCGGGCTGGAGGGAGGCGTGCGCTTCAACGACCGGCGGGAGAGCCGCACGCGCGTGACTTTTCAGCCGCAAATCATCTATGGCGCCTTCGAGAACGCGCAGATTGAAATCCAAGGCGATCTCTTCACCGAGCCGAATACCCTCGTCGGCGCGAGCAAGTCGGGCGATCTGCATCTGGGCCTGCTCTATAACTTCAATACCGAGACGGTGAGCCTTCCCGCCATGGCTCTCCGGGTCGAGACGGACCTGCCCACCGGCGTGAATTCGAAAGGGGTGGATACCCAAGTGACCGGCATCCTCACGCGATCGTTCGGCCGATTGCGCGCGCACCTCAACGCGGGCTACACCGTCCTTGGGTCGCCACAAGGGCAGGAACGGCCTGGGGCCTATCGCGCGGTGGCGGCCGTCAGCTACCCCTTGGGCTATCCCAGCAGTTTCCGCGACACGTTGATTGCCAGTCTCTATACGAGACAGTCGGACCTGCGCGGGCAACGCAATCACACCGGTGTCGAGGTAGGCATCCGCCATCAACTGACCTCGCGGTTAGTGGTCGACGCAGGCCTCGGCACCGAGTTCGCTGGACCAGCCGATCGGGCAGCATTGCTGGGAACGGTTGGTTTATCGGTGGGATTTTAACAGGATGCTGAAAACGTCCGCCAGTTTCGTTCTCGCCTCGAAAGCATCCTCAACGTAGCCCTGAGGCTACGCTTCCGGTGCTTTCATCGGCTGCGGCCTCGCTGGACGAACGTTTTGAGCATCCTGTAGGGGGCTGTCCTGTGAGAGTCAGGCAGACTGGCACGGTCCGTTCACTTCGTGACAGTCACGCGATGTTCAGCTCGATTGTCTCCCGCTGCAGTAGTCGCTGATCGCTGAGAGCCCCGCGCGGATCATGACGTTCTCTCTGGCGTGATCGTGCTGAGGTGATCGATGATGAGTCTCGCGTCGGCAATTGGGTCTGTCGTGAAGGGGGCTGTGTGCTGACGGGTTACCGAGGTGCTCAATCGTTCGGCCGCTTGCCGGATGGGAAGAGGGAAGGATTCGTCCTGCTGAATTTGCCGGAGATGTGCCATGGCATCCCCGTGCCATCGTGGAAGAGGGCGCTTTGCCAGCCAGGATTCGGTGGCGAGGGCCACGGCGCGTCTGGCACAGACTCGCGCCTTCCCGTCGTTGTTGTCCTGCCGCGCAGTCTCGGCTGCCGCGAGTTCCTGCTCAATTAGCGCCGTTGGCGTCATCCTGTATTTTCCGATGTGCCGAGGTGAGTCGCTGGTTATTGTGATCAATTGCAGATAAGATCCGCAAGCCGTCTTCTGCGTAATCGGAAGCGGGCATTAGGAGATTGGACGGGGTTGGGGATTCAACATAGGAAGAGGAGTAAGAAGAAAATATGGCAGCCAAGGTGATCAGAGGGAAGAGCGCGAAGAGCACGAAGACCGCAGCAAAGAAGACCGCGGGGAAGAAGACCGCAGCGCCGGTGCGCCGGGCGAAGAAGCCCAAGGCGGCATCAGCCGCGGTCCTGATTCTGTCCGGCTCCACGGCGCTCCGCCGGAGGAAGGCTGCCGAGACGTTGGCGGAAACGTTGAAAGTAGATTTGTTCAGAGTGGATTTGTCGGCGGTGGTGAGCCAATACATCGGTGAAACCGAGAAGAATCTGAACGACGTCTTCGATAAAGCAGAAGCCAGTGGCGCGATCCTTTTCTTCGATGAAGCAGACGCGTTGTTCGGGGCAGGCAGTACAGCCAAAGATGCCCGTGATCAATCCGTGAATGCGGAGCTTGCCCATTTCCTGCAGCGCATTGAGGGTCACAGCGGACTCATTATTCTCACGAGCAATGGGAAGCAGCGTATCGATCGGGCCTTCTCCGACCGGACGCAGGTGGTCGTCATGGCCGGGACGACGAAGCCTGAGCGAGCAAAAAAGAAGAAATAGGAGGAGGATGAGGGCTGATGATCTTCCACTGCGCGCGCAACGCGCGGCCTCAGAAGGGGATGGCGAGGCAGCCGGTATGGTCTCTGTGCTCGCAGAGCCCCCACGATGAAACAGTGGTCGCTCGATGCGCGCAGTGGAGACCACACCAGCCGCCTCGCTGAGTGCTGGTGAAGAGTTGAGTTATCAAGATTGCGCTTGGCCCGTCTCGCTTGTCCCGCCTGTCTCGCTCGAGGTTCTTGGACGCGCGCAGTGGAAGATCAATCAGCCCCCATCCCTGAAGAGGTAACGAGCGAGCTTGGAAGGCCAATCTGTAGCCTCGTTCGACGGCCGCAGTGGGACCAACATGGGTGTTCTTCCTGAGAGAGTGGAGTGGGCGAGCCTGGAAGAGGGAGGAGGGACCAGGCCATCCTTCTTGCTCGCCGAACGCGCACGATAAGAATGTGCTCGTTCGATGTGCGCAGTGAAGGACAGCCTGGTCCCTCAATTTAAGAGAGAGGTTGGAAAAGTAAAGGGCCTCGTTCAACGGCCGCACGTAGACCAACGTGGGTGCCCTTCCAAGAAAGGAAAGGCAAGTGAGCTTGGAAGGATCAATTGGGTGGATGATGGTTGCTCGATGCGCGCAGTGGAGACCACTCCAGCCATCTCGCCTCCGTCTATGAGCGGAGGCCTGCCGCGCTGGAGGCGTTGAAGAAGTCGCTACTCCACCAGGCCTTCGCCGGGCAGCTGTGAGGACTTGACGCAAAACTTGACTTATACTTGACTCTTAATTAGCCTGCCCCTATGGCCTATGTTCCGCACTTCACGATCACGCCGGCCCTGCTCGGGGAAGTCGAGCAGGTGGCGGCGTTGCGCGAGCGCATTCACAGCGCCGTGGTGGACCTCGCCTGGATTCCCGCCCTCCAGAAAGACACCCGAAGCCGCACCGCCCATGCATCGACAGCGATCGAGGGCAATCCACTCACACTCGCGCAGGTGCGAGCCTTGGAGGAGGGGCGCGAGCTGTCCTCGTCCGGCGCGCGGCATAAGCGGGAGGTCCTCAATTACTTTGCCGGGCTGCGCTATGTGGAGAAGCATGCGGGGAAAAAGACGATCCGCCATGCGGACATTCTGGCCTTGCACCGGATTCTGGCCGGAGAGGTGATGGATCAGGGCGAGGCGGGGAAATATCGCATGATCGCGGTCCGGGTCGGACAGTATCGTCCCCCTCCGCCCGATGCCGTGTCTGGGCTGATGTTCGAGCTGCTGGAATGGTGGAACAAGCCTGCCAGAACACTCTCGCCGGTGCTCAGTTCGGCCATTCTGCATTATCGCTTCGAGGCCATCCATCCGTTTGCCGACGGTAATGGCCGCACGGGCCGGGCGCTGGCTCTGTGGGAACTCTACCGGCGCGGCTTCGACACGCAACATATTTTTTCGGTGGATGAATATTACTGGGAGGATCGGCCGACCTATTACGCCGCGTTGGATGCGGTGCGGAAGGCCGGAGACGATCTGACTGCCTGGCTGGAATATTGCGCGGCAGGACTTCGTCAGACTCTCGAACGGGTGTGGCTGCGGATTCATACGTTCCAGGCGAAACCGATGGAGAAACTGGTCTTGCGTCCGAGGCAGGAACAGCTGCTGCATCTGCTTCGCGATCATGGCAGCATGACGCCCGGTGACATATGGACGGCGCTGGGCCTGTCCCGGCAGGGGGCGATGGATGTCTTGCGCCCGCTGCTCGATGCGGGGTTGGTTGAGAAGGTCGGCGGGAAAAAGACGGGCCATTACGTATTGCGCAGCCTATGAACGAAGCGGAAACCAGAGCCGAGCATATCGATCCTGCCTTGAAGGCGGCGGGCTGGGGCGTCGTCGAAGGCAGCCGCATTCTGCGCGAATATCCCATCACGCTGGGCCGTATCGAAGGC
>JBEGVJ010000145.1:0-4240 GCA_041178465.1 Nitrospirota bacterium
GTATGCGCCTGTGGGGAAGCCGTCGTCAGGTTGTGATAGGCCGGCGTCGGAGGCTCTTCCATGACTAGCCACGCCAATCCCACCGCTCCCATGCCAATCGCCACTAGTGCGGCACAGAAGAGCGCCAACCCTATGCACAACATGGCCATTGATTGCGTCGTTGAAAAACAGGATCTCAGAAATGACGAGATGCCGATATGGACTTGCGCCGCAAGCCGCGGACGCGTGCGTGACGGCACCAGCCGATCCTGCGTGCGAACCTGGCTTCTCCGCTCCGTTGAGTCAAAGAGGACATCCACTGCCGGCGCTGCGACCGGCGCGGCGGATTCTGGGCTCGAATGGATGGGCTCGATGTCGGCATTCGGCTCTGCCTGAAGGGACGACGCGCGAACATTCACAAACGTAATCGCGTCACTCGCCTGAGCCCACATCGGCCTTGTGTCTTCCTGAAGCACACCCTTGTCAACGGCAGGAGCCGCCGGGGAGTCCGATACCCACCCACCACCACGCGGCGACTCTACGACCGACTCAGGAGATTCCTCTGCCAGTGGCAAGGGAGTCGGCTGAACGGCCGGAGCCCCCCCCTTCTCCTTATCCCAGTTTCGCTTCTTTTCAGACGGACGATGTGTCTGAACCTCGACTTCGCCAGTATTCCACTGCAACGGTGTATCCGTCGAAGCGGGAGATGCTGAGGAGGCATCAGGTGGCGCGGCAGAGAGCGGAGGAGCCGCGGCGGCCGGGAAAGGTGCGCCGGGTATTTCATGATGCTCCGTGAAAACCGGGTTAGCCCCTGGCGCTACTTCCAGAACCACCGCTGAGCGTGAGAGCTCGGAATCAGAAACTTCCGGAAGTAGCGCCAGGGGCTGCAGCTCCGTAAAGGACGGGCACAAAACTGGTTCGGATTCACGAGTAGATTCGACCGGCTGCGATACAGGCGGCGCCGCGTCCGCCATGAAAGAGCTTGCGCCGCCGCTCGACAAAGTCGGTGATTCCTCAAGTCGCGAGCAATCTTCCGAAAGAAAAGCCGCGGCTGGCCATGGCACATCTGACTCTCTACTTGCATCTGTTTCTACAATCGATTCGCGCTCCTCACTCAGGATCGAAGGGTGAGCCAACGGCCATGACTCAGGGTCGCTGAATGAAACAGCGCTCTCTGGTTCTGGCGCGAATTCCGGTTGAACTGAGTCTAACTCCCTCGCAGCCGGTGAGATCGCATCCGGATTGGAAAATGCGGCAGGCGGGGCTGGGGCTTCAGGCTCTGGAAGCACCGAGTGGCTCGCTAACTGATCCGATACAGACTCAGGCTGAGTATTAGAGGGCACAGCAAGAACGGATTCACCGCCCAATACCGGGGCTCCATCCGATTGAGCGAACGAAGCCTTGAAAGGCACTGCTTCCTCAAGCTTGGTGATGTCCTCTACTACCTGCTCCCATGGCATGGGGGAGGGTAACCCCGGCGATATGACCGAAGACGTGATCGATGTCCGGGCGTCCGGAGTTCGCTCCTCTCCAGAGGGAGAGGCAAGTCCCTCATCCACAAAGGACGAACATTCGACAAGGGGATCCCTCATCCCATCATCACGATGCTCACTAGCCGGAAGCTGCAGCTCGTACAATGTTGGGCTGGCAGCCGGCTCCCCCTCCGCACTCGGCAGATCCGACATTGCGGGCAGGATATTCTGCCCGAGGGAATCGGTCTTGGGCATTGACCCAATAGTTTCGGCCAGCGGAGCCCGTGATTCCTGTGGAGCCGGATCGACCGCTTCCTGATCTATCGGAACGTCCGGAGCATTGAGCGACTCAACGACAGAATTCGACGAAGTGGATGGCGGAACATCGGAACTCGGGAGAGCCCCATCAAACTGTTCCCGCGATATCACATCAGGAGTCCTAGAGTCTTCAGAGGCAGCGAGCGTTTCGTCCAGGGGCTGCGAGACATCGTCTTCCGATGAGATCGCTGTGGTCAGAGCCACGGGATAAGCAGACGCTCCAACACTGCAAGCCCAATCTTCTGCTTCAATTGAAGTTGCTTCGGTAGAAGACTCAGGATGGGGTCCGAGAAGCTCACCGGTTTGTATGTCGAAAAGAGGGGCAAATCGAAATGCCACAGAGCTGGCCGGTACAAGCTCTCTCACCTTCGCATAGAGCTGAGACGGCTTCTTGGGGTTTTCAGCGTCTGGATCTTCGATGAGAAGATCGATCGCCTTGCCCAATTCAGCCACTGCGGCCATGACATCCCCCTTCTCTTCGTACACACGGGCCAAGAGTTCGAGGAACGGAACGCAACGAGGTCCGGCGGCTAAGTATTCACACAACAACGATTCGGCCAACCAAAAATCTTGTCGTGCGATTGCTTCATTCGCGAGAGTTTCAAATGCCTGCCGCGCCGTGATGAGACTGCCTAGCCGTAAATGGAGAGTGGCGAAAAGCCGACGGGCCTCCGTATTGTGAGGGTCGAGCGCGAGTAGATCTTTTAGAACAGCAGAAGACTGGCCGTACTTTCCGGCGTTCATGAGGGTGACGGCTTCCTCGAGAAGCGCGTTTTTTTTGCCATAGCCGACAAGACTCTGTTTCGGCACCCGTGAGGGAGTCTTTGTGGCAGATTTTCGAGGGGGTTTCTTATCCGTCCGCACTTTACGACCTTATTAGATCATTGAAAGAAGTGCAACGCATCTTCCCTCGCCATGTTACGCCAAACTTCGTTTGTGTGCGGTTCCTTGAGGGCCCGAGTGCAAGCTATAATAGACATGCAATACAGGTGCCGGGCTGACGTTTGCGTGAAACGTAAATTCCGTTGATTAATTAATGTGTTGATCGAGGCCGACCTCCCCTTCCCTTCCTCGCTCTTCCTTCAAAAACGAACAGGCTGGCCAAGAATCGACACAGGAACGCCCTCTCGCAGAGCAACGAGTGGAAACTCCCTGCCAGCGGATGTCTCTCTTCTCGGAAACCCTCGAAGCAGGACTTAGGGGTTAAGTTTAAGTAGACCGATCAGACAAGGAGGACATCCCCGAACAAAACATCAAGCAACCAGCCCGCAAGCCCGCCCGTCTAATCGCGAAAAATCTGGTGCTAATCGGTGGACGCGATATAATAGTTCACATGAGGTAGATATGCTAGTTTGGTTGTGTCGCTAAGGAGCCCTGTGATACCGTCTTTTATTCTCACTTTTTACTCGCCAGGAGCCGAAGGGGATTACCGATCCCTCCGTACACCATTTGCGAAGCATGACATTCTCCCCCTTCGAACAATTTAAGTGGATCAGGCTGGCCTCTCTCGTCTGCCTGCTGGCGGCGCTGAGCGAACTTCTGATTCCTCTCACCCTGCGGGCTGAATCTGGAGGAAGCCCCTCCGGACGCGTCTCCCTCGACTTTAATGATGTCGAGCTTTCTGTTTTTGTTCGATTTATTAGCGAGTTGACCGGCAAGAACTTTGTCTTGGACGATGTCGTCAAGAAAGCCGGGGGGAAAATCAGCGTATATTCCCCCACGAAGGTCACGCACGACCAAGCGTACAGCATGTTTGTGGCAGCGCTCGAGGTCAGTCGTCTCGCTGTCGTCCCGAAGGGGAGCGTCAATCAAATCGTGGCGATGGGAGACCTTCCCCCGGAGCGGGGCGCGTTCGTCTACAAACTCAAGCACGCCAATGCGACCGACCTTGCCGCCGTCCTGACCAATCTCGTCGCCCGATCTCAGACCGTGGCACAGACAGCACCAGGCGCTCGCCCACCGTTACGGTCGTTGAGTGAATTCGAAGCCCCTGTCCAGGTCTTTGCGGACAAGGCCACAAACTCGATCATTGTCAGTTCGACCAAAAATGCTTACACCAGGTTGCAATCCGTGATTCGAGACTTGGATACGCGCCGGAAACAGGTTTTTGTCGAAGCCGTCATCTTGGAGGTGCAAGTCGATCGGCTCAGGCAGATCGGAAGCGACCCTATTCAAGTGTTGGGTGCGGGCAAGAGCGGTTTTCTACAAGGCATCGGTGGATTTAATCGCGCACCGGAAGACTTGGCCTCCATCGCGCAAGCCATTGGTGGGGCTGCTACTGGCGCCTCGGGAGCAGTGGCGGTCCTCAACACTGTTAACGTGCGCGCATTCTTACAACTGCTGCTAAGCCTCACGGACACGAATGTCCTATCGACCCCTCAAGTGCTTGCCGCGGATAACCAAAAGGCCAAGATCGTCGTGGGTGAAAATCGTCCGTTCCCCACAGGTCAGGCCCAGGGAATCACAGGTGG
>JBEGVJ010000146.1:0-11578 GCA_041178465.1 Nitrospirota bacterium
CTATGCGCCTGACAATTCTCGGATCCGGCACGAACATCCACCCCACCCGCGCCGCCGCCGGCTACCTCGTCCGCACCGATCAGACGATGCTGCTGGACTTCGGCCCACGCACATTGGCAAATCTTCTCAAAACCGGCATGAACCGGCATCGGATTACCCACGTTCTCTTCTCCCACTACCACGCCGACCACTTTTCAGACTTCATCACCTATTTCTTCGATGCGATGATCTTTACGAAATACGAAGGGGGAACGAGACCTCCGCTCACCGTGATCGGCCCTCGCGGCACGAAGCAATTCTTCAAAGCCCTCTTTGCCACCTTGCCCGGCTTCACGCACGCCCCGTTTGCCGTGCACTTCAAAGAGGTGGCTGATCGGGCCTTTACGATCGGAAAAACCACCGTGATTCCCCGAACGGTGACCCACACGGAAAATCTCCATTGCCTGGGGTACCGCATCGAATATGGAGGAAAGGCCCTGGCCTATTCCGGCGATTCGCAATACTGCGACAATCTCGTCCGCCTCTGTGGCGACGTCGATCTCGCGGTGCTGGACTGTTCATTCCCCGCCAGCAGGCCGAGCCCGGTACATCTGCATGCCGGTCAATGTGGACAGGTGGCGAGAGAGGCCGGCATCGGGAAACTCGTGCTCTCGCACTTCTATCCGATCACCGAACGATACAATGTGCAGGAGCAAGCAGGAGAAACGTTCGGGGGGAAGATCGTGGTCGGAAAGGACTTGATGACGATCAAGCTATAAGAATGAAGAGTCGAAAGTCCATCAGGTCTATCATGTCATCAAGTCCGACGACTTGATGACATGCAGACTTTCGACGTGACGACTGCGACCTCTACAATCCGCCTTCTTTGTTGTCGCAACCAAGAATCGCAATGAATTTCGTCAGGCGGGCCTTCTTGAGGGGGTCGTCGAGCTTGGCATAGATGGCCAAGAGGTTCTTGATCATGCGGGAGAGAATTGCACGCACCGAGCTCTGTTGCAGATATTTCTCGTCAAATCCATAGCCGGCTTCCGTGAGAAACCGCTGACAATTCTTCTCGGTCAGCAGGGCGCCCCCGTTGAAGCAATCGACAAAAACCTTGTAGCGATCCGATTCGTACTTCACTAAGAAATGCCCCGGCATCCCGATCCCATGCACCGGAAGACCCATCCGCTTTCCGACGAGGAGGTACAGGGTCGAGAGACTGATGGGAATGCCCGTCCGCCTGTCGATGACGCAGTTGAGATAACTATTCTCCAACTCGTAATAGTTCTTCGTGTTGCCTTTGAAGCCCTGTTCCGTGAAGAGGTAGCGGTTCAACGTTTTGATCGTTTCCTCGCCGGATGCCCGAGACCCGAGCCGGTCCTGTACTTCCTGCGCCATCTCGTCGAGCTGCCTGGCATAGGAGGCGACCGTGAGGGTGGGATAGGCATAGCGGGCGATCAAAAAGGCGCCCCGCTCGAGATCCATCGACTCATCAGGCAGCGCCGCCAACTGCATGAGTTCATCCTCGATGTTTCCACCACGGATTTCCTCGAGCACTGACAACAGACGGTCGGCCATTTCCGGCTGCTCGATTTCCGCTTCCTGGAGGAGGGGCACGGCAGAGGGACCGATGTCGATGAGTTTGCCGCTGATGGTCCGGACGATCCTCTCGTCTTCATCGGACAGCAGCCGGATCAAAGCCCGGATTTGGCTCTCGTTGACCAGCATGGTGGGACTCCCGGACAGCCCGCTCATTAGCCCATCGCCCGACGGAATGCCTTGGCGCTCCCGTAGAGACAGAGCGCGTCGAAAATCACCATGACGACCACCACCATCCCGACGTGGGGAAGCGCCTCCGTCCAGCCCGAGAGAATCAGCGGCCGCACCGCGTCGATCGCCCAGGTCATCGGATTGAAGCGCGCTAAAAATCCCATCCAGGCCGGCATCGCCGCCAAAGGCACCAGGGCCGAACTCAAGAAAATCATCGGCAGCGACAAAAAGCCCAGGACCGAAAAGAAGTCGCCGTGGCTTTTCACGGAGAAGGCCATGGCCATGGAAATCGCCGTCAGCCCGACGCCGAAGAGCATCCCGATCATCAAGATCGCCGCGACGCCCAGGAGCCCCGTCGCCGGCTGGACGCCGAACAGAAAGGCCACTCCGAGGATCACGAGCACTTGGAGTGAGGTAATCGTCATCACGAAGATGAAGCGGCTCAGGATCACCGAGCTCCGATGGATCGGCGTAGTCATCAACCGTTCCAGGAACCCGTTCTCCTTGTCGAAAAGCAGATCCACGCCACCGGCGAGTCCATTGTTGAGCACCGTCATGACAACCACGCCGGCGGTCAGGAAGCTGATGTAGTTCGGCGCCTGCGTCACTTGCACATCCGCAGCCCGTTGGAACAGGTTGCCGAAGAAGATCAGCCAGAACAGCATCGGCTGCACGAGCGTGAACAACATACTGAATTTCTCGCGGCTGAGCCGCCGGACCCACCGCATCGTCAATGCATGAATTTCCTGCCAGTACTGCGCCACCGTATCTCCTTATACCGTCTGAATGTCTTGAACCGATTCGGTCATGGACCGCCCCGTATGGGCGATGAATACGTCGTCCAGCCTCGGCCGATGGTATTCGATAAACTCCAGCTGGCAGTCTAATCGATTGGCGGATTCGAGGATCGCGGGCAAGGCCTTCTCCGGCGATTCAACCCGGATATCCAAACCGGCCGGCGTCGCCTTGACCGCTCGCATCGCCGGTTGTCCGGTCAGGGCCGAGGCCAACGCCGGAATCTTGTTCCGGTCCTTCAAGGTCAGCGACACGATATCGCCGCCCAGCCCTATTTTCAGCTCAGCCGGCGAGCCGAGCGTCTTGATCTTTCCCCCGTCGATGATGGCCAACCGATCGCACAGCTGGTCCGCTTCATCCAAATAGTTCGTTGTCATGACGATCGTCATGCCGCGCGCCTTCAACATCCGCACATAGTCCCAGATGCGGAGACGGCTCTGCACATCCAAGCCCAAGGTCGGCTCGTCGAGGAACAAAATCTTGGGGTCCGGCAAGAGACCGCAGGCAATATCGAGCTTCCGCTTCATGCCCCCGGAGTAGGTCTTCGCCGGACGATCGGCCGCCTCTTCCAGTTCCACGAGCTTCAGCAACTCGGCAATGCGTTTCGTCGCTTCCGCCTTCGACAAGTGGTACAGCGCACCGAGGAGTTCAAGATGTTCCCGGCCGGTGAGAAAGCGGTCAATGGCCCGCTCTTGCGGCACGTACCCGATCAGTTGCCGGACGACATCCGCCTCGCGCACCGTATCGTGGCCTAAGACGCTCGCCGTGCCAGATGTCGGCGTCAGCAGCGTGATGAGCGTCCGGAGCGTCGTACTTTTCCCCGCTCCGTTCGGTCCGAGGAGACCGAAAATCTCTCCGGCATAGACCTGAAACGACAAATCGGAGACGGCCACATGGCCGCCGTCATAAGTTTTCGTGAGCCGGGAGACCTGAATGGCAATGGCGCGATCCATTAGCCCCAGCCCTTCGCACCGGACTGATCGTACATCATGAACTCGATGAGGTCGCTGAGACGGCGGGCTTGTTGATGAAGACTGTCGGCCTCCAACAGAAACTGCTTTTCCAAGGGCGTACACTCCAAGTAGGTGGACAGGGTATTCACGAAAATCTCATCGCTCACTTCTTCCCGGAAAAACTCCTGCCATGTCGGCCCACCACCGTGTGCGTGGAGATAGGATTCCAGGATGGTAAACAGGCGCTGGCGGACCGCGGGATCCAGCGACGCCTCCTGGCCCCGAGCCGCGATCGCAATCGTCGCCTCACGGTAGGCCTTGTCGTAGCACTCGCGTTCGATCGTAAACCGCTCCAGTCCCTGTAGCATAATGTTGGAGCGGCCATCGGCCAATGGCTGCACGCTGACCAACCGCCCGACACAGCCCATCGAGAACACGGGCGGATGGCCGTAGTAATCGGATTCCCATCCCTCCTTGAGCAGGGCCATGCCGATACATTGCCCGCTCAGCGCCGCATCTGAGACCATGGCACGGTAGCGCGGCTCGAAGATATGAAGGGGGAGATAGGTCTTGGGAAACAGCACGACGTTTGGAAGCGGGAACACCGGAATCCGCGAGGGAATGGGAAACGGCGTCACCACATCACGCTGGTCACGGCCATGGTGCTCTCGCTCATGATCGGTCTGCATGGCTCACGATAGCTGATGGCCGACAAAATTGTCAACGGCAAGAGGCGCGCGTCTCTTGCCCATCGAGTTGACGAAAACACTGATCAACACAGGAGATTTGTGCCACTTGCCGAAGCGTGCTATAAGCGCACGCGACGATTCCCTCATGTTACGGAGCCTCCGTCACGCATGCGCAAATTATGGCGTCATCTTCGACACCTCCTGTTCCTGTCGAGCAGTCTGCTGGTGGTCGTGCCGGGCCTTGCGGCAGATAGCTCACAGGAATTCCGCCCCGCCACGGAAGGTTATCGCTACGCCTTCCCGCGCGATCACGGAGCACATGAGGAGTTTCGCACGGAATGGTGGTACTACACGGGCCAGCTCACGACGAAGGACGGCAGGTCGTTCGGCTATCAACTCACCTTCTTCCGCCGTGGCATACCGAAAGACCAGGTGAACACGCTGCCGTCACAGTGGACCATCTCTCAACTGTACCTGGCCCATTTCGCCGTGAGCGACCTCAGCAAGGGGCAGTTTCACTATGCGGAGAAAATCAGCCGGGCCGGCTTGGGCAAGGCCGGCGCGGATCATGATCGCCTCCATGTCTGGATCGATCGCTGGAGTGCCGAATCGTCATCGGCAACTCCTGGCACGCAAACGCTCCGTGCTTCAGATGGCGACCTCGCCCTCCAACTCACGGTCTCGCAAGACAAGCCCCTCGTGGTGCATGGCTCCGACGGGATCAGCCGCAAAGGCTCGGCTGCGGGCCAAGCCTCCCATTACTATTCCTTCACCAGGCTAGCCACGACCGGCACCCTTACAATCGGGGATGAATCGCTCGACGTAACCGGCACGAGCTGGATGGACCATGAGTTCGGCTCCGCCGACCTGGGCAAGGATCTAGTCGGATGGGATTGGTTCAGTCTGCAACTCGACAATCGAACGGAACTCATGCTTTACCGGCTTCGCCGCGCCGATGGATCGGCCGACCCTGTCTCCAGCGGGACCCTCATCGATCGGGAGGGACGAGGGCACCATCTTTCAATCGGAGACTTCACCCTAGAACCCACGAGTTACTGGACCAGTCCGACCAGTCGCGCACGATATCCGCAGCGTTGGCGCCTGACCATTCCCTCACAGCAACTCTCGTTGGAACTCGCTCCCCTCATGGCAGAGCAAGAACTCTCCACGACGCGCAGCACCCAAGTAACCTATTGGGAAGGCGCCATCGAGACCACCGGCACTTCACAGGGAAAACCGATCAAGGGCCAGGGGTACATGGAGCTGACGGGCTATGCAGAGCGATTTAACAAGAAGCTGTAAGGATTGAGGATGGCGGGTCGGGGAACGGGGTCTGATTGATCTTCTGTGCTCGCGCGACGCGCACACAAGATTCATTACATTTTGACACTATGGTCGGTGCTCGTCGCATGCGCGCAGTGGGAGATCAATCAGACCCCATTCCCCAAAAGAAGGAATGAGCAAGCGCTGCCATCCTTCGATCAAGTTGCTCTGCTGTCTAACGCTTGACATAAGAGGCACTCAAAAGACGCAGCCTTTTGGGCGTCCCCTCGATGGAATGGTTAGGCCGCCCACTTCGCCGAGGGTTCATTTTGCCTCTCTGCATGGCTGCCGAAGTGCTTCTACGAGGCAGACGGCTGCTTCAAATAGCACTTCGACGGGTGGCGATTGTGGGTACGCGGCGAGTGCTTCTCCCACCGCAGGATATTCAAACACCTTGCCAGCGTAGTAGGTTGTGGCGAGACGAATGGCATTGCTTTGTGCGTTCGTAAGCGGTGCGAGTTGGGCTAGGTCGCCTTCGACCGCCCTCGTGAAAAGAGAGTCCAGGTTGTGCCCAAACGCGCCGTCGGCAAGATCAACCATAGCGGAGCCCCGGAGCGACAGATAAGCCTTTAGAGCGAGCTCGATGGCGTGACAAACGAGATATGGTCGTACTGGCTCGAAGGGGACATTCGGCTTGGGTAGCAATTGAGCGGCCGAGAGGTATGACTCCGCGTACATGTGCAAGCCAAGTGGCCCCATACGCTCGTTGATTCCGGCAATGGAGATCCGCTCGATCTCGGCAAACTGCTTCGCCGCTGAAGACTTCCGCTTCTTCGTTGCATGGGTCATGGGTGGCGGTAGTACGCGGACGAACTATTAAGTGAACTGCTGGGCCAGCTAAAGAGACTTGCGGAGTATCCCGTGTAAACTCGTGGCCTCTTCGTCGAGTTCAGCCTAAGCATTCCTACTTTGCGAGCTAATGTCAATCCTTGCTTGCCCGGATAGACTGCAAGGAGCGGCCTGGGCGATCTCCCATTGCGCGCATGCACCGAGCACCGCCAAACCTAATTCTCCATCAACGCATGCTTGTTCGCTTCTTATGGGACTGCCACCCGTGTCACTCCAAGTGCGCCCATGGAGGGAGCACCGCCTTTAATTTCACAATATTTGATTGATCCCGCGTGCGCGCGTTGGACAACACCCTGATCCCTCCACGCTCGCTTGTTCTCTCTTCAGGGATGGGGGCTGATCGATCTTCCACTGCGCGCGTCCAACGAGGGGAGTCCGCGACCGCGCGTTGCGCGAGCAAAGAAGATCATCAGACTCCATCCCCTCTTCTGTTCCGCGAGCACAGAGACTTGCCAGCCGCCTCGCGCCCCCCTGCTCCTTGACTCAACAACGAATCCTATGATTAGGTCCACGACTGTCATGCTAATTCGAACGACCTCCCAATTCATTCAACTCGCCGCACTGTTACTGGCGCTGTTCTCTGTCGGCTGCCAGAAAGATAGCGAAGCTATCGTCTCGATCGCGCTCCATCCGACCAATGCGAACATTCTCTATGTGGCGACAAACGACGCCGTCTATAAATCGCGCGACGGGGGCCAGCTCTGGGAACGGTTCCCGAGTTTCAGCGCCAGGCGCGTGACGACTCTCGCGATCGATCCTCAGTTTCCAGCCACGATCTATGCCGGCACCATGGCCGACGCGGTCTATAAGAGTCCGGACGGCGGGCAACATTGGCTCCCCCACAACGTCGGGCTCAAAGAACACGTCTCCTTTATCAACGAATTCGTCTTTCACCCGACCGACCACGATCAGATCTACGCCGCGACGACCGTCGGCGCCTTTTACACCAAGGACGGCGGCCGTGAATGGGAAGAACGCATGGCTGGCATGAAGGAGGTCCACATCGTGGTCTCCATCGCCATTCATCCCCGCGATCCCCAAGTCCTCTACGCGGGAACCACAGGAGGGATCTACCGGTCCGACAATGCGGCGATGGGATGGAAGAAAATCAACAACGGACTGATACCGGAGCAGGAGTTGATGGGCGGAATGGCGCTGGGAGTCAATGCGATCGTCTTCGACGTGGTCAACTCGGATATCGTCTATGCCGGAACAACCAAGGGCCTCTTCCGCACCGATACGCGCGGAGAACAATGGGAGCGGATCGGGCAATCGCTCCCCGATCTGTTCGTCAGCAGTATCTTGATCGACCCGGTCGAGCCGAAAACCCTCTATATCGGAGGGCCAAGCGGCGTCTGGAAGAGCCCCGACAGCGGACAGACTTGGACCGCGATCAATAGCGGGCTAGGCTCGCTAAATATTCGCACCCTCGCCATGAGTCCGCGCGACTCACGCATTCTCTATGTCGGCACGAACGGGAGCGGCCTCTACCGCTCAACCGACGCCGGTGCAACCTGGACGCCGATCCCCCTCACAGCCACGCCGGCCAAAAGTTAGCCTCAACGTTCCAGGGGCTGCTCAAAAAGGCTGTCCAGCAAGGCCGAAGCGAGCCACTACTTACTAAGGGGTGGCTGGGATGATCCCAACTGCGCGCGTCCAACGAGGGCTTTCTCAAGCCGCGCGTTGCGCGAGCACGGGGATCGTCCCAGCCGCCCCGCCCCATTTTCAGCAGCCCTCTAATAGCCGGTCTTGGGCGCAGACTCGCTGTGCCGGTAACGGCTGCTGTAGGACAGCATTTGATCCGACAGCGCCTTCCACTCCTCGGCCGTCATCAGATCCTTCATCTTAAATCGGAGTGAGAGAATCTTCGCGGCTGATTGCATCCGTTGATTGTTGGCGTCGTCCAGCGCCTTGGTGAACTCCTCCGGAGACGCCGCATAGTTCGCATTCAGCTCATACAGCCGGCGATGCCCCGCACGGGCTTGTTCGCGGCCTGCCTTCAATTCCGCCACAATGTCGTTCACAACCGACTTCACTTGCTGGGCCTTCGCCTGATCTTTGACCGTACGATCGATCAAGGACGCCATGTCCTGCTGCCCCTTCTGCCAATAGGCGTCACCTTTCCCTTCACTCGCCATCCCATGGTGATGGTGGGACGAACAGCCAGCCAAGGCAAACACGGCCACGAATCCGAGGATATAGTGATGAATACGCTTCATAAGATCCTCCTTGTAAATAAGCATGGATGAACGGTTGTCACCACGATGGTCCTTCCCGTATCATCTCTACCGCTATGTCTAAACCGGCAACTTCCCCAACCGATCATACTCTGGCGCTCCGTGATGAGTTCCGTCATCACCTCGAAACGTTCTACGCCCAACTCAAGCTGGCGCCGCCCTATGAGAGCGTCGAAAAGGCCCTTCGTTCCCTGACGACCTCGCTCCATTCGTTGCCGGAGGCGGAGCGTGCGAATCTGGCGACCGACGCCACCGCACGATGGCAGCACTTCCGCCAGGCCTTCGAATCGTCAGGCCTCTGCAAGAAACATCGCGGCATCATTGCGGGCCTCGCCCGCAACCGGTCCAGCCTGAATCTCCCCGCCGAATACGATCAGTTCCTGAACCTGTATCTCCCCTAACTCTTGTTCATTTGGTCTGTCTGGTCTATTCGGTCTGTCTGGTCAGTTTAATTAAATGAGACTGACCAGAGAGACTAGACAGACAAGAAAGACCAGATAGACCAGGCTTGCCTCAAGCCTACGATCTGGCCCCTTCTATCACCTCCCGAAGCTCTTGATAGACCACCGCCAGCCTGGCGTTCTCCAACCGGTATGCGAACACCACTGTAATCGCCCCGGATAGTACAAAGACAAGCCCCAACCCGACAATCCCGAAGGCCAACACTACTCCGTTGAGCGAAGCCATTTCTCCCTCAAGGAACAATGCGGTCAAGGCCCCCACTGTGCCCACCAGCACGAGGACGAACCAGAGACCGGTGAGAAGAGCCGACGACCAGGGCGTAAGCTTTCGGTAGAGCACCGAGAGTGCATCGCCTTCGGGAGCGAGGGAGATCAACCCTTTTAACGGCCACAAGGTGCGAAACCCGATCGCAAACAACCGATATTTCTGGCGAATGACGATCTGATTCAGATCCGGGAACAACCGCGCGGTTCCGTGCGGCAAGGTCAACAGACCGCCGGCATCGAACCGATCGGCCAACTGCGCCATAGTCGTATGGGTGAAACGATCATGCGTGCGGGCCACCCCGCATCCATACCGGCTCGCATCCGGCGTGCGACGCACGAAGTAGAGCCAGTCTCCGAGAATGAGCCCGAGACACAGGGCCCCGGCGAAAAAACCAGCGAGGATCATGCTCGTACCTATCCCATAGGGGCCACGGATGAATCAAGTGATGGATGCGAGAGAATCTGTTGACTCATCACAGCGAGTTGGCTAGAGTAGCGCCGCTTGTTGTTCGGGTGGGGTTTCTCGCTCCATGCGATACTCTGCCACGCAAATTCCCCCCGCTGGAGCTGCGACCGTCCGCATCATCCCTGCTTTGCCTGGGCACGCAGGTCGCACAAGATGGGAAATCGGAGGTGACATGGATTTAGCGAAAGTTGAGCGCGTCTATACGTCCTACGCCGGAATCTACGATCGGATTTTCGGCAAAGTCTTCCATGAGGGACGTGAGTCTGTCATCAGAAACTTAGACGTTCAGCCGGATGAAAAAATTCTTGAAGTAGGAGTCGGCACCGGGCTGGCCTTGCCGATGTATCCTCGCCACTGCCAGATCGTCGGTATCGATTTCTCAGAAGGCATGTTGGATAAAGCGAAGCAGCGGGCAGCCGAGCATCGGATGGGCCATGTGCAGCTCCACCGGATGGATGCCGGTGCCATGGAGTTCACCGATGATAGTTTCGATACGGTCGTCGCGGCCTACGTCGTCACCGCTGTCCCCGACTACCGCAAGGTGGTCAACGAAATGATCCGTGTCTGCCGACCAGGCGGACGGATCATCATGCTCAATCACTTCAGCAACGACAATAAGGTCATCGCCGCCATGGAGAAAGTGATCTCCCCCCTCACGAAACACCTGGGATGGCGAACCGACCTGTCGCTTCAGACCGTCCTGGAAGGGACGTCGCTGCACGTCGCTCGGAAGCAAAGCGTGAATCCCTTGCGCTTCTGGGTCTTGGTGGAATGTGTGAACGGGAAAAATGTGAACGGCAAGACGCACATCAACGGCGTACACAGCGAAAATGGCGCGGCGGCTTACGCCCATCTCAACAGCACACATGCCAACGGCCAGGCCCTGGCCTAGCGTCCGACTCTGTCAACTACCTATCGACCACTCGCTGCTGTTCAAGTGACTTCCAATTCTGCCATTCTCCGCCAGGAATGATCGTATTGCCAACCAAACACTGGCCGGAGAACTGTTGCGCAATGAGATCCGCCAGGCACGAGAGCACCTGACCTGTGCGGCGATCCGGCACCCCGCGAACCCGCAGCACCAGGCCGAATCCCGGTCCATCGAGCAGTCCATACAGCAGGCAGTGAACCCCCGTGGCATCCACTGCGCCCCGCATCGACGCCGGGAGCAGATCTCCTTCCCAGTGAATGGAACGATGGCGCCCGGATGATGAAGCGGCGGCCTGCCAGGTGCAGGAAAGACCAGCCACATCCAGTTCCGCCAAAAGCCATGCGACCGTCGGCCAATCGGGCATTTCACTCTGAAACGTCCATTGCGCCACCTGCTCCAGCGACAAGGGTTCGAGGCTCGGCGCCGCCACTTCTTCCAACTGCGCTTCGTCGCACACCACGTAGAGTTCGCCCTGCGGATCGAACCAAAATCGCAACTTTCCGTCGGTCAGCTCTGCTTGGATGACCCCCAGCGTTGAGCAATCGGCCCCTTCCTGTTCAAATATCGAGAAGTCTGTCACGCCGGTCATCGTGATTTTCGCCACGCGTGCCATCTGGCGAATGCGATAGCGGATCACGACCGTGACCGTAGTCCCCGCCGGCACCTCACGACCCGACGCTTCATCCAACAGCCGCCGCTTCGACATCTGCACATCCGTGACATAGCCGCCGCGAAACCCACCAGTGTGGCCAAGCAGCCATCGCAGATCTTCGATGTTTACAATCTGGCATTTCATAGAATGAATGCTCGCCGGCGCCGAACGTTCATGACCGTTTGAGGGAAAACCGTTTCAAC
>JBEGVJ010000147.1:0-11445 GCA_041178465.1 Nitrospirota bacterium
GGGATGATTCGGCGCTGACCAATGACCTGCTGCATGCTATCAGAGCCAAGGTCAACGCCGATTTCGGCATCACACATCTGACGATTCAGATGGGAACCGCCTGTTGCCAGCTGAACGAACCCCACTGCGATCTGACCACGTTGAGAAAACACCACCGTGATGATGGAATCTTTCATGCGCACCACTGAGAGCGCGAAACCTGCGAGAATAGCGGGACAAGCGAGACGGGGGAGAGGTCGAGGTGCGAAATTCACGGTTCATAGTCATAGAACTTCGAACCAGGAACCTCGAACTTCCAGTCGCGCCCGTCGCGCGTGAGTCCGGCAGTGGCGATTACCGCAGAAATGTTCATGACTGTTACAGGTTGAAACCATGACTCCAATCCCCTTTTATATTCTCTGCGGCTCCCTCGGCGCAGGCAAAACCACCCTCTTAATGCGGCTCCTTGAACATTGGAAGAGCCAAGGCAAACGAGCCGGCGTCTTAATGAACGAAGCCGGCGAGGTCAGTATCGATGGTCCCCGCGCAGGCACCATCGCGGAACAAGTCATGAACCTCGCCGGCGGCTGCGTCTGCTGCGATACGAAAGAAGACTTGTCCTGGGGAATCGCCCAACTGGTACAGGACTATGAGTCGGACGTGATTATCCTCGAATGTTCCGGCATGGCCGATCCAGCCGAAGTCATCGATGCCGTCACCGATCTCTACACCGCACGGCTCACACACTTGGAGAAAGTCATCGCCTTGCTGCATCCGATCCCTACCGATCGAGAGAGCATGGCTGGCTTCGTAACGACACAGGCGATTCGCTGCGCCGACGAGTTGATCCTCAACAAAAAAGATCTGTATGTCGCCGGCCATTGGGAGGGATTTAAGGGTTCGATCATCAACCAAAATCCCTACGCACGGGTCTGGGAAACCAGCCATGCCAGGATCGATCCCTCAGCGCTGCTCAAACCGATCACCCGTATCGCGCCAGCGTCAACGGTGAATGTGGAGTTCGGAGTGCCTCGATCCTCCGTAGCGAGCACACGGGCCTCGTACCATCCCATCGCCACGACGGTCCTGCTGCCAGGTCCGTTGAACTTGGAACGATTCCTGCGCTGGATGAAAACCCTGCCCCCTGAGCTTGAACGAGCGAAAGGCTACTTCCGCTTTGCCAAGGGACCGGAACTGCAAGAGTTTCAATATGCCCCGCCAGGCAACGCAACCATTACGCCGATCACGTTGCTCGATGAACCGAATCACGCGATCGTCTTGATTGGACGAGGCTACGACCAGGAGCGCTGCCAAGCAGAATTGCTGAACTGCCTGGAGGACTAGCAGGCTGAAGGAAGCCAGGTGCGCCATGACAGCGCTTCGTTGGTCTGCAGATCTGCGACTACAGAAGAACGCAACACAGGATGCTCAAAAAGTTCGTCCAGCAAGACCGCAGGCGAATCAAAACCGGAGGCGTACCCTCAGGGGTACGTTGAGGATTTCGATGAGCTGAGAACGACGCTGGCGGACTTTTTCAGCATCCTGCTAAGAACGGAAGCGGGAGTAGCGCAAAAGCAACCAGGCAGAACCGGCCCCGAGCAATCCCCCGATCATCCATCCCCCCAGCACGTCCGTGACATAGTGGGCTCCGATATAGACACGCGACAGACCGATCAGTCCAACCAACGGCCAACTCACCCATCCCGATCGCGGATACAGCACGTGGAGAAACGCCGCAGCCGTCGCGGTATTGATCGCGTGATTTGACGGGAATCCGAAAGTCTTGCCGCAAGCCTCGATCTGGTGGATGTCAGGAAACGCCATGCAGGGTCGCGGACGAGCCACAAGATCTTTAAGTCTCGCTCCGACGAAGTCCAACAGGCCGATGGACGCAGCCAGCACCGGGGCTGCCAGCAACGCTTCCCGCCAAGACAGCCAGAGCCAATAGCCGGCCAGAAGAATGCAGGGCACCCACAGCAGGCTAGATCTGGAGAGGGCCAGCGCCACCTGGTCCAGCCAGGCCGACTGCCCGGCAAGTCCATTAATGGCGCGAAAGAGAGATTCGTCCAAACTCATATGGCACCAACGGCAAGAGGCACAATCCGCTTTCCCCTCGCCTCGCGCCTCATGCCTCTAGCCTTCCAACTGCTATCGTGTGCGGAAATGGATCCGTACGGTAAGCTCCCCATCAATCGGCTCGTCCCCTTTCAACTGAGGATCGAAGGTCCATTTGTTCAATGCAGCCATGCCGGCGATGGTGAGTTCCCGATGCTTGGCCGGCTCCAAAACCACCACGGTCACCGCCGCACCCTTGGAAACCAACATACGCACCTTCATCCAATCATCGAGCTCTTTGCCATCCAGCGACGAGGGAATGGCAGGCCATGGTGTCGATTTGGGAACAGGCCCGAGTTGTTGATCCTTGTTGAGCGGCAGCCCATGGACATGGACCTCGGGCAACTCCAGCACATCTTCATGGTGATCGTCCGCATGCGTAGCCTCGTCACCGGCCGCGGCAAACGCAGCGACCGGCGAGAGACACAGACACAACACGAAGCAATGCACGAGTCGTCGAAGAAACATCGAAGCAGTATGTGGCAATGTCATCATAGGGTCAACCATATTGAACCGAGGCCCGACTCACTCATCACCCATCACTACTCACCTGTCACTGTCTCTAAAAGAACCATTGGCCTCGGAAAAAGAACGACCTCGGCATCCCCGCATGGGACACACCCAGACCGATACTTCCCTCGCCTTGGTTGATGAAGTACTTTTGGTCCAACAGATTCACCACATCGAATCCGACGAGGAACTTCTGTCCGTCCCAGGGGAGCGGAATCACGTGCGTGAGGGACATATTGTAGATCGTGTAGGAAGGGCTATGGGTGGAATTGGTCTTGCCTCCTTCCTCCGCCGTCCGCAACCCCGACGCAAACAGCATCTGACCTGTCAGCGTCGTCCGCTCCAGGAACCGATAGGCCACGACCGCGGAGCTCGTCAGGGTCTGCTGGTGATCGCAATGCACCCCGCCCTTCGAGTTGATGTCGGCAATTTCATCCCCATGCAGCAGGAAGTGACCGGATTGGAGCCCGTAGCCCTTACATTGCCCCCAGGCCACGCTGCCGCGCGCCGTCAAATTATCCATGATCTGAAGTTTCAAGGCTCCATCGATGCCCCGGCTCCAGCCCCGCTCGAAAGCAAAGTAGTTCAACATGGGGGTCGTCCCGAACTGCCCGGCATCCGACAGATAATTGGCGAGTTTGTAGTAACCCGTCAGTTGCAATGTCGCCCACTTCATCAGCGCGTGGTAGCTGCCGACCTCGAAGTAATGCGCCCGCTCGGCCCGGACGGTGTTATTCGTCGTGTTCTCCGGCGCCGCCTTCGTCCCGGCAGTATTGAGTTTCGCAAAGGAAATGGCTTCGAGATTCGGCGGCGTAAATTGCCGCCCGTAGAACGCGTGGAACACATTCGCCTGATCGGCCTTGTAGGTGATGCCGATCCGCGGGCTGATCTGCCCTTCATGGCGCTGGTACTGCACCGCGTCAGCCCGCACGCCAAGGTTGAACGTCCAGCGATCGTTCGGGCTCCACTGATCCTGAATCCACAGTTCCTGGCGCCAGCCGATCAGGCGGTTGTCGGAATTAAGATTGATCATGTCCCCGGTCGGATTACCACCTCCGTCGTCTGCAAACGTGAAGATCTGCGTCTTATTGACGGCCTGGGTTCGATCGACCTGAAATCCTGCCTTGATCACATGTTCCTTGGATGGCACATAGGTATGATCCAGCCGGACTCCACCCGAATAGGCGCTCCGATCCTGGTTGGCAGCAGAGAACGGCTCTGCCGGATCCGCGGTATAGGCCAGCACATTGAATGGGTCCGTCTTGAACATGGCGCGCGTCTGGCGAACATATCCTGAAAGGCTGAAAAAGTTGCTGCTGTTCACATCGTGGCGCCAGACCATGTTCCCGTACTGGTTATTCTCCTTTTGTTTTTCGTCGAGGGCCTGGGACGCCACCGGCGTGAATCCCGGACGGCTCGCCTGAAGCAGCGGCAGCACCTGCCCGCTGGGATCGACTTCCTGACCTGGGCTGGTCGGAATCTGATACTTCGCCACGGAGTTCAAGAAAACCCATGAGAAGTTGTTCGTATTGCTGTGCTGGTAGTCGCCGCGAATGAACGTCTGGTTCCGCTCGCTTTGCCCGTGAAAAATCGAATGGCCGAGCGTCGGCGGCTCGATCCCTCGATTCGTCGACGTATAACTGTTCAGGACGTAGAAGCGGAACTTTTCACCGATCGTGCCGCCATACTCGAACGACGGATTGACTGTCTGGTTCGACCCGCCGAACATTTGGGCGGACCCGAATCCCGGTTTGGTGCCGCTCTTGGTCGTGATATCCAGCACCGCAGCCGTCTTGTTGCCATACTGCGCCTCCATGCCGCCGAGAATGATATCCGCCCGTTCCCAGGCCCGCGGCGAGATCACATCGGAGAAGGTGGACGACACGGTGTCCGGAATCGGCACACCGTCGATTCGGAGCTGGAGATTCGCATGATCCTGCCGAATATGCACTTGCTTGAGCGAGCCATAGACGGCACTCGGGATCGTGAGGAGCACGTCATGCAGCTCGACATTGTTGCCGCGCGGCAATTCTTCGATGTCCTTTCGGCTCACCGCATAGGTCTCGCTCGACGCCTTATATTGAATCGGTGCCAGAGGCGACCGCACTTCAAGCGCGATCTCTTTGGTCTTGGAGAGGGTCAAGTTGATGGGACCGGGGATCTCGGTCCCGATCTTGAGGACGAGATATTCGCTCCGATAGGTATCTTGTACAGCGCTGATGGAATAGGTTCCATCGGCAGGAACGAAAATTCTGAACTCGCCGGCATCGTTCGAGACGCCGGTCGTCACCAAGACCCCTTCTTGATTCTTCACCTCGACGAGCACTTGCCCCACCCGGCGAAGGTCCTGGTTCTGGACCGATCCGGCGATCAGATTGGGCTCAGCCGCGACGGCACGACCCTGATGAGGAACACTCAGGCAGGCACAGAGACACACCAACCGCACAATGAAATGACACCCGACAGGTCGCATGAACCCCCCAATTAATCACGCATAAAAATGCCATGCACTCCAGCAGGCAGTCCTAGGACAACCGCGGGAGAATGGCGTAAATCGAAATGACGTGACTAGCTGAGGGGAGGAGCGCGGGAAGGACCAATCGTGGAGAGCTCGAAGGAAAGCAGAACGGAGTCCGCTGGAAGTTCCAGCAGGTTGACGAACTCACAGGCGGTAAGGATGGGCGCACCGACATCGAGAGACCCAGCCGTGTGATGCTGCACCCACTGGCAGAGGTCGGTATCGGAATGTTCGTGCCCATCATGGTCAGCCGCAGCTAATTCATGATGCACGTCCTGCGCAACCGCAAAGGGTGCGATCGTCAGCAGCAATAGAACAAGCCCGAGGGAGACCCCGGCTCGAAGATAGGCAAAGAGCGCACATCGCTTCATATCCGACTCAACTAACACAACAGGAAGAAGCTCGTCAAACCTATGAACACCCTTACATGGCAGCCATCAGCGACGAATGGGGAGAGAAACCAAACAAGCCTGAACCCCCTGACTCCCTCACGTAATTGAGGTCCTCCGCGCCACAATTTCCTGCCAATCACTCATAATTCCCCAGCTATTGAAGGCCTTACGAATTCCCTCTGTAGATTTCCCTTGAAGGTTTCGTTATACTTTATCTTCGTCACCTGCAAGAAGGCCGCGCTATGAATCAACCGCTCGACAACCAACACGTTATTGAAATCAAGCCGCTGCCTTCGCCGCGGACGATCAAGTCAAAACTGCCGATTACCGACCAGGCCGCCGCGCTGGTCGTCGAAACCAGAAATGCCATTCGCCGTATCCTGCACGGCCAAGACCGTGAGCGCCTGCTCGTCATCGTCGGACCCTGTTCGATCCATGATCCTGAAGCCGCCTATGAGTATGCCGACCGGCTAAAACCGGTGGCTGATGCGTTGCGCGACCGGCTACTCATCGTTATGCGGACCTACTTTGAAAAGCCCCGCACCACGGTTGGATGGAAGGGGCTCATCAACGATCCGCATTTAGACGGCACCTGCGATATCGGAACGGGCCTCGAATTGGCCAGGACGATCCTGCTCAACATCAATAAACGCGGGATCCCCTGCGCAGCTGAAGCCTTGGACCCTGTGTCCCCCCAATACATCGCCGATCTCTGGAGCTGGGTCGCCATCGGGGCACGCACGACCGAAAGCCAGCCGCACCGGGAAATGGCCAGCGGTCTCTCGATGCCGGTCGGGTTCAAGAACGGCACAGGGGGAGATCTTCTCGTCGCCTGGAATGCGATGGTCGCCGCGAAGCAGCCCCATCATTTTCTGGGAATCAATGCCGACGGGCTCACCTCGATCATCAAGACCACGGGCAACCCAGACCGGCATATCGTCCTGCGTGGCGGCGGCGGCAAAACAAACTATGAGGCCGAAGATGTGGCCCGCGCAGAGGCCGTCGTGGCAGGCGAGGGCATCGCCCGTCCCATCATGATCGACTGTTCACACGACAACTCCAGCAAAGACCACCGGCGCCAAGGCCTCGTCGCCCGGGATGTCCTCAAACAGTTCCGCGAAGGCCGCCAATCCATCATGGGCCTGATGCTCGAAAGCAACCTCAACCCCGGCAAACAAACCTGGCAGCAGGGGAAAACGCTGGCCCACGGCGTCTCCATCACCGATGCCTGTCTCGGCTGGGAAGAAACCGAAGCGCTCCTCAACGAACTCGCCGACACGATCATCACCAAACCTGCGTAGCAAGACTTCAGTCTTCAGCCTGATCCCCTGCACTGGAAACCCGCATGCTCATTGACACCCACACCCATCTGGACGATGCCCGCTACAACGAGGACCGAGCGGCGATGATCGCCCGCGCCAGGGAAGCAGGCGTCGAAGCCTTCGTGACCATCGGCTGCGATCTGGCCACCAGCCAGGCGGCCGTCGCCCTGGCGGAGCAACATCCGTTCGTCTATGCCTCCATCGGCGTCCATCCCCATGAAGTGAAACACATTCTCGATGGCTGGTATGGCGAGTTCCGCCGCCTGGCACAGAGCAAGAAGGTGGTCGCCTATGGTGAGATCGGGCTCGACTATCACTACAACCACTCATCGCCCCAAGAACAGCGCGAACGATTCCGCGAGCAGATCCAGCTCGCGCGCGAGCTGAGACTTCCCGTAATCATTCACACGAGAGAGGCCCAAGAGGATACGGTTGCGATTTTAAAAGAGGAGCGTGCGGCGGAAATCGGCGGGGTCTTTCACTGCTTTTCGGGGGATGCCTGGCTGGCAAAAGAGGCGCTGGACTTGGGATTCTATCTCTCGTTCTCCGGCATTCTCACCTTTCAGAACGCGGCGACGCTCCGGGATATTGCGAAGGCTGCTCCGCTGGACCGGCTCCTGATCGAAACCGACTGTCCCTACCTCACGCCCATCCCCCATCGCGGCACACGAAACGAACCGGCCTACGTGTCCTTCGTTGCGCAGAAGCTGGCGGATCTTCACGCCGGTGCGCCAGGTATGTCGGTCGAAACCATCGGACGCATCACGACCGAGAACGCCAAACACCTGTTTAAAATCGCTTGAGCTGCCGACTGCGCTGCCGCTGCGCCTTGGGCAGCTTCCGCGGATTCCCGCGCTTCTCCGGGCCTCGCTTCGATCGAGGATCTTCTCCCGTATCCAGTTCTTTGTGGGGCGATACGCCGGTCGAGCTCGACGCCCCTTGCAGTTTCCCGACAAACTCTTGCGCCTTCATCACGAAAGCTCCATGCGCCATGGCAAAGTCGACAATCTCACGATCGGAACTTACCACCGCGCAATCGGATCCGAATTCGGCAGCCAGACGTTGAATCACCTGATCGGCCTTTTCTCCCCGTCGAGAGAAGATGACCTCAAGCCCGAGCCGATGTTCACGCCGTTCTGTGCCCCAACCCTGCTGCCATCCATCGAAGACCACGGTGATCGCATGGGACTTTCGCTGACGATAGGCAGCCAAGCCTCGCAACAGGGCCTCGCGCGCCACATCGGAATGCAGGCTCGTCCCGCCACCGACCCGGCCCGTCTGAGCCAAGAGATTATATCCATCGACGATCAGGTGGAGTGCCATGGCTAACGACCTGTCGAGGAAATATTCTGGCATGCGAAGACTTGGAGAGTCCGCACAGGTGCCACCACATGAGCACAATCCCACAGGATGCTCAAACAGTTCGTCCAGCAAGGCCGCAGCGAGTGAAGGCCCGAGGCGTACCCGCGCGGTACGTTGAGGGCCTGAACGATGCGAGAACGAAGCTGGCGGACTGTTTCAGCATCCTGCAAAAGACCCTACTGCTCGTATCGCCCTCTGTCAATCGGCGCCATCACGTGTTCGTACGGCCAATCCCCTTGACAACGGTGCACACATCTGAGAGAAAACTCCATATCCCATCACAGGCAGTACACACCCATGCGATCAGCTTTGTGGCGCATCCTCACCATCGCCTTCCTGGTCGGGCTCTTCGACCTCCCAAGCCTTACCCTCAATCCATTTCACGCGGGCGACTCCGTTGCGGCAACGAATGAGGCCCGTCAGAAGCCTCAGGCCAAGCCTAAGCGGTCCCGCACCTCCCAGGCACGACTAGCAGCGCCAGCGCTCGGCCTGACGACGATTCAGAACCTCCGGACGGCCAGCTCGCCTGGATTAATGAGGCTCGTGCTCGATCTCGACACAAAAGCCAGACCCGGCAAACAGCCCCTCCTCCAAGCCGAGGGAGTGACCATCAAAATCCCCAACGCCACATTGGGACCCTTCGCCAAGACGAAACTTGCCGCTGGCAAGATTGCCAAACCCTTCATCATTACCCAATCCTCCGAGCGATCGGTTGAAGTCTTTCTCCCAACCGGTTTATTTCAGAGCTATACCGTGCTTGCGATGGCAAGCCCTCCCAGGCTGGTCATCGATATCGTACCGCCGAGGGAGCCCCTGACGACTCAGGCAATCGAACCACCGTCCGACCCGGCACTTGCAGCTCCCGCTCCTCCACAACCAACTCAGCCGCAAGCCAAGTCAATTACAACCATCGTGATCGACCCTGGGCACGGAGGGAAAGATCCTGGCGCGCTGGGACAGCGTGGGACAGAGGAAAAAGATATTACGCTGAAAGTGGGGTTGAAACTGCGCGATCTTTTAAGCAAGCAGCCGGGAATCCGCGTCCTCATGACCCGCGAGCGTGACGAGTTCATCGAACTGGAGAACCGGGCAAAATTTGCCAATGGGCAGGATGCGGATCTCTTTGTATCGATCCATGTCAACTCGCACCCCCACCGCTCCGTCAAAGGGATTGAGATCTACCACTTCGGCGCGGCCAAGGATCAACGGGCGCTCGAAGTCGCCGCCCGTGAAAACGGAACCCCGCTCAATAATACCGGCGTCGGGTGGGAATATCTCGTCGCCGATCTCCTCACGTCGAAGAAAATCGAAGAGTCACTTGAACTGGCCTGGACCGCCAAGGAAGCCATGGTGGCAAACCTGAACAGTCACTATACCCTGGTGGATCATGGCGTGAAGACCGCACCATTCTATGTGCTCCGCTTCACCAGCATGCCTAGCATCCTGGCGGAAATTGCCTATATCTCGAATGCGTCCGAGGAAGAACTGCTCCGGACCGGCATCTTCACAACCCGCGTGGCGGAAGCGTTGGAGGAAGGCGTCAAAACATTTCTGACTTCCGCAAAGTTGTCCGCGCGATGACCTCCGCGCCGCCGTGGCTGCGACATCAATGCCTACCGTAAAGCTAGTCGTCGAGTACGAGGGAACCTGCTATGCCGGTTGGCAGCGCCAACCCGATCAGCCTACGATCCAAGCCGCCATCGAACAGGCCATCCACCAAGTCAGCCATGCCACGGTATCCGTCATCGGCGCAGGCCGTACAGACTCCGGCGTGCATGCGCTCGGACAAGTGGCCAGCTTTCGCACGGACCGGGAGTGGCCCTCGTCCGCCTGGATGCGGGCGCTCAACGCCGTACTGCCGAAAGATATTGCCGTTCGTTCCGCCGCCATCATGAGCGACCACTTTCATGCCCAACACGGCGCGCGAGGCAAACTGTACACCTATCGAATCCTCCATCGCCCAGCCCGGCCCACTATCGATCGCGCATTCGTCTGGCACATTTATAGACCGCTCAATGAGGCGGCGATGCAACAGGCAGCAGCGTCGCTGGTCGGATCCCAGGACTTTTCATCATTCGAAGGAAGCCTCACGGACAATACCAACCCCGTCTGCCATCTACAGCGCCTCGCCGTCCTGCGCCGAGGCGAGGAAATCCACATCGAGGCCTACGCAGACCGGTTTCTGAAACACATGGTCCGTGCGATGGTTGGAACGGTGGTCGAGGTTGGATTAGGGAAACGAACGCCGCACAGCCTGATAGAGGTCCTGAGGGCCAGAGACCGATGCGCAGCGGGCCAGACCGCTCCGCCTCATGGACTCTGTCTCATGCACGTAGACTACGACTAGCAGTCGCCGGAAAGAAACCGCCAGCATCCTGCTAGAGTAAGGGGGGGGAGTCCTGGTGTGCTAACTGCTTGCGGAGCTCGATCAATTCCTGCTCAAGTGCCAGGAACCGGTCATTGATGGGATCCGGCAGGTTGATGTGATCCATGGTAGCATCGGGCACTCGTTCGCCTTGAGTTTTAATCACACGGGCCGGCACACCTATGACGGTGGAGTTGGGCGCGACGTTCTTGAGCACAACCGAATTGGCGCCGATCTTCACGTTATCGCCGATCGTGATCCCGCCGAGAATCTTGGCCCCGGCCCCGACCACGACATGATTCCCCACCGTCGGATGCCGCTTGCCTCGTTCCTTGCCCGTTCCACCGAGCGTCACACCCTGAAAAAGCGTCACATAGTCCCCAATCTCAGCCGTCTCGCCAATGACGACGCCCATTCCATGGTCGATGAAGAACCCCCTGCCGATCTTCGCCGAAGGATGGATCTCAATCCCCGTCAGCCAACGGGCAATCTGAGAGATCGCTCGCGGAAAGAATGGAACACCATGGATCTTAAGCCAATGGGACACGCGGTAGGCTAGCAAGGCATGGAAGCCGGCATACGTGAGTACGACCTCAAGCCAGCTGGTCGCCGATGGATCTCGGTCGAAAACAGCGCGAAGATCTTCCTGAATGGTTCTCAAGAGCATAATTCGGTTATCCTACGCTGTCGGAGACCGCTCGATCAAACAGACCGCCTGGGCGGCAATCCCTTCCTCCCGGCCGATCATGCCGATTCCCTCTCCGCTCTTGACCTTCACATTGACAAGGTCCGGATCGACCCCGAGCACCTGCGCCATCTGTTTCTGCATCGCGGCCAGATAGGAACTGAGCCGTGGAGCCTGCGCAATAATGACGGTGTCCA
>JBEGVJ010000148.1:0-10670 GCA_041178465.1 Nitrospirota bacterium
ATTGCGCGCCGCACCGACGCGTTCAACACGTTCAAAATCCATTGAGACAGGTCGCCGCTGAGCGGGATGAGATATTCTCCGAGCGGGACACGGCCCATCATGACGATCACCGCCGCAATCAGCAGCACCGCCGCCTCGCGGCTCCGCGCACGGAACGACCGGTACGCCGCCGAGGCGATAAACAGGGCGAGGATGGCGAACATCGTGCCCTGCAACGGAACCATCATGAAATTATAAATCCAGCCGAACGCCGTCATGGTCCCATCGACGGCTTCCTTGCCGTTCGACCAGAGGCCGGCCGCAATGGTGCCCAGCATGCTGACGTAGAGCACGAAACTGTAGCCCCAACCCGCTTCCTTGCGCCGGATCTTGATGGCATGGACGTGGAACAGGCTGCTGACGCCCAGCACCAGCGCGAACCCGCCGATAATCTGGAGCCACTTGGTGACGGAAGTCAGCATTTGCTCCGAGGCCGGATGCGGCACGTAATATTGCGCCGCGAACACCAGCCCGGTGATGAGCGTAATCAGAAGCGGGACCTGCCGGCGAAGAAAAATCATTTCACGTCCTTGAACACATCCAGAAATAGTTGCGGCCACTGCACGTCGAGGAGGACCCCGATGGTGGCCAGGACTGTCCCAACCGCGAGGACGCCGAGGATGAGGGCCTTGCCGATGTCCTGTCCGCGCAACGTGCCGACCTGCACCGGCTCTCTGGAGAGATAGGCGCTGGCAGCGTAGAGCTCCTCCCCGATCAACGTGTAGTCGCAGGTGGTCACGAAAAACGGGAGCTGGTGATCCGAATCAGTTCCGGCAATTTGGATCGCGCCGGTGCTCGCGCCGGTTTCCGTCAACAACAACGCCTCGGCGAAATAGGCCCCCATAAAGAAATTCGCCGCCGGTTTTTTACGCAGCATGATGCCGTCCACTGCCGCGGTATAGCTGAATTGATCCGACGTAATGAAGAAATTCGAATCGTCCTTGTAGAGATCGGGCTTGCCTGCTTCCAGGTAGGCCTGTTTTGTAATTTCCTGGCAGACGGCCATGGTCATCGGATCCCGGTGCGGGACGAGCAGCTCCGTCTCATAGGCGGCCGTGCGTTTGGCCACGCGCCCGAGAATGACTGCCGCGGCGATCGTCGAGGGATCGCTCATGTCGTGGGCGCCGGTCAGGTAGAGAATCGGCTTGCCCAACTCGGTCGCGCGACCGATGGCCTCATCCACGGCATCCAGGCCGGGAATGCGGCGAAGGAAGATCTCCCGCTTTCTGGCCGTACTGATCGCGTAGAACACGATCCCACCAAAAAGGAGCGCTAACAACAGATTATTGATCTGATTCCAGTTCATCCAGTTTGGTTGCGGCGTAACCGATAGAGGCATGGCGATGCCACGATCGTCGCTCAAGACGGCAGCCACCGTGATGCTGTAGGCGACCCCGTCCTTGAGCTCGACCCCTCGCCCATTTCTCAGCGTAAACTGGTGTTGGTCTCCAGTCGCCGGCTTCGTCCACCAGGGCCACTTGGATTCACGAACGTAGTGTTGGTTCGCAGGAAACTCCGCCACAATTTTCATCGCAGCAGGGTCAGGCACGGTAGTGCCCTCGCTGAGCAAAATCTGATACCGGGTTGCGGCACTGTCATAGGGGGCAGGGGCCCAGATCACGGTCACACTCCCGCCGCCATCGCTGGGAGTATCGAACGCCCGAACGTCTTGCGGAGGCGAGAGCGTCTTCTTCGTCTGATCCTCATATTGATATTGCGCAAACGCCGGCAGCCATGACTGACTCAGGACAACCACGAGCACGAAGCTGGCAGACGTTTTCAGCATCCTGCTAGGCTCCCTCGATCAGTTCAATGTTGGCGCGCGGAATCATGACCCTGCTGCCGTCCGCAAAACGGACTTCCATCACGCGAACTTCACTCTCGGTCGGAATCTTCTGAAGATCGGACGGCAGACTCGCTACTTCGCCGATCTTGCCGAACAAGGGGTCCCGGATGATGCGCACCTGGTCTCCGATTCTGATACCTTCCCGCTCCGCAACGGTAGCAACGCCGTGCGCACTGGCTGCGCCGACTTTTGGAATGATGATCTCCGGTCGAATGACACCGGCACGAATTTGCGTAGCGCCTGAAATGGAGGCCTGCTGTCCCGCGTGAGCGGAGAGGAGCTTGAATGTTTTGCCGGCCATAGGGATGGTGCCGAACCCTTCGGTGAGAATCAGGGTAAAGCCGACCTGTTCCGTGCCCGTGATGGCCACGCCAAGGTCGTAGCCCAGGAGTGCGCGCAAATCCTTATCATGAATGCCGCCAATAACCAAGCCAGCCACCCCCACCTCTTTCGCGCGAGCCAACGCGTCAGACGAGATAAAGGAGCCGCCCACGACGACCTTGCCTTTCATGTCCGGTGTCAGGTGACGAGGCGAGAGCATGTCGTCCGGCGACGACACCGCAATCACGATCTCGCCCCTGGTTTCACCGCCGATGCCGAAGATGCCCTGCACCAGGCTGCAATCGGTTTCGACCACGACGCCCTGCTGAGGGATGACTTCGACGATGCGCCCGTCCACATAGCCCAGCAACTCCAGCACGCGCGGCGGCTCTCGCAACAGCACCTGCCCTGTGACCGTGGACACGGACTCCACGACACCGGTGACAGTCGAGAGAATTTCCGTCTTGAACCATTTGATGAGCGGTTTGTTCTCGGCGAGAATCTCGTCCTTCTGCACCGGGTCGCCGGCCTTCTTGATCAGATACTCGTTGATCTCATCCGGCGCCACCCCCAACTGGTTGGCGAGGTTCAAGGGATAGACCTTCCCCGGCAACTCCGCACGAGCCACCGCCTGATTCGCGCGCACGATCTCCCCGACTGCGACCAGCACGGTGCCGGGCAACGACAACATCCGCCGGCGCCGGACCATTGCCTGCTCTGTCACAGTTAAGCCTGGCGTGTATGAATGGGCCATAATCTTAATGCCGTGATCGGTGATCAGTGATGCGTGATGAGTAAGAAAAGCACATTCGTGTATGGCCCCTCTTGCCCATCACCCTTCACTCATCACACATCACTTACTGGATACAATCCGACGGCTTTGAACCATTTCGTCAGCGCTGCCACTCTGGCATCGTGGCTGGTCGGCAATTGCAACGGTCGCCCGCGACCGTCGAGCAAGAGTCCCACCACGCCGCCTTGCACCTCGCGCGTCACCGACACGCCTGCCCCGGATCCGAGGTTCACCTGTTTCGCAGGCTGGATCATGATCGAAGCCTTCTGATCGCTGGCCAGGGGAATCAACTTCAGATCTCCGAACGAGAGTTGCCCCTTGTCCACTCGCCCATCCGGGAAGGTGATCGCATAGTCCGCGCACCGCTCCCCGTCCTTCCCCTGCCCGATCGGCGCGACACAAGTCCCCAAATAGACCATACAATCGCAGATGAACACATCGGTTGCCGCCTGCTCATCGATCGTCGACAGTACGCCCAGATGCGGCATCATGAAGATGCTATCCACTGAGAGCCTCGTCACCCCGAGCGGTTCATAGGCATCCACCATCATCAGCATCGATTGCACGCGGCGCGGCGCGTGGGACAGAATCCCGCCGCTCCCGACGATCAAATCCAGCTTGAGCATGTCGATCAGGGTCTTGCCGGACTGCTGCTGCTCGAACACATCTGAGATCGTACGTTCTTGTTGTATGCCCTTGAGCGCCGTCGCAAGGGATTTATGATGGATCAAGGCGAGCCGGAGCGCCTCCCGGGCAATCGCATGTTCGATCTGCAACTCGTCCAGCGTCTGCGGAATCGTCGTCGGCCTGACCATCTTGTTCTTGATCCGGTTGCGGAGCGTCTGTTCGTCGATCGTGAAGGGCACCCACCGCATGATATTGGCGAGCCCTGCTTCCGCCAGCACATTGGAAATACTGTAGGACATCCCGAGGTTCGCGCTGACGGTCCGGTTGAAGTGCCCCTCGAAGACCGAGAACACATCCGTGGTCGCGCCGCCGATATCCACCCCGATCAAGTTCAGATGTTCCCGCTTGGCGATCGTTTCCATGATCACGCCGACCGCCGCCGGCGTCGGCATGATCGGCGCACCGGCCATCTCGATCAGCTTCTTGTAACCCGGCGCCTGCTGCATAACATGTTCGAGAAAGAGGTCGTGAATCTTGTCGCGCGCGGGCGCGAGATTCTCCCGTTCCAGCACCGGACGAATATTGTCGGTCAGCACCAGCGCGGTTTTCTCGCCCAGGATCTTCTTCACTTGCGGCTGCGCGTCTTTGTTGCCTGCATAAATCAGCGGGAGCTTGTAGGTGGCCCCGAACCGGGGGCGCGGTTCCGCCGCCGAAATGTACTCCGCCATCTCGACCACATGGGTGACCGCGCCGCCGTCGGTCCCGCCGGACATCAAGATCATGTCCGGTCTCATTGTCCGGATCCGTTCGATCTTTTCATGCGGCAGACGGCCATCGTTCGAGGCCAGCACATCGATGACGATCGCGCCGGCCCCCAACGCGGCCCGTTGCGCACTTTCCCCCGTCATGTTCTGCACCACACCCGTGACCATCATCTGCAACCCACCGCCCGCACTGCTGGTGGAAATGTAGATATCCACGCCGGTCTTCGCATCACGGCAGGGCGTGATGATCGTGTCTCCGTCCAGAATTTTCCTGCCGGAGAGTTCTTCGATTTCCGCAATCGCGTTCAGCACCCCGCGCGTCACATCCTCGAACGGCGCTTCCACTGTCGTCGGCGCTTCACCGCGATAGGTTTGCCGGTACTCGCCACCGACTTTCTCGATCAGAATGGCTTTGGTCGTGGTGCTGCCGCAGTCGGTGGCCACGATCACGTTGAGGGGCTGGATGCTTTTGCCTGACTCCTGAATAGTCATCCCAGAAACTCTTGAGCTGACAGGCGTGATTGGTCACACGTCGTTCGTCTCTCGTCCGATGAAAAGAGCCTATGGCGTATAGCCAATAGCGTATGGTCCGGAATGGAGAGTGGTCGTCTTTGCTCCCAGCTATAGGCCATACGCCATACGCTCTTATCCTCAACGAGATACACTTCGCGAGAATATGTCATCGTGCGGAGGCTCCGTGAGGAGCCTGAGGTGCAGACTTCACTTCAATGAGGGCGATGAGACGGGAGATCGTATCGCGCCGTTCGAGCAGCCGGGCCACTTGCTCGACTTCCTTCGCGTGAAACGCCCATTCAACGATCGGGGTCAGAAAATACAGAGCCTGGCTGCCGAGAAAGTTCATGGGACCGAGCGATTCGAGAAACACCGTGGCAGGAGCGGCCATGCCCCGCTTCACCACCGCATCGGCCACCCGTTCGAGCAGCGTAAGATCGTCACTCGTCAACACCTCTGCCTTGGAGGTGGTCGAAAAAGCATGGGAGAGCTCCACCAGGACCTTGTCCCATGTTTCCGCCAGCGATGCCTTGGAGAAAGAAGTCATAACTGTGTGGAAAGGCAGTCAAAATCGACTATCGAGCGGCATTATATGAAGGGGTCGGAGGAGAGTCAATGAAGGTGTGCCAGAAGAACATGAAAAGCGTTCTGTGCTCACGGAACGTGCGCCCTCGCTCCCGTGATCTTCTTGTGCTCCCACGAAGCGCCACTTTACGAGACAGAGCAAACCAGGTACGTTACCCGCCTCTGCGCACCTCCCTGACACTCGAAACTCATGGCCAATCAGCCCATATCGACGACCCAGCATTTCCGGATCCTGCCCCTCGGCGATGCGGCCCTCACGGTTGAATTCGGCGACGAAATCGATCCGGCGCTGAACGCGCAGGTCATGGCCTTTGCCGAGACCCTGCGCGCACAAACGTGGACGGGCGTGCTCGACGTGGTCCCCACCTATCGCTCGGTGACGATTCATGTCGATCCACTCCGGTTGGACGTGATGACATTGTCGAACCAATTGCTGCCACTTTCCCGCACTGTTACTAAACCGTCCGCGCCGTCCGGTGCGCACCACACGATCCCTGTATTATATGGAGGCCAGTGGGGGCCGGATATCGAAGACGTCGCCGCATTTGCCAAGATGCCGGCCGCCAAGGTCATCCGATTGCACAGCTCGGTCCTGTACAGGGTGTACATGCTGGGCTTTAGTCCCGGGTTTCCCTACCTGGGATCGGTGCCGGAGCCATTGACCATGCCTCGTCTGGCCACGCCGCGCACCACGGTGCCAGCTGGCTCCGTCGGAATTGCCGGGAGCCAAACGGGCATCTATCCGACCTCAACACCGGGAGGATGGCGCCTCATCGGACGCACGCCGCTCGCTCTCTACCGTCCGAACTCATCTAAGCCGTTCCTGCTCGACCCCGGCGACAGGGTCCGGTTCGAGGCAATCGGGCCACAGGAATTCGATCGCCTCCATCGTGAACAGCATGATGCCGCACCTTGACGTGAACAGTGACATGGGAGAGCGGAATACCCCGGAAGGCCTAGCCATCGACGCCGCGATGATGCCGTTCATCACATCTGTAAACATCGCGTGCGGAGGACATGCGGGAACACCGGAGCTCATGCGCCGGACAGCCCGGCTCGCAGCGGAGCACGGCGTCGCCATCGGAGCGCATCCGGGATTGCGTGACCCCGAACAGTTTGGCCGAGCAGAGCGAACTCTGGTCCCTCAAGAAGTCGAAGCCCTGGTGGCCGACCAGATTGACACGCTCATCGACGTACTGGCGCCAGACCGCTTCAGGATCGCACATGTCAAACCCCACGGCGCCTTGTACAACATGGCGGCGAAAGATCCGGACATTGCCCAAGCCATCGTGAGAGCCGTGCGAGCTGCCGATCGCACATTGTTTCTCTACGCCCTGGCAGGCTCGGTACTCGCCAACGCAGCTCAGGCGGCCGGTCTCCCGGTCGTCCATGAAGCCTTTGCCGATCGCGCCTACCGAGCCGATGGCACGCTGGTCCCCCGTTCAGAAAAAGGCGCTGTGCTACAAACCGAAGAGGAGGTGCGACGTCAGCTCCGCCAGCTCACGATGGGTTTTGTGACCAGCATCGATGGGCAAACGGTGCCGATCCGAGCCGACAGCCTCTGCCTTCACAGCGATACGCCTCATGCCGTTTCGTTGGCACGCATGATCCGGTATGAGCTCCAAGCTGCGGACATTCCTATCGCAGCGATGCGCCATGACCACCGCTAAGCCAACCCATATCACGGTGGTGAAGCCGGGGTGGCTCACCACGGTCCAAGACCTGGGGCGATACGGGTCTCAGCAATATGGCGTGCCAGTCAGCGGCGCCATGGACCGGTATTCGTATATCGTGGCCAACCGGCTCATCGGCAACAGCGATCACGACGCGGCGCTCGAAGTCACGATCAAAGGCCCGGAACTCCTCTTTGAGCGAGACTCCGTCATCGCCGTCACCGGAGCCGATCTCACTCCCTCTATAAACGACATCGGCATTCCGCTCTGGACCAGCCTGCCGGTGAACGCCGGCAGCAGACTCACATTCGGAGCCAGACGCGCCGGTGCTCGCGGCTACCTGGCCGTCGCCGGCGGGATCGAAGTCCCGGTCGTCATGGGAAGCCGGTCAACGCATCTCTCCAGTCGGACCGGCGGAATGAACGGCAGGGCGTTGGCACAAGGCGACATCCTCGTCGGCGGACAGCCTTTCGCCCACCAGCGAGCGACGATCGGGCGCAGCCTGCCGGAGAAGCTGCGTCCCGTTTACTCGATGGTCTCGACCCTTCGCATCGTGCCAGGCCCTCAGCGCGCCTCATTCTCGAAACAGGCGCTTGAGGTGCTCACCACCAATCCCTATCGGCTCTCCAGCCAATCGGATCGCACGGGATACCGCTTGGAGGGACCCGCGCTGGCGCATGCAGGAGAAAGACCGTGGATCTCCGACGGAACAGCAATGGGTGCCTTGCAGGTTCCTCCGGATGAGCAACCGATCCTCCTGATGGCCGATCGACACACGACAGGCGGGTATCCGAAGATCGCCGTCGTGGTCTCAGCGGATCTTCGTATGGCAGGGCAATTGATGCCGGGCGAAACGGTCAGATTTCAATTGATCACCCTTCCCGATGCCCAGGCGCTCATGAATGCGCAATGGAACGAGCTACGCCAGGCCCTTCCGCTACAGATCACAATCGAAAACCCGAGGGCGCCAGAATAAAGCGTTTTCTTGGGGCCATTGCTGCTAGGATAACGAGGCATATGCCATTGATCTGCGGCGTCGATAGAATAGAAAGGAACCTTGTCTTGAACAGAACAACACTCATCGCGTCATGCATCGTATTTTCTCTGATCGGGGCTCCGACCCTCTCCTTTGCGAAAGCGCGAGGCGGATCTGGCGGAGGCTATTCCAGCGGGTCGCGGAGCGGGAGCCCCTCAGGCAGCATCGGCAGCCGCGGATCGCGCACCTACGACCAACACGGCGCACAACCGATTCAACAATCGACCACCGCACGGCCTGCAACGGCACCGCAACCAGCGGCTGGCAACCCGGCTCCCACGGCCCAGCCGGCGCCAACCAGGCAACCCTCGTTTCTGCAACGCAATCCCCTCTTGGCCGGAATCGCAGGAGGCCTCGCCGGATCATGGATCGGCCATATGCTGTTCGGAGCGACGGAAAGCAGCGCGAAGACCACCGAAGCCGGCGAGCCAGTCGGCGAGACAGGCCAGGCAGCCGGGGCTTCCAGCTCCACCGGAATCCTCCTCTTCCTCATGCTCCTGGGAGCCGGCGCGCTTTTTTATTTCCTGAAAGTCCGGCGACCCATCCCTGATTTTTCCGGGATCACGCGAAGCAGCGCAGTCAGCGGCAGCCTGCTGGCAGAATCTTCCGCCACGGCGCTACAGACACAGGCAGTGGTCAGCGATGTCACCACCGCCGACAAGGCGGCCTTTCAGCAACTGCTGACCGACATTCAAACGGCCTGGAGCAAACAAGACCTGGCAGAGTTGCGGCGGCACGTCACGCCGGAAATGCTGACCTATTTCAGCACCGCCCTGGCAGAACAAACCAGCCTGGACATCCAGAACCATGTGGAAAATGTGGTGCTCCTCCAGGCAGAAGTCCGGGAGTCCTGGACCGAAAACGCGACGCACTACGCGACGGTACGGCTTCGCTGGAGCGCCCGCGACTACACGGTGTCCCTGACGAAGCAGCGAGGAGACGCAGGCTATCTCGTCGAGGGCAGCGAAGAAACGCCAAGCGAGTCCAGCGAAGTCTGGACCTTCATGCGATTCCAAGATGGGAAGTGGCTGCTGTCGGCGATCCAACAAACCGCCTAGTCCGCTGCGAATCGGCAGACGTGAGTGATTCGGGGCCAGCTCCTGCGTTGATCGTCAAAGCAGGTGCTGGCCCCGTTTCTTTTTGGTCGCCTGAGGGAAACAGGGTGAGAGAAGGAGCGATCGGCACTGCGGCGAGAAAAGCTCCCGACTCCTTTTATTTCCCGCCGGTCCCCGCGCACTCCTGCCAAAAAATCTCGAAGAGAAAAATTTACTCGCTGCTCAAACTCTGATATACCACTCACACAGAGTTCACCATTTTGACACCGAAGGGGGGTGGAGTTCACATGGCGACGAAGAAAGCAGCAAAGAAAACCGCGAAGAAGACCGCAAAGAAGAAGAAGTAGCACTATGAGGAGGCGACGGCCACGTCGCCTCCTCGCTTCCCTCCTCCTCGATGTCCTTCAGACCAGAGCCGCATCTCACAGACCGCTGACCGATCGAACCATTCTCCCGAAGAACGTCCTCGACGCGCGCCGATCCGGCAGAACACTCGTCGCAGAGTCGCGACTATATTCCAAGACCAGACCTTCATCGGTATGGGACGGGCGAGTGTGACTGAATGAAACTGCTTCTGCCGTCGAAGCGAATACTCAGGGTCGCTGCAGGATGAAGAGTCAGACAAAGCAGGAACAGATGGGCAACGGGATGACGTCACGAATACAAGAACGCCGCGAGGCAAAAAAAATGGGGAGGTGATGGCCACATCACCTCCCCGACTTTCTCTGCGCCTGGGGAGAGCCCATGGCGACCAAGAAAGCAGCCCGCAAATCATATCATGAACATTCCCGCGAAAGAAGAACGAATATTCTCACATAATCAATGACTTGCACGAAATGGCCTATTGAGATGCCCGGCGGAGGCGAGGAAACGGCACAAGCCACGAAACCCAAATCCTGGGCTGTTGAGGCCAGAAGCCTGGCGGAATGGGGCCCGTTTATACCCGCTGCTCGCGCAACGCGCGCAGTACAGGACAGCCTTACCCCACTCCTCGCCCGCCTTTCGCCCAATCGCTCCGACGAGAAAAGACTTCCGGCGCCCATTCCTCGATTACACAGTCGAAAGCATGCGGACCTCGTGCTGCGGGAAAGGAATCTCAATGTGTGCGGCACGGAACCGTTCGATGATGGTTTGGTTCAGTTCCCCTTGAACCCTCCCGAAGTTGACGACCGACGTCCAGGGCGCAATGGCAATCATGATGGCAGAGTCGCCCAGTTGGGAGATCCCGACCACAGGGGCTGGATCGGTGAGGACGCCTGGATTCTGAGCCAGGATCTCTCGCACGAGCGCAAGCGCCTCGCTTAAGTTCGTGTGATAGGCCACACCGACTTGAAGCTGAAGTTGGCGGATGGTGCCGAAATTGTGCAGAATTTCCCCCACGATTTTGCGGTTGGGAATAACAACGTGCGAGCGATCAG
>JBEGVJ010000149.1:0-3671 GCA_041178465.1 Nitrospirota bacterium
CGATCGTGGCATGAACATAGAGATGATCGCCTGGCAGCAGATCCAACGTGGCGTCGTCAGGCAGGGCAAAGCAGAAGGTCTTCGTGTCGTGGGTATCGCGATGGATTGCCGTGAGCTCGTACGGCACCGGCTGCTTCGACATGATACGCGTGACAGGTCCCGACATCATGGCTCCTTGCTCCCGTGAAAGGTGAAACGTGAGACGTGAAAGAGTTCAGACATTCGGCGCAGGACCAGTAATCAAACAATGGTTCCTGGCACCATTTCCCGTCCCCCAAGATCAAGCAATGACCCCACTGGATTCCCTCTGTAGATTAAGAAGGAAACTCCAGCCGTAACTTGCGACTCGGAACCTTACCTTCCTTCAGGCAATATTTAATTGCGTCAAGTGGCATTTTACTTTTCCCCTTCCCCTTAAGCTGCTTAAGAACATTGTCACCGATATCTCTGCCCCAATTATGATCAAAGGTCCAGCATGCACCATCGTCGAAATGAACTTTATAATGGCTGTCCTTGTCGGGCGGATCTAGTGCAATTCCGTTAATACAGCGAAAATTCCTACGGACATCTTCAACCCCTATTACTATCTTGTGGCAATGGGGAGGGAGATCCCACTCGTAGGCATCCTGCAGAACGGTGGTTAGTTCTTTTGGTCCCACAAGAGGGAAGGCCCTTTGCCCTGACGCCTGAGCATATGAACCGAGGCTTCCTCCTGAAAAGGCTGAGTCACACGCCACGCCGAGAAAGAACTCATCTCCTTTAATCTTTCGATCATGAAGGACTAAAAGCCTCCCCAATTCATCTGACCAAAACTCGGCGAACCCTACATTTGACGCGGAGACAGGAATTGGGTGCATGGTATAATCACCAGCTAACTTAACATCTCCGACTACAATGCTGCCGTGCGTCTGCAGAAACATCTGTTTAAGATCTCGGTATATCTGGTGAAGCAAGCCCCGGTTGCCCGCATTTACAAAATCATAGTCATCCAAGAAGTCTCTTAAGGTTAGCGTTAGAACCAGCCTGGCATTTCCTGAGCGAATCTGCTCAAACACTGGGCTGCTGCCGGTTTCAAAGACACCGAGTTAAGTGTATGAATGAAACCGGAGGTGGGGCATGGGGCGACGCAAGTTTACGCGAGAGTTCAAAGTGGAGGCGGTCAAGCTGATCCAGGAGCGCGGGGTGTCGGTGGCGCAAGCCGCACGGGATTTGGGCGTGCAGGGCTCGGTGTTGCGCCGATGGGTGCAGGAATCTGCTGCCGACGCGGCACAGGCCTTTCCGGGCCAGGGGCAGATGAAGCCTGAGCAGGCGGAACTCGCCCGGCTTCGCCGTGAAGTCATCAAGCTGAAGGCGGAGCGCGATATCTTAAAAAAAGCCGCGGCCTACTTCGCGAAGGAGGCGCTGTGAAATTCGCCTTCATCGCGACCCACCGAGGAATCTGGCCGACGGAATGGTTGTGCGAGGCGCTCGGGGTCTCGCGCGCAGGCTTCTATGCCTGGCGGACCCGGTCGCCGAGTGCCCGGGCGAGGGCCAACGAACAGCTGCTGACGAGGGTGCGAGCCAGCTTCCTGGCCAGCGACCGCACCTATGGCACACGGCGGGTCTGGCACGATCTCCTGGCCGACGGGGTCTCCTGCGGTCGACATCGGATCGAGCGGCTGATGCGACACGCGGCGTTGCGCGCCCGCCCCAGGCGTCGGCAGATGCCGTCAGATACCGGGATCCGGTCGACGAATGCCGTCGCGCCGAATGTGCTCGATCGCACGTTCACGGCCACGTCGGCCAACCGCAAATGGGTCGCCGACTTCACCTATCTCTGGACCGCCGAAGGCTGGCTCTACGTCGCGGCGGTGGTGGATCTGTTCTCGCGCCGGGTCGTCGGCTGGTCCATGCAGGCGACGATGACCACGCAACTCGTCACCGATGCCCTGGTGATGGCGATCTGGCGGCGAGGTAAGCCTGAGGCGGTCCTGCATCACTCGGATCGGGGGAGCCAATACACCAGGGAGCCCTTCCAGCGGTTCCTGGCCGACCATGGCGTGACCTGTAGCATGAGCCGATCCGGTAACTGCTGGGACAATGCCGCGATGGAGAGCTTCTTCTCCTCGCTCAAGACCGAACGCACCGCGGCGAAAACGTACCGCACGCGAGACCAAGCCAAAGCGGACGTGTTCGATTACATCGAACGCTTCTATAATCCCAGGCTGCGGCACTCGACGTTGGGCTATCTCAGTCCGATGGAGTTCGAACGGCAGGCGAAATTAGTGTAGGTGGGTGTCAACTAAACCGGCAGCAGCCCAGCCATTTTAATCAAGCAACGACTTATTGAGATAAGTTATTCAAGACAGGCTACTTTTCTGCAGGGATAGTGTCAACAGCTAACCTCCGGATAGAAAATGGTGTCAGAGGCCAATTTCGGGCCCTGCGCCAGGCGTGATTTAGATCGTGGCAATCTACAATTCAGCAAGATAGCGACGTGGCATCCATCGCGCACATCACGCGACCACTACCCTTCCATCCTCCCCTAAAGGGTGGGCCGATTGGTCTCCAACTGCGCGCATCCAACGAGGGCCTTCTGAGGCCGCGCGTTGCGCGAGCAAAGGAGACTAACGGCCCACCCCTCCTTTCCTACACCGGGCGGGGTGCGAAGCCGGTTGGGCTGGTCAGTGACAGGCCCCGCTCATCCGTTTCTGCTATTCTCTCCCCCCATGCCCCCCTCCCTCCAAGCCTTCCTCATCCTCTTCGTCGTCGGCGCATCGCTACGCCTCTCCGGCTTGCTGACGAAACAACATGCCGAACGGCTGGGCACATTTGTTTTTTCCGTCAGTCTCCCGGCCACGATTCTCGTCTCGCTGGATCGCGTGGCCTTCGCGTCGACCGCCTGGAAAGTGCCGCTGGCTGCTGGCCTCGTGTCGCTCCCGCTGGTGCTCGCCTCCTGGCCAATCGCCAGAATGTTGCAGCTCCCACGCCCGACGCAGGGCGGATTCCTGCTCGCCATCGGCTGCATCAACTCCGTGTACTTCGCCTATCCCGTGGCACTGGCGACCTTCGGCGAGGGAGGACTCGCGCAGGCGATTCTCTTCGACCTCGGCCAAACCACCATCACCCTGACCCTGTTGTATGCGCTAGCCCTATGGCATGGCGCCGTTACGCCATCGGCGCGCACGTCGCTCACGCGCCTGCTCTCCGCGCCCCCCTTCTGGGCCTTGGCCGTCATACTGGCCATGAAAGCCGCCGGGCTCCATCTGCCCTCCTGGCTCCAGACGATCTTGACGCCGGTGCATCTCACGACGACTCCGCTCGCGAGCCTGGTGCTCGGCCTCTCGATCAGTTTCGAGGCGGTGCGGCGGACCTGGCCGCTGACCTGCCTGGGCGTGGCGCTGCGGATGGGCGGAGGACTGTTGCTCGGATGGGTCGCCACCGGGCTGCTGGATCTCACCGGTCTGGAACGGGCGGTCGTGATCTTGATCGCCGGGATGCCGTCGGCGGTGACGGCGGTGATCTTTGCGACGGAAACCGGCCTGGATGAGGATCTGGTCGCCTCGATCGTGGCCCTGTCGATCTGTCTCGGTGTGGCTCTGCTGCCCTGGCTGCCCCAGCTCGCCGCTCTGCTAGCAGGCCGTTGATAAAGGCCGCCAGCGGCGTTCTCGCTTCACGAAGAGGGCTCAACG
>JBEGVJ010000150.1:0-6175 GCA_041178465.1 Nitrospirota bacterium
CCCGCTCAATTCCGCTTCCAACATTTTGCGCGTCCAGGGGGAGGAGAAGCAAGCTTCTTCAATGTGCAGAATGTCCGGCAGCGCCTCAATCGTCGCCGGCTCGATCACCCACTCACCCATCCGTCACGCCCCCTCTGGCAAACTACTGAAACTGTCCGCCGGCGCAAAAATCGTGCAACGTTCCTCGTGAAGCGTCGTTCGCAGCCGGAGAAAAGAGCCTATGGCATATCGCCAATAGCACATGGTCAGACATGGAGAGCGGGCGTCTGCGCTATCAGCTATACGCCATTCGCTCTTATCCACAGCGAGATACGCTTCACGAACGACGGCCTTTGTGCACATCCGCTCGTGCCTGTACTTTTTTTGCGACCCGCGCCTGACGCAGGGCCACAGGAGAAATGCCGCCGGACTCTTCATACTTCAGCTCCGCTGTCGTGCGCTGCACATAGAGCGGGCCGATGCCGGCCCCTGCCCGTTCACCTCGTTGAAGCCGCTCAATTCCCGCCAACCCGATGGAGACAGCCGAGGGTTTCATGGCATGGTCCGGCGCCTCGCAAATCTTGGTGGACGGAGGAAGCGACGAACGGATGGCTGAGGCTTCAACCGTCCAGCCTTCCCCGAATACGAGAGCCGATTCTGTGAGGCTATTCCCCAGCATGACCGGCGTGCCGACCTGCTCCGAGACCACTCGCTCCAACCGATCCTCGCTGGTCCAACGGAACAGCGCCCAATAGAGTTCTCCTCGACGGCTGTTGAGAATGGGACAGAGCAGGGTCGAGGTGCCCCGGAGATTCCAGGCCATGCCTTCAAGTGTCGGCACAACCGCCAATGGAAGCTGGCTGATCGTCCGAAACCCGAGGAGCGTCGCCAGTCCGACGCGAAGTCCCGTGAAGGATCCTGGCCCGATCGACACCACCAGACCATCCAACTGCTTGAGCGTCAGACCCGTCTCGCTAAATAGCCGATCGATCGCCGGCAGCAACAGCTTGGCATGCGACCCGGCCGCATCCTGATCGTGCCGCGCCAAGACGCGCGAGCCATCAAGAATCGCGACACTCTGCCAGGACGTTGCGGTTTCGACTGCCAACACTTTCATCGAAGCGAGACCTGCGCGAGGTCGGTTGCGCTCAATGGTTGATTCGGAATCATCTCGTGAAACGTCATCTCCACACTCCCCTGCCCCTTCCCGTCTTCCAATGAAATCTTAAACGGCCGCAGCAACCGTCCATCGCTAACACTTGACGTCACCTGCGCCTGGCCGATCGTACGAAAGTCCTCGTACTGAATGGTCGCCTCCACGGCACCGGACTCCGTCAACCGATCTTCCCGCACGACGAGCCAAGTCTGCCGCTCAAACCACAGTCGCCGGCGCAACACCTGCGCCCCACTGGAAGAAGGGCCTGAAACCTCCAGCCGATAACGATCCCCGTCTTCCGCCAGTGCAGCCGTCTCGTCCTTCGCAATCCTGCCGGTACCCAGCACGCCACCCATCGCCCAAACGCTCAATTGAAAGGGCCGTGCGAGTTTTCCCATCTCGCTCATGTCGGAGGAACTGCCGGATAACTGACGGCGCATCGTCGGCAACCGCAAGCTGAACTGATCGCCGGTCTGCACGAACTCGAATAGTTCGCTGCCGATCGCCGTGAACCCGCGCAAACGCATGGCGTCGGGACGGCGGTAGTACAGAGCCCCCTCGACCCGTGACGCGATTGGAATGATCCCGCCCCGCACCTTCGCGCTGAAGAGCCCCTTCATCGTCTGAATCGCCGCCTCCCGCTGACTCAGCAAGGCGGTCAGCTCCGCTACTGTTGCCGACTTAAGCCCAGCCTCCTCGCGCGGCGCAACCGGCGCACAACCGGATAACGCGGTTAACGTAAAAGTAAAAAGGCAAAAGGCAAATAGGCTGAGGCCTTCACTTTTTCCTTTTTCCTTTTTCCTTTTGACTTGCACGCTACGCCAATACCACATCTAAGGCTTCTCCCACTTCCCGTATCCCGATCAATTCGATCCCATCAATCGGCTCCAGCTTGGCCAGGTTCCGTTCCGGCAACAGACAGCGCTTGAACCCCATCTTGGCTGCTTCACGAATCCGCATCTCAGCCTGACTGATTGCGCGCACTTCACCGCCGAGCCCCACCTCGCCCAGCACCAACAGGCCCGGCTCGATCGGCACTTCGCGCAAACTCGAGGTCACCGCCGCCACAATACCCAAATCGATGGCCGGCTCATCGATATGCATCCCCCCGACGACGTTCACATAGACATCTTGCCCGGACAGATGCATACCCAGCCGCTTTTCCATCACCGCGAGCAGGAGCGACACCCGATTCTGCTCCACGCCGTTCGCCATGCGTTTCGGCATCGCATAACTCGTGGAGGAAACCAATGCCTGCAACTCGACTAGAATCGGCCGCGACCCTTCAAGACTCGACACCACCACCGACCCTGTCGTGCGCTGGGACCGTTCCGCCAAAAACAACTCCGAGGGATTGCTCACTTCCTCCAGCCCTGAGTCTTTCATTTCGAATACACCGATCTCATTGGTCGAGCCGAAACGATTCTTCACCGCGCGGAGGATACGAAAACTGTGGCCCTTGTCCCCCTCGAAATAGAGCACCGTATCCACGATATGCTCCAGCAACCGCGGCCCCGCAATGGCCCCTTCCTTCGTCACATGCCCGATGATGAAGACCGGCACGCTGCTGCGCTTCGCGTACCACATCAATTGGCCCGCCACCTCCTGCACCTGGCTAATGCTGCCTGGCGCAGACGTGATCTGCTCCGTATAAACCGTTTGGATCGAATCGACGACCACTGCGGCAGGCTGAATCTCCTGCACGGCCTTGAGGATTTGTTCGAGGGAAGTCTCCGCCAGGATCAACAGATTCGGGTGCTCGATACCAAGCCGCTGCCCCCGCATCTTGATCTGCCTCGGCGATTCCTCTCCCGAGACATAGAGCACCGGTTCTTCCTTGGAAGAGAGACGCGGGAGCGCCTGGAGCAACAGTGTGGTCTTCCCGATCCCGGGATCGCCGCCGATCAGGATGACCGAACCGGGAATGACTCCGCCACCCAGCACCCGGTCAAACTCGCCGATATGCGTCAGCCGCCGATCCTCACCAACCACTTCGATCTCGGCAATCGGCGTCGCCTTGGCCTGCGCCACCTTCATCGCAGCAGGCCGCCCCTTGCCGGTCGGCGCCTGCCGTTCCTCTTTCATCGTGTTCCAGCCGCTGCAATCGGGGCAGCGGCCCAGCCATCGCGGCGACTCGTGGCCGCAAGCTTGGCAGGAAAAACTCGTTTTCGCCTTCATGAAGAGGAGCCTCGATAAAAGGGAAAGTCTGAGGTCCAAAGTCCAAGGTCTAAAGTCTGAAGGCTTATAGTAAAGGATAGAAGGGGTAAATGGAAGATACGGAAGTCGAACCAGAATCTTAAACTGGAGGGGGTCGCTAACGCTTTTTAGAACCGGCGCGGTGGAGGGCGGCGGCAGCGTCAGAAAGCTCAAACGCAACGCGCAGCCGCTGGTCAGGGGTGAGTCGCCGGGCTTCGTCAATCTTCTTTTGTGCCAGCATATCGCCCAGCTTACTGGGACGTCGCGAAGCATTCAGACCGGGAGACGAGGATGCGGCTATGGGTTTCAATTTCATGGCCTTATCTTACATGGAAACAATATGCCCGTCACCACTCAGGACGCTGACTGCGCTGCACGGTCATTGGACGGGAGTTCACGGGCTTGATGCAAAATGGCTTTCGCTGATTGGGGCATACCCACCTCCATAACGGTCACCCGAAACTGTACCAGCGATGTTCTATGAAATCTACCGCTACCGCTCAGCCGTCGCCTGCACGACAGCATGGAAGAATTGAGAAACGTGCCTGGCGGTCGGCTGGAGTGCCTTGTTAGAGAAGGATATATCTTGACAGGCTGGTTCATTCCGACACATCTCGCATAGTCACACGCGAAAACTCAGAATGCCCCCCGTTTATTCCCCCTAGATTTCAAAGTTTCTTTCCTTTAACTCTTCGCAGGCACCATCAACACCTGGAAACAGCGACCCGGCAGTGATTCCCATATAGCTCAACTCCTGAACCACTGTCCGTCGTTCGGACACCGGCAAATCGATTGCCCAAAGATAGGTCTTGCCGTTAGCCTCTTTTGATTTAATGTAGCTCTCAATGTCGTCAATGTTCGTTACTGTCGATGCGGCCTGTTGCGGGATCATTCGTTCATTCTCAATCGCCATGAACTCGCCGATGCTCAGATGCGGGCCTGGGAGCAAAAGTTGTCGAAGTTGCTTCCAATCGATCTTCCATTGCGCTTGGTCAAAAACATGAATCCTCACCTTATCCGTTACGCCAGCCACAGACGCGGCTTGGTTCGAAATCCCGCGGTATGCAAAAAACGCGGCGACGTAGGGCGAATACGTCCAATCGAGCAAAGGAGTAGGGTACCCGTGATGCTGCACCAGGTTGAAAAATTCTCCGTTCTCGTTAGGAATATCCAGATTGAACACATGCCGAGTTCGAGCGCTTAGATGCTTGTGAAGTACTTGGACATCCTCGCTGAGAAAACGATGCAATTCGGCGCGATCGGAGCGGTGAAACGACGTTCGAAGGCGCCACGGCTTGTTCTGCCCCCTGAAAAGATAGCGGCGCCCCTCTAAACCGGACACATAACTCTTGAAGCTCGCCCAGTCGTGCACTTCGACGAGCGGAACAAGTTCAGAAGCGTCGCCGGCCTTCGAGCGAGGGAGTTCGCAAGAGCCTTGTGTACCGATGCTTGTAGTCCACGACATCTTCAGTATGGTTTCAGTCCATGTACCGCGCACATCCGCGTGTTCAGGTATTACGACATCCTGCCCGAAGAACCGCTTCACATTGTCCCAGGAATCTATCACGCCCGTATGAGGGTGGATCGGTGAAATACTGATAGTTCGAAAGGCGAAGTCACGGGCTTTAGTTGGGATGCTAAACCACGCCGCGAGACCAGGGAGGGCACCATTGTTGGTATTCACATAAGCTACACCTTCGAACGTCGATTGCCGTTCATCAACATTGATAAGAATCAGCCCTTCGTTGTTACCGGAGTAATGGCCAATCCACTGTCCTTTCATGTGTACACCAGGAGAGTTTGAAACCTATTAATCATTAGACTAATCTGCATGCGATGTCACTCCTCAAGGGAAGCAGCCAGACTGTTCTTCACTGCGCGCATTGAGGGACCACCGTTTCATCGTGGGGCCTCAGCGAGCAAGAAGAACGGTCTGGCTGCTCCCCTTCTGATCCTTCCGAGGCCGCGCGTTGCGCGAGCAAGAAGGGCAATCTGCCTGCTCCCTGCCGAATCCGCACGTTCCACGAGCTCGAGTATCTTAATCTTACTCGCCCCTCTCCCACTCGTGCGCAAAATACCCCGAAACAAGCGGGTGGCTGGACTGTCCTTCACTGCGCGCATCGAACGAGCACATTCTGATCGTGCGCGTTCTGCGAGCAAGAAGGATGGTCCAGTCGCCCGCTACAACTTCTTCCGCACGTCCTTCCACTTCTTCGCCACCTTCGCCTTCCGCGGCACCTCGCTCTTGGCCGGCTCCGGCACCATCACGGCGTCGAGGCGCCGCTGCAAAAACGCTTCGGCAAACGCTTTCGTGCGCCCCACCCCCACTTTGATCGTCTTCCACCCGGCCTCATGCAATTCATCGAGCTTCGCCCCCATCGCCGCTGAACCGGATGGCAGCACGAGAATATGTCCGGCTGGAAACTTTCGATCCTTGAGCCATTGCCTGGCCTGTTCGTTCACCTGACTGATAGAACTACCTGCCTTGTCCTGCGCCACGACATAGAACACGTTGTAGTAGAACTGTGTGACCTTGCCGAGTTCCTCTGCAGCGTCTGGCAGCGCGCCCCTGCCTTCCGCTTCCTTCCCGGGCCAGGTCATGGTCGGCCCCTGTCCGGACGGATCGTCCATGAGCGAGGTCATGTCCACCACCATGATCGGACTGCGGCGTTCCCACACATCCACAATCGCGCTGGCTTCGGTCGCAGCCGCGCTCGACGCCTCGCCGACCCGCACGGTGAATGGGACAACCCCTTTAGCCTTCGGGGTATAGGACAACCGCGCCCGCCCATCGCTGCCGGTCTTCGCCGTAGCGACGACATTTCCGGCAATGACAAACTCGAT
>JBEGVJ010000151.1:0-47583 GCA_041178465.1 Nitrospirota bacterium
TAGTGCAGCAGGTCGGCTTCGAACTGTTGCACTTGGTCGACGGCGACATCGTCCAGATATCCGTTGACGCCGGCATAAATCGAGAGCACTTGATCGGCAACGGGCATCGGCTTGTATTGTCCCTGCTTCAGCAACTCGACCATGCGAACGCCGCGCGCAAGCTGCATTTGGGTCGCTTTGTCGAGTTCGCTGCCGAACTGCGAGAAGGCGGCCATTTCACGGTACTGCGCGAGATCGAGCCGCAGGGTGCCGGCAACCTGCTTCATGGTCTTGATCTGCGCCGAACCTCCGACGCGGGAGACGGACAGGCCGACGTTAATCGCGGGGCGGATACCGGAGTAGAACAGATCGCTGCCGAGATAAATCTGGCCGTCGGTGATCGAAATGACGTTGGTCGGAATGTAGGCGGACACGTCGCCGGCTTGCGTTTCAATGATCGGCAATGCGGTGAGGCTTCCCCCGCCGAGCGCGTCGCTGAGCTTGGCCGCACGCTCCAGCAACCGGGAGTGCAGATAGAATACGTCGCCAGGATAGGCTTCGCGGCCTGGCGGACGGCGGAGCAACAGAGACAACTGACGATAGGCCACGGCATGCTTGGAGAGGTCGTCATAGACGATCAATGCATGCTTGCCGTTATCCCGGAAATATTCGCCGATGGCTGCGCCGGAGAAGGGCGCGAGGTACTGCATGGGCGCCGCATCGCTCGCGGTGGCCGCCACGACGATGGTGTAATCCATCGCGTGGTTCTCTTCAAGCGTCTTGACGACACGTGCCACGGTGGAACGTTTCTGGCCGATGGCGACATAGATACAAAAGACGTTGAGGCCCTTTTGGTTGATGATCGTATCGACGGCAATGGCGGTCTTGCCGGTCTGCCGGTCGCCGATGATCAGCTCGCGCTGTCCGCGGCCGATGGGGATCATGGCGTCAATGGCCTTGATGCCTGTCTGCAAGGGTTCGCGCACTGACTGGCGCGTGTTCACACCGGGAGCCACCACTTCGATGCGGGAGGAGAGGGTCGACTTGATCGGGCCCTTGCCGTCAATAGGCTGGCCGATCGCGTTGACCACACGGCCGATCAAGGCTTCGCCGACAGGAACCTCTGCAATGCGTCCCGTGCGTTTGACCGGATCGCCTTCCTTGACGCCGACGTCATCGCCCATGAGCACGGCGCCGACATTGTCTTCTTCTAGGTTCAGCGCGATCCCGTAGAGGCCGCCGGGGAACTCGAGCATTTCGCCGGCCATGGCGCCATCGAGACCATAGACCTTGGCAATTCCGTCTCCGACCTGGATGACTGAGCCGGTCTCCTTGACGTCGACCTGTTTGTCGAAGCCTTTGATCTTTTCTTTGATAATCGAACTGATTTCTTCTGCCTTGATCTGCATGGCTACTCCTTAGTCAACAAACTCTGCATCGCTTGTAACCGCCCACGGACGGTGCTATCGACCACCGTGCTGCCGAGCTGAATCTGAACGCCGGCGAGATGGCGGGCATCCGTGTGAAAGGTCACGTCAACCTGGCGCTTGAGCATCTCGCGCAAGCGAGTGCTGATTCGATCTTGTTCCGCTGGGGGCAGGGCCGCAGCGGAGGACACGGTGATTTGCTGAGTGCCTTTCGACGCATCGGCAAGTTTGGCGAAGGCCTCGGCGATTTCAGGAAGAAAGCCGACCCGATTCTTTTTCACTAACTGTGCGAGAAAGGTTTTTCCAACGGGTGGGCATCCCAGGCGCGAACCGAGTTCTGCGAGGACGGCAATTTTGTCTTCGGCGCCAAAAGTCGGCGAGGCCACGACATGGCGCAAGGAAACCGAATCCTTGATCGCTTGCCCCAGCCCCGTTAATGCCGCGCGGGTTGACTCAATGGTTGATGCGTCGAGTAGCTCAAAGAGCGCTTGTGCGTAACGTCGCGCAACTGCTGTCTTAATCACTCTGCTGATCCGTTCGTTCTTCTTTTTGACAAAAGGGAAACCTTCGTGCGTCTGCACGAAAAGAGGCGCGCCAAATTAGCATTGGCAGATGAGAGCTGTCAATATGATCGTGGGAAGCGGTGAGGACGCTAGAACGATTGGATGATGCCGCCGCCGAGTACACGATCGTTTTGATAGAACACGGCGGATTGTCCCGGGCTCAACGCCCGTTGCGGCTCATGGAAGAGAATGCGAAGGGTGCCCGCTGAAAGAGGCTGGACGGTGGCAGGCGTTGCAGGTGTGGCATAGCGGACCTTCACCTCGACCTCTGTTGCGCCATTAAGCAGTGAGGGATCGAAGAGATTCAGGTCCGCGACGTCACAATGACCGCGACGCAGGGATTCTTCCGTTCCAAGGACAACGGTATTGGTGGCAGGCTGCACTTGCTGCACATAAAGCCTGCGGCCGGTCGCAATACCGAGGCCTCGTCGTTGTCCCGGCGTGTAAAAGGCGATCCCCTCATGATCGCCCAAATATCGGCCCTCATCGTCCACGAAGGCTCCCGGTTTCTTCGCGTCAGGCGCTTCTTTTTCGATGAAAGTTCGATAATCGCCGTGGCTCACGAAGCAGATTTCCTGGCTTTCCTTTAATTCGTCCGCAGGAAGGCCCAAGGTCTCCGCTTCTTTCCATACATCCGTCTTCTGCATCCCCCCCACAGGAAAGAGCAGACGGGAGAGCCATGGCTGGCGAAGACGATAGAGGAAGTAGCTTTGGTCCTTCCGGAGATCGGCTGCACGCCGAAGCGTCGGCTGGCCATGAGACTCTCCAGTGCGAACATAGTGGCCGGTGGCGACAAAATCGATCCCGCGTGCCTCTGCAAGCTCGATGAGGCTCCGCAGCTTGACACGCTCGTTGCACCGAACGCAGGGATTGGGCGTTGTGCCGTCAAGATAGCCGGCAAGGAAGTCGTCAATGACGCCGGCACGAAATATCTCTCTCGTGTCTGTCACCTCATGTTGGATTTTCAGTTTTTGCGCGACGTATCTGGCGATGCCGACCTTACAGCACCCTCGCTCCTCCCAGCGTTTAGAGGCCGCGACCGTTTCATCTTCGTGTTCCCAAACTTGAAGAGTGATGCCATGGACATCGTAGCCTTGGCGAACGAGAAGCGCTGCGGCGACGGAACTGTCCACTCCACCGCTCATGCCGAGAAGAACTGTAGGGCGTGCCATAGGTTGCCATTGTACTGACTGAAGAGCGAAAGGGCTAGAGGGCGCGAGGGACAGCTATTGGGGAGATGCGGCAAGGCTATGAGGCGCGTCGAGAGGTAGGACTCGCTCGTCGCTCCAATGATGGGCGCCCATATCGCACATGCCATGGAAATGAGAGCCCTCTTCGATCGCAATCACGGGGGTGCGGATATCTCCCACGAGAGTGCCGGGTTTCAGAATCTGGACCTTCTCAGTGGCAGTGATAACGCCATTGATCTTGCCGCTGTTCACAAGTACTCCGACCGAGACAATCCCCTTAATTACGGCATGCTCTCCGACGATCAGCGTTCCAGTGATGTGGATCTCACCTTCGACGCGACCATCAATTCGCGCGGTGCCATTAAAGTTCACCACGCCCTTGAAGTCCACACTCTTCCCCAGGAGCGTAAAATTCTCGTTGCCGGACTCGGTTTCCTGATTCCGTTCTTTCATTGCCCACATCATTACCTCCCATGGCTCTCCCCGCTTACCCACCGCTAATCGTTACGTCGAAGATTTGGCCAATATATACCTACGTTAAAATATATGGACTGGCCATTGATGCGGCTGCTGCTCGGCGCGCGATCGCTCTCACCATGGCTTTTGCCATGACATCAGCCCACCCACCCATCAGCAACACGCCGCAGTGCAAATTTCCCTGTCGAGCTATTGATTAAATTGTTCCGCTATGAAAAATGGCGCACTTGATTCGACGCCATTCGCGAGAAAGGCGATAACGCCCCTCTCTTCGTTAGTGAGCTGGCAGTGACACTCGCAACCTCTTCCCACTCTTGCTCGCCCAAACTCTTCTCTTTTTGTTTTCCCTGCCGCACATGAGTGCGCTTTCCCCACGTTCAGGTTAGTCGCTCTACTTCACCGAGACGGTGATGCCGCAGGCTATAAGATGGGCGTAATTATCCGTAGAGATAGAGCAAAACATATGCCCTGTCTTCTCCGAGCGTTGCGGGATCAAAATATGGCGCGGACTTAATTCAGAAGCGTCTCAAGAATCCCGTCAAGCTCTAGTGAGGAGAAGTAGTGAATAACGATTTTCCCGCCCCGCCTTCCCTTTTGGATCGTAACTTTTGTCCCAAATCGTTTCTGTAGCCGTTCTTCAACATCAGACCAGGGTGTTCGCCGTAGCCCTTTTGTCTCACGCTTCCTCGCAACCGGCGAGGATCCTACAAGTTTTTCCGTCTCTCTCACCGATAATGTTTGCGAGGTCACGAGCTGGGCGATCCGGAGCTGTTCGTTAGATCCTGGAAGACCAAGAATTACCTTGGCATGCCCCATCGAAAGCTGATTCGTTTCGATCAGCTGCTGGATCTCTAATGGAAGATTGATGAGACGCACGACATTGGCGATCGATGATCTCTCACAACCGACTCGTTGCGCAATTATGTCTTGAGTGAGCCCAAATTCGCTCATCATCCGATGATAGGTCCTGGCCATTTCCATTGGATTAAGGTCTGCTCGTTGTAGATTTTCCACCAGCGCCAGAACGACCGATTCTTCGTCTCCGCAATTACGAATGACAGCTTGAATCGTTTCCAGTCCCGCGTCTTTCGTCGCGCGCCAGCGGCGCTCACCTGAAATGAGCTCGTAGATTCCGTCGCCCTTGCGGCGCACCAAAATTGGTTGCAGCAATCCACTTTGCTTCAATGAAGCCGTAAGCTCCGCCAGTTCTTGAGGTGCAAATGTTTGCCTCGGCTGATAGCGATTCGGGACAATCGCATCGACTCGCAGCTGTTGAACCTCCGGCGTGTCCGGCATCGACGCAGGTTTGGTGGCAGGCAGCAGTGCGTCGAGTCCTCTACCGAGCGCTTTTTTCTCCATGACTCACAAACTCCTTGGCTAAAGACAAATAGGCCTGCGCCCCTGCCGATGCGACGTTATACAACATAGCCGGACGCCCGTAACTTGGGGCCTCGGCGAGCGTCACATTTCGAGGGATCACGGTGCTATAGACGACGCTTTTGAAATGTTCGCGAACCTGCTCAACTACTTGACGCGCCAGCGTATTCCTGGCATCAAACATTGTCAAGACGATCCCTTCCAGTTGAAGATCCTGGTTAAACGACTGGCGGACTCGTTCAATGCTTCCGATCAATCGACTTAACCCCTCCATGGCGTAATACTCACATTGAACCGGGACTAAAATGGTGCGGGCTGCGACGAGAGCGTTCACCGTCAGGATCCCCAATGTCGGTGGGCAGTCGAGGAAGATGACGTCGAACAGCGGCTCAATGTCTCGCAAGAGGCGTTGCAATAGTTTTTCACGCTCCTCAACGTTCACCAGTTCTATTTCTGCCCCTGACAAGTCGGCATTTGCCGGCAACAATGACAAGCCATTCACTTCCGTGGCGCGCATGGCATCCTGGAGCTTCACCTCATTGAGCAGGCAGTTGTATACAGTGGCCTGTAAGGATCTGGGGTCAACCCCCAGCCCACTGGTGGCGTTCCCCTGCGGATCCATATCCACGAGCAACACGCGTTTGCCAAGAAGTGCGACGCCGGCGGCAAGATTCACAGCCGTTGTCGTCTTTCCTACTCCACCCTTTTGATTCGCGATCGCAATAATTTTTGTCATTGTAAAACTTAATCGATTATGTTCCACGTGGAACATAATCGCATACCATTGATTATGCTATTAATTATTCTTTCCAAGCACCGAAATGACTCTTTTGCCAGATTCCTGCGGTAAAAAAAACGTTGTTTCACTAATGAGGTTAAAATCGCCATCAATTTCATGATCTTGGATGACATCTGCCCGATACAGAATAACTTTTCCCTTTGAGGCCAACAAGGCAGGAACATGCTTTCTTATGTCTTCAAGCTTCAGTGCTCTTAAGACAACCATATCAACAACTGGATGGGTTGGCTTTTGGGCATATTGCTCGATGGTTCCACCAAATGTGGATATTTCGCGAAGCTTTAATAGACCGATCACTGAATTAAGGAATGAGCATTTTTTTTGAACCGGCTCCACGAGAACCAGCTGTAGGTCGGGCCTCATAATTTTCAGCGGGATGCCAGGGAATCCTCCGCCTGACCCCACGTCAAGTACGATAGCCCGTTCGGGAAAGTTTGTTGCAACAAGGGCAGCAAGTGAGTCAATGAAGTGTTTGATGATGATCTCGAAAGGCTCGATGATCGAAGTGAGATTGATTGTTCTATTCCATTCAATCAGCTGAGCAAGGTAACGCATGAATTGCTCAGCCTCGGTATTCCCCACGGCTAGTCCAGTTTTTTTCGCGGAGCTAATGAGGAGCGTATGTAATTCTTGTCTATGTTCCACGTGGAACAATTACGTGAATCAACAAGCGAGGTCAAGATATTCCTGCGCCGACTATGAAATCTGAATATTTATTGGGGTTACAAGGAAAGTCGTAGAAAACTATCTCGACTGGACTCCCCTTTGTGCTTTTCGAGCGCTACGAGGAGAAGAGAAACTGCCGCTGGCGTGATCCCTGAAATTCTTGAGGCTTGACCAATAGACGCAGGGCGCACTTTTTTCAACTTCTCACGGACTTCTCGCGAAAACCCGGGGGTCCCATCGTAGTCGAAACTTATCGGAATGGGCTTTGATTCGAGCTTTTTGAATCGGCCTATCTGCTGGAGTTGTCGCTTAATGTAACCAGAGTACTTGACCTGAAGCTCTATTTCCTCATATGTTTCAATGTCTTGCACTGAATCAATCTCAAGTGCTTCCAAAAGAGTTTTATAACTGACGCCTTGACGCCGTAACAGTTGAGCCGCCGTGCAGGGTCCTGAGATCTCCTCAATTTGAGCCTTTACCAGACGCTGGCGAACTACTTCTGTGAGCCTGGGACGAAACTCTTCGAGCCGTACCAATTCAGATTCGATAGCTTCTTGTTTTATCTGAAACTTTGCATAAATTTCATCGGAGATCAGGCCGGCCTGCCGCCCCGTATCAGTTAAGCGAAGATCGGCATTCCCATGGCGTAGTAATAGGCGATATTCTGCTCGTGACGTAAACATGCGGTAGGGTTCACGCGCATCTTTTGTAATTAGATCATCAATTAAAACGCCAATATACGCCTGCGACCTGTCAAGCACCAATGGCGGCTCCCCTCGAAGTTTTAGAACTGCATTGATTCCTGCCATCAGGCCCTGAGCCGCTGCTTCCTCATACCCGGATGTCCCATTGATCTGTCCTGCGTGGTAGAGCCCTGCCAGGAGCTTGGTCTCCAGCGTCTGGTACAACTGCCGTGGAGGAAAGTAGTCGTACTCGATTGCGTAGCCAGGTTTAAGCATGGTGGCTTGCTCTAACCCTGGAATCGTCTTCAGAATCGCAGCCTGCACATCGACTGGCAGACTGGTGGAGATGCCGTTGGGGTAAAACTCACGGCTCTCCAGTCCTTCTGGCTCAATAAAGACCTGGTGACGCTCTTTGTCAGCAAAACGCACGACTTTATCTTCGATCGACGGACAGTACCGCGGCCCCACCGACTCAATAATGCCGCTGTAGAGCGGAGATCGGTCCAGATTACGCTGGATGAGCTCGTGCGTTGCACGATTGGTGTGGGTCAAATGACAAGGGAGCTGGCGGTTCTCAATTCGGTCGGTCCGATACGAAAAAGGCGGCGGCGGATCATCGCCCGGCTGCGGCACCATCACGGAAAAATCGATCGTCGCTCCATCCAAGCGAGGAGGTGTGCCGGTTTTGAGTCGGCCCACTTCGAAGCCCAGGTCGCGCATGCAATCTGACAGGTGTTCGGCGGACGCCTCTCCGGCGCGTCCTGCGGGAAAATGATTTAAGCCGATATGGATTAGTCCCCTAAGGAATGTACCTGATGTCAGGATGACGGCCTTCGCGCGAATGTGATCGCCGCGACCCGTCACCACGCCCGTAATCGCACCGGCTTGCGTTAGCAAGCGATCGACCGTTCCCTCGCCGATCGTCAACTCTGGCTGGAGGCGCAACGTCCGTTGCATCGCCTCCCGGTACAGCTTCTTGTCGCATTGGACGCGGAGAGCTCGCACCGCGGGGCCTTTACTCGTATTGATGAAGCGGAATTGAATGCCGGCTTGATCCGTGTTCCGCGCCATCTCTCCGCCCAGCGCATCGATTTCCTTGACCAGATGCCCTTTGGCGATGCCTCCGATCGCCGGATTGCACGACATCTGCGCGATGCGGTCGCAATCCATTGTGAGGAGCAGGGTTCGCGCACCCATGCGCGCCGCAGCCAGGGCAGCCTCGCAACCGGCGTGACCTCCCCCTACCACAATGACATCGACCGTCTGTCCCACGTTCAAGTGTTTCCTATTTGCCGATACAGAACCTTGAAAAGATCTGGCCGAGAATCTCGTCCGTCGTAATGACGCCAGTAATTTCGCCGAGCGCGTCGGCCGCCGCGCGCACATCGATTGAGACGAGCTCGCCCGCCATCCCACATTGCACGGACTCAAGAGCCTGGCTCAAGGATTCACCGGCCCTGCGCAAAGCGTCGCGATGCCGCACGTTTGTGACCGTGACGCTCTCCGCCGCCTCAAAGCCTCCCGACACCAGTTGAGCGCGAAGAGCCGACTTTACGGTCTCAATTCCTATACCGACCTTTGCCGAAATAGCATATGTCTGATGGCCTGCCAGCATTCCGTCAGTTTCCGCCGTATGGGGAAGATCCGTCTTGTTCAGCAACACCAGATGTTTGCGATGGATGACCCCCTGCAAGAGCTCCCGGTCATCACTCGTGAGGGGCATAGTCCCGTCCAGGACGACCAACAGGAGATCCGCCTCGTCCTGTGCGGCCCGCGTTCGCTTGATCCCTTCCCGTTCGGCGATGTCGTCCGTGTCCCGCAATCCAGCCGTATCAATCAAACGAATCATCACTCCATTTAGATCGATGGCTTCCTCTATCACATCTCTCGTTGTCCCAGGCATGGCCGTGACAATTGCACGCTCTTCTTTCAGGAGACGGTTTAATAAGCTGGACTTGCCAACATTCGGGCGGCCCAGGATGACGACACGTGCTCCTTCGCGCAAGATCCTTCCTTCCTGCGCCGTCGCTTCCAGTTTCTGAACCACTGCAAAGGCATCCCTCACGATATGCATCAGTTCATCGCGTTGGAGAAAAGCAATATCTTCGCCCACAAAATCGATCCCCGCCTCCACATGGGCCAACACGGTCAGGAGAGCGGTCCGTGCCTGTTCAACTTCACGGGCAAGATCCCCTCGGAGGTGGCGTTGAGCGATATGCAATCCGGCAGATGATGTGGCCCTGATGGTATCGAGTACCGCTTCCGCCTGGGAGAGATCTAACCGTCCGTTGAGAAAGGCCCGCTTCGTAAACTCTCCCGGTTCCGCCATCCTTGCACCGGACTCTATACAGACCTTGCAGACCAGCCCGAGCACCAGCGCTCCTCCATGAGACTGAATCTCGACTACGTCTTCTGCCGTAAACGAACGGGGCGCCTTCATATAGACCACGAGCGCTTCATCGAGTATGCAGGATGGAGGCGTCCGATCATGGGCGGGCTTGATGCGTTCCGGCTTGTCCAGCGTGGGAATGACAAGGTCGGCAAGATGTAGCGTATGCGAGGGAATCGACGAGAGGGGCTGACCGGACCGCAATCGAACTACTTGGGACGCGACGAGAATCGCTTCCCGGCCGCTCAGGCGAACGATCCCAATGCCGCCCTCGCCTGCGGGAGTGGCAATGGCACAGATCGTATCTTCGAGTCCTCCTTGCATGACGACTCTTTCACCTGATGGCTGCTCCCGTCACCGTCGAGCCCGTGCTTTTATGGACAGCGCCACGCGAGGAGATTATGACTTCGTGCCGCTCAGCTCAGACCCTGTCGGGACGAGTGCCTTGTTGCGAAACATAAACCGATCCGTAAATACTTGCTGCGAGATGGTCAGGACATTGTTCGTTAGCCAATACAACACCAAGCCTGCAGGAAAGTTAACGAACAGGAATGTCATGAACACCGGGAGCACTAACATGATCTTCGCCTGTGTCGGATCCATCGTGGTGGGCGTGATCTTCTGCTGGATCACCATCGTCGCCCCCATGATCACCGGCAAGACATAGTAGGGGTCCTGAACCGACAAATCGGTAATCCACAGCATGAACGGGGCTTGGCGCAAATCGATCGTCATATAAAGGATATTGAACAAGGCTACGAAGACCGGCATCTGCAAGACCATCGGGAGGCAGCCGCCCACCGGATTCACTTTCTGGTCGCGATAGAGCTTAATCAATTCCTTGTTCAGCCGGTCACGGTCATCCTTGTATTTTTCCTGGACGGCAGCGACCTTGGGTTGGATCAGCTGCATCATTTTCATCGACTTGTAGCTTTTGTACTGCAACGGCACAAACAACAGTTTGATCGCCATCGTCAGGAGGATGATGGTGACACCATAGTTGTACGTATAGTCATGGATGAATCGCAGCACATAGAAAATGGGCTTGGCCACCGACTTGACAACCGTCCAACTGCCGAAGATGAACCAGCCGAAATCGATCGTATCTTCTAAGCCCACGTTCAAGGAACGAAGCGTGTCGTACTCCTTCGGGCCGGCATAGAGCTGAAGAGCGACCGAAGTTCCTGCTCCTGGCGCAGGCATCCTCACGCCAGCCGAGACGACCTTGTCGCCTTCCTTCTTGGCCAGTGCGGACGTTGCCTGTTTCGGCATCAACACCGACAAGAAATACTTATCCTGCAAGGCGACCCACTGAACAGAGCCCTTCCGTTCAAGTTCCGTATCTGGCGTTTCTTTTTCTGCCTTGTCGTCAACCAGCGAGGCAGATCCAATCAGGCCGATGAATCCTTCGCCCCATTCCACGATACCGAAATTCGTCCCCAACCCGACATCGTAGGACTCGGTTACTCCCTCCAAGGCGACCGATACATCCACCACATAGCTATCGTGATGAAAGGTCAGCCGCTTCTCCACGCCGAGCTGGGTGAGCGGATCGTGAAACTGCATCGTGACGTGCCCGACGGGATGAGTGGCGTCGAGACTCGTGAAATCGGTTTCAATATGGTAGAGGCCTTCCCGAATCGTCTTTTCGATGTCAGCATTCGCCACGGTGATCGAGAGGGGGCCCCTGAACTTCCCCCCTGAATAGACGAGCTGCACCGGCTTCTCTTCGGGAGGCGACGTATGGTATCGCTTCAGTTCCCAACTTTTGATGACCCCGCCACGATTTGACAGGCCCACCCGAACCAGATCCGTTTCAACCGTCACGGTCTGTTCCGATGTTGCGGCCGAAATATCCGATGAGGGAGAGACGGACTTTTGATCCGATAAACTGGCGATACTCGCGCCGGTTGAGGGGCTGTCCTGCCCTGCCATGTCGGCGGGAACCGACTCCGGCTCAGCGGAGGGCGAGGAGCCCCGAACGGCTGAGTCCTGAACAGGAGGAGGCTCAGGGAGCCAGCCCATCTGCTTGAGGAGCAGGTCATATCCCAGGATGATTGCTAACGACAGAACGAGAAAAATGACGACGCGTTTTTCCATGACCATTGTTATCCGATATGAACGACCAAGAACCCTGCTAGTTCACAGGATCCATTCCCCCAGGATGAAACGGGTGACACTTCAGCAGGCGACAGGCTGCAAGCTTCAACCCGCGGAGCATTCCGTAGCGGCTGATCGCAGCACTCGCATACTCGGAACAAGTCGGCTCAAAGCGGCAGGCCGGTCCAAGAAACGGCGAGATCCAGTAGCGGTAGCCTGCGAGCAGAGCCAGGCACCAGTGGCGCACGCTAGTCCTCATCGGTACGCAGGAGCCGTTGTCGCTGAAGCGACGACAGCCACGCCTCTTTCAAAATGGCAAATGGTTGAACAATCGATTCCCGTTTAGGAAAGACTACAAGGGCCTGTCCCTGGAGCAATTGGCCTTGCACCTGTCGCGTAAGTTCCCGAAACAAACGTTTTACCCGATTCCGGCTGACGGCTCCCCCGAATCGCTTTCCCACCACAATGCCAACTCTGGTGCCGCTCACATCAGTTGCGCAAATCATCATGTTGAAGAAAGGCGTCGAGATACGACGTCCATGCTTCTTGGCATGCTCGATATCACGGCTGCGCTTCAGGAAGAGATCCCTGTCAGCTCCACCCTGTGACATCACTATCATCCTGGGTAAGGACCCGCTTGCACAGGAGTTCCTCTTCGAGACCAGATCTCCGGACTCGATCATGACCACACACTGTCATCCTGTGAAGGGGAGCCGTTTGCTTGGGACACGTACCGAGGACAAGATTCTTCGCGAAGCCTGCAGGGGTACCGCTTACTCTATACGGTCAAGCGGGCCCGCCCCTTCGCGCGACGACGAGCCAAGACCTTCCGGCCATTCTTCGTGCTCATCCGTTTACGGAATCCATGCTCGCGTTTTCTCTTGAGGTTCGATGGCTGCGCAGATGTAAATGACATACGATCACTCCTTACCTAAGAAGGCCCACAGTTGAACGGAGCATTATAGGGAAGGGGTTACGCCCTGTCAAACTTGTTATTCCCGCGAATGAGGGGCGTGGCAAGATCATAGATGAACCTCTTCCGGAAGCAGAAGGATTCGGCAACATCACTCGGTTTTGACGACTTTACTCGGACGTTATTCGGTTGAGGCATTTTTGTCGATGCCGGTCTAGACTGCCTCACCGTCTTGCAAGACTACAAGACGCTGAGATTCTTATCCTCAGAAGTTGTTGTAATATTGCGGCCCCCTATCAGTTCTCTTCATGGCCTCACTGGCACTACCCTTGCGTAGCAGTTAAGGTTCTCTGCATCTTGCATGCAAAGAGCATTGCCAGTAATCGAACATCACATGAACGCCGACCATTCAGTTGGCCTACCTATTATTTTATAGAAGGAGAGAAATCATGTATACGCGATCGACGCTGCTGCCCGTTATATGCGCACTCCTAATGCTCACGGCTTGCGCAAAACCGCCGACGGAACAGATAGCGGCGGCAGAAAAAGCTGTAGCCGAGGCACAACAGAGTGGCGCAGCAACCTATGTCGCGGACGAATATGCCAAAATCGAAGGCACCCTTGCTGCGCTCAAGAAAGAAATGAGCGATCAAGACGGAAAACTCGCATTATTCCGCGATTATGGGAAGGTTGAACAACTCGCAGCTACAGCAAAAGGCGAGGCTGAACGGGTGAAAGCAGAGGCTACGAAGAAGAAGGAAGAGATGAAAGCCGCCGCACTTCAGGCCCAGCAAGTCGCACAGGAAGCAGTCACCGCCACGCTTGCGCTCGTCGCAAAAGCACCCACCGGGAAAGATCGCGCCGCAGTGGAGTCGATCAAGGCCGATGCTGAAGCTCTCAAGGCCTCTCTGAATCAGGTGCAAGAGGCAATCGATGCAGCAGACTATTCTGCCGCACAAACGAAAGCGAAAGCCATTCACGAAAAGAGCCAAGCCGTTTCAGGTGAAATCGAGGCGGCCCTTTCCAAGATCGGAAAAGGGAAGCCCTCTGCGGCGAAGAAAAAATAAGGCAGATCGATCATATGCCTGGTCACGGTTCACGAATAACGTCGGTTTTCTTGTGGTGGGGAGCCTTGGTTCTAACCGGCTCGCTCATTGGCTGTGTGGAAGCTGTGCCCCAAGACGTGATCGAGGCTGTTGAAAACATCGATCGAGACCTCATGGAGTTGCGGGCGGCTGAATTCTCGCCGAATGACTACGCTCAGTTTGCACACCAATGGATGGCGCTGAAAAGCCGTGTCCAGGCCGACGAAGATCTGATCCGCTGGCCTTGGGAGTCCAACGACTTGGAAGTTGCCCTTCGCCGGCTTCAAGAAGAGGGGTCCCGGACGGTTGCCCGCCTCACCAAGGAACGTGAGTCCTTGCGCCGTTCAGCTGAAAGCAAGATCGCTCATGTCGAAGACCGATTTCGGATGATGACCGCGCAAGTCAGTGCCATTGATAGCCGGCTTGTGCTGGGACAAAAGCCGGTCGAAGCCGATCTGCTCATAAAACAGGCCCATGCCTTCTATGAACAGGGCGAGTACGATCGATCTCTCGACGCATCTGAGAGGGCCGCGCAGAATCTGGCAATGCAAGCGGCCCTGCTAAGCAATGAATTGGGGCGGTACGGCAATCGAGATCGAATCAGCCGCTGGCAACAGATGGCCAAGGACACTATCACCTGGTCACGCATGCACCGAACCTCGGCCATCGTGGTCAGCAAAGCCGACCGAATGCTAACACTCTACCGAAACGGACAAAAAGTATTATCCTATCCCGTCCGTCTCGGGTTTAATGGTATTCGCGAAAAGCGACACCAGGGAGACGGTGCCACCCCCGAAGGCCGCTATCGGATCAGTGGTAAGCGCGGAGAGGGACAAACTCGGTTTTATCGAGCCCTGGTCCTCGACTATCCCAACGAAGAAGATCGACGACGCTACCGGATCGATCAGAGGACGGGACAGATCCCGGCATCGCAAGCTATCGGGGGGCAAATCGAAATCCACGGAGTCGAAAACGAATTGATGGCCCAGACGTTGGGATGTGTCATGCTCGACAATCCGCAGATGGCCCTTCTATTTGATCGAGTCGATAAGGGAACCCCGGTGACCATCGTCGGTGCGCTGCACGAGCAGAACTCAGTCGCACTGACTTTAGCGATGCTCGGCATTCAAAGGGAAGAAACCTAAAGAGGACTCATGACGCGCGTCCTCCTATCGCTGTGGTCAGGCTTGATCGGCCTTTTCTGCGTCACCCTTGTGCAGAGCAGCGATCTGCCGATCTCGAGTGTGTCAATCTCCCGGCCCGCCGCAGTCGATCCCATCTTGTTGCACACCCTCCAAGCACACTATACGATGCTCGCCAAACAACTGACCCAGCTGATGCCGACGCAACCCTATATTCTGGTCGATACGGCCCGCAATCACCTCTATGTAAAACGGAAGGATCAGGTGCTGTTGGACGCGCTGGCCTCTACCGGCAGCGGCACGATTCTTGACAAGCCTGGCGATTCGAAAGGGCAATGGATCTTTGATACTCCTCGGGGAGAATTTACCGTGCAATCCAGGCTGACCCATCCCGTCTGGGTAAAGCCAGACTGGGCTTTTATCGAAGAAGGGCTCAAGGTCCCCAAGAGCCCAGCCGACCGCCTTGAGCCGGGAGTACTCGGGGAATATGCACTTGGATTCGGGAAAGGCTACTTCATCCACGGCACGCTCTACACTCGCCTTCTCGGGAAGAATGTCACGCACGGTTGTGTCAGGCTCAACGACGACGATCTGAAAAGTGTCTATCGGCTTGCCAAGGTCGGCACACCGATCATGATTTTTTAACCTGCCGGCATTGGCGCCGCCTCTATGATGTTTCTCTGCGCAACGCTCTCCATCCTCTTGTCTCTCGCCTCGGTAAGCTGGGCTGTCGAGCCGGATGTGATTCCCCTGCTGGACTCCACCAATCCCGCCATGCTCCAAGAAGCCACCAGAGTCCTGGAAGAAGAGATCAAGCTCGCTGCGCGGCCCCAGACCTATATGCTCATTGATTTGGCGGCCAACGCCATCCTGATCAAGGGCCGAGGCGTTGAACTCCATCGCAGTCCGATCGAAAGCTGGTCAGCCTCCGACCTCTCTCAACTCGCAACCCTGTATCGCCTCCGTGAGCGGCCTCCAGTCAATCGCCGGAAAATTGATCCCGCAGCCGGGGCTGAGCAGGACCCCATTTCTCTGGCTGACATGCCGACTACATTTACGCTCCAATTCTCTCCCCCGTTGACGATCCTCGTTCTCTCGAGTACGGTTGGCAATCCCTGGCAATGGACCCTGCAACGAGGACAACTATGGTGGCGCCGACTTGCGTCATGGGGAAACATCCTCCGAACAGGAGATACGTCTCCGTCTCCCCCCTCGTTGGATCTCACCGTCGCTTCCGATCATGCACAATCCCTAGCTTGGACGGTCACGGAAGGCATGCCCGTTCTCATTCGTCGTCCCACGCTGCCATAGGTGGGGACGTATATTTGTGTTTCATTCATCCGATATCTATAGTTATGCGGAATGTGCGCCATGAAGCTTGAGACGAATCGATCGTTCTCCTCGGAACTTCAGTCCCTGGTCACAGCGGCAGAGGCGCGACTGACTGCATCTCATGTGGTCGAGCGGCTCTGGGGCAACGATCATCGGCTCTGGAAGGAAGATCCCACCGACATCGCCAACCGACTCGGCTGGCTGACTATTATTGACAGGATGAAAGATCGAACCGAGGAGTTGCGGACTTTCGCAACCTTAGTGAAGGATCGCGGCATCCGCGACGTGGTCCTGCTCGGCATGGGCGGAAGCAGTTTAGGACCGGAAGTGCTGCGCGCCTCGTTTGGATCGAGCCGTGGATTCCCGCGTTTATGGGTCCTCGATTCCACCATCCCCGGCTGGGTTCGACAGGTCACGCGGGCTATCGATCCGGCCCGAAGCCTGTTCATTCTTGCCAGCAAATCAGGCGGAACCATTGAGGTCCTATCGCTCTTTGCCCATTTTTGGGAACTCGTTCATAAGACCCCCGGGCATCGAGGCGGCGAACAGTTTCTCGCCATTACCGATCCCGGTACCGGGTTGGAAAAACTGGCGGCAGAGCATGGGTTCTGGCGTATCTTCAGCAGCCCCCAGGACATCGGTGGGCGGTACTCGGTTCTCTCCTATTTTGGATTAGTTCCGGCGGCCGTGATGGGCATCGACGTGGCGCAGTTGCTTGCACGCGCAGCGATGATGGCTCAGGCCTGCCATGTTCAGGCTCCGCTCACACACAATCCCGGTGCCGACCTTGGCGCGACGATGGCTTCACTGGCGCAAGCGGGACGTAACAAGGTCACCATCATTGCTTCGCCCCAGATCGCGACTTTTGGTCTGTGGGCAGAACAGTTGCTCGCAGAAAGTACGGGTAAGGAAGGAACCGGCCTGATTCCTGTCGCAAACGAACCGATTGTTTCACCGACCGCCTATGGCCAAGACCGGCTCTTTGTATATCTCCGGCTCAAGAACGATCAGAACAGACCCTTCGACCGGCAAGTTGCCAAGCTGGCACGACAGAACCATCCGGTCCTGACATTTGCACTCAACGACCGGTACGATCTTGCGGCAGAGTTTTTCCGGTGGGAAGTGGCCACCGCCGTGGCAGGCCACCTTCTGGGCATTCACCCCTTCAATCAACCGAACGTACAGGAGAGCAAAGACAACACGGCTCGCGTGCTGAAAGCCGTTCAGTCCACCGGCAAACTGCCGAAGCAGATCACCAGCACACCTGCTAAGGCCGCGGCACAGCTCAAACGACAATGCCGCCCCAGTGCCTATGTCGCCATCCTGGCCTATACGACACCCTCTCCGAAGATGGAGCAGGCCCTTCGTTCGCTGCGAAGAGCGCTCGCCGCCCATCACCATGTAAGCACGACCGCCGGCTACGGGCCTCGTTATCTCCACTCGACGGGTCAGCTTCATAAAGGGGGTCCCGCTAGCGGGCTATTCTTACAGCTCATTGATCCGATGAGCCCCGATCTCGCGATACCGGGAGCAGCCTTGACCTTTGGCACCCTCGCACGGGCCCAAGCAACCGGCGACATCCAGGCGCTGCAGGCGCATGGTCGACAGGCCATCGTCATGCCACTTGGCAGGAACCCGATCGCGGCAATTCAGGCACTCACAAAATCTCTCACGCCTCGCACAAAGACTCGGCGTCCAACCGCAGGACGCAGCAAGAGTCATCGTACCAGCAAAAAATAAGATGGCAGGCACCCCTGAGATCCGCATTGCTCACGGCAGCCAAACGTGGGCCGCAGCAGCAGCTGAGCTTGTGCTGGCGGTAGGAGAAGCAGCCCTTCGCGCGAAGGGGCGATTCCTTATCGCCCTCTCCGGCGGCAAAACACCGGAGAACCTCTACGGCGCGCTGACTTCTCCTGCTTTCGCCAATCGCTTCGATTGGTCGCGCGCCACATTTTTTTTCAGCGACGAACGCTGTGTCCCCTCGGATGACCCCCGGAGCAACTACGCCTTAGCCAACAAGGCCCTCTTCACCCCTCTGAACGTTACTTCCGATCAGGTCTGTCGTATGGCAGGGGAATCCCGCGATCCAGAAGCGGCAGCTTCGAAGTATGAACAGCAGCTGCGCCGCGTTACGAAGACCGCCGCTCCGGCTCAGCCGCAACTTGACCTCATTCTCTTGGGGCTGGGAGAGGATGGCCACATTGCGTCTCTCTTTCCTGGAATGCCAATCTTGCAGGACCGCCATCGCGTGATTGCGGTAACTCAATCCCCGAAGGATCCTCCGACCAGACTGACCATGACCCTAGGTGTGATCAACCGGGCGAGTGTGGTACTGTTTCTCGTCGCGGGAGCCGGCAAAGCCGGGGTCGTGAGAGCTATCCTCGATCCGAAGAGCGAGGCGGAACGACAGCTCCCGGCATCGTTGGTCGCGCCAGAAGAGGGGCGCCTCGTCTGGCTCCTCGACCCAGCAGCCGCCTCCGAACTTCCAATGGATCGCTAGCGAAGATCCCAAGCGAGGACTAGATGATTGTTGCCGGTGATATCGGGGGCACGAAGACTCACTTAGCCCTTTTCGACTGGACGAAGGACCGCGTCGATCCTATCCGCTTGGAGTCCTTCCACAGCGCGGACTACACTTCCCTTGAGGACATGCTCACGGAATTTCTCGTTCCGCCGAAACCTCCGACTCCTATCGACGAATATGACGCCGAGAAAAACAGCCTTGACGAACCGGACGAGGAGCGCCAGGCGGACGCACCGCTGAAGATCGACGCGGCCTGTTTCGGTATCGCCGGTCCTGTCATTCAGAACCATTGCCACACAACCAATCTCCCCTGGGTGGTCGATGGTGCGGCCCTGGCAAAACATTTCGACATCCCGAACGTTCGGCTCCTCAACGATCTCGAAGCCATGGCCCACGGCATTCTGTTGCTCAGGCCGGACGAAGTCGAAGTCCTCAACGCCGGCACGCCGCCTCCCCACAACCAGGCACTCGCCTTGATCGCAGCGGGAACAGGACTGGGCGAATCCATCCTCTGCTGGAACGGCGCGCGCTATCAACCCATGCCGTCGGAAGGCGGTCACGCGGACTTTGCGCCGAACAACGACAATGAGATCGAGCTCTTGCGTCATCTGCGTGGCCACTATCTGCATGTCAGCTACGAGCGGGTGTTGTCCGGTCCGGGCCTCCATGCCATTTATGAATATGTCCGCGACAGCAAGAAGAACGAACCGACGTGGCTTTCGGAACAAATCAAAGCCGGCGATCCAGCGGCAGTGATCGCAGAAGCCGGCCTCAAGGGGCAGGCGGAAATCGCCAAGCTGACACTCGACCTGTTTGCCTCTATCTACGGAGCCGAAGCAGGCAATCTTGCGCTGAAGGCCATGTCGCTCAACGGCGTCTATCTGGGCGGCGGCATCGCGCCGAAGCTGCTGGCCAAACTCAAGGACGGAACATTTATGAAGTCGTTCACGAACAAGGGCCGCTACAAGCGTTTGATGAGTTCGATTCCGGTCAAAGTCGTGATGAACGAACAGACTGCCCTGCTCGGCGCCGCCGCCTTCGCCGCCCACCTCGTCCGGCAGGCTTCATGATGACGACGGATCTCGATGCGTTGAAACGGGCGGCAGCCGTAAAAGCCGTGGAGTTTGTCCGCGATGGAATGGTTGTGGGCCTCGGGACCGGCTCCACGGCAAAACATATGGTCATGGCGCTGGGGGACAAGGTCCGTGCCGGCATGAAGCTGCGCGGAGTGCCCACGTCCAAGGAAACGGCTGCGCTCGCCAGGGAACAGGGCATCACGCTTATCGATGCGGATAATGCCTGGGTCATCGATGTCGCGATCGACGGGGCCGATCAGGTCGATCCCGGCTTCAACCTCATCAAGGGCGGGGGCGGCGCACTTCTCAAAGAAAAGATTGTCGCGGCTTCGGCCAAGCAGTTCATCGTTTTGGTCGACCATACCAAGCGAGTGCCGGTACTGGGGGGATCCTTTCCTCTTCCGATCGAGGTAATTCCTTTCGGTTGGGGCAGCACGGCTAGAGAAATCGAGGCTCTCGTGAAGAGTCCCGTGGTGCTCAGGGAACGGAATGGATCTCCGTTTCACACGGAAGCGGGCCACGTGATTCTGGATGTCCATCTCTCACGGATCGACAATCCGCGAGAGCTGGAGGTCGCCTTGAACTTGATTCCAGGAGTCGTCGAGACCGGCCTCTTTGTCGGGCGAACAGACCTGCTCATCGTGGGCACCCCCAACGGAGTTGAGACCTATCCTGCAACCAGGACATGAGCGAGCCGGTCGATCGGCGATAGTCCTTACCGGGCTCTTATGAAGAACGTCCGCGTCCTCTTGTCCTCCACTCCCACAGTTTCTTTGCACAAGAATCCACTCACGATCGAAAGGTACGGATATGAACCAGGGTTCTTCTCCTGTCACGCGTGATCCCTATAGGCTTCCGAGACAGGTGGCCCCGATCCGTTACGACCTGCGATTGGAGCCGGACCTGACCGCTGCGACGTTTGCCGGACAGGAAACCATTGCCCTTACCGTTTCCCAGCCGACTTCCGACATTGTCCTCAACGCTATTGAACTCGACATCGTGTCGGCCTGGATCGAAGGAGACACAGGCCCTGCGAGAGAGGCCACGATCGTATTGGATGAACAGCTCCAACGTTGTTGCCTCTCATTTGCGGCGCCTCTCCCGCCAGGGATTTGGCGGCTGTCGATCACATTCCGCGGCATCCTTAACGACAAGCTGCGTGGTTTCTACCGGAGCACCTACAAGGACATGCAGGGGGCGACGCACAGTATGGCTGCGACGCAATTTGAAGCGACCGATGCGCGGCGGGCCTTTCCCTGCTGGGACGAACCGGACTTCAAGGCCGTCTTTGCCACCACACTGGTCATCGATCAGACCTTGACCGCTGTTTCCAACAGCATGATCGCATCAGAAACCGTTGAGGCCGGAAAGAAGGTGCTGCGCTTTGCCGATACGATGAAGATGTCCACCTACCTGGTTGCCTTCATCGTCGGCAAGATCGAGCCGACCAACCCGACGATGGTCGGCCAGACTCCGCTTCGCCTTTGGGCCGTCCCAGGGAAAGGGCATCTCGCCGCATTCGGTCAAGACATTGCGGCAGCCTCGCTCTCATTTTTTGAGCGTTACTATGGAATCCCCTATCCAGGCGACAAGCTGGACCTGCTCGCCATTCCGGACTTTGCTTCGGGCGCAATGGAGAATCTGGGCGCCATTACCTACCGAGAAACGGCCCTCCTGGTCGATCAGCGGAGCGCCACGCATGGCGAGCTGGAGCGAGTGGCCGATGTCGTCGCGCATGAAAACGCACACATGTGGTTCGGCGATCTGGTCACTATGTCCTGGTGGAACGGGCTCTGGCTGAACGAAGCCTTCGCTACCTTCATGGAAATGCTGGCCGTCGACGCCTGGAAACCCGAATGGAAGAGGTGGGATAGTTTCTGCGTCTCGCGCGCCGCGGCCTTTTCTGTCGACGGACTGCACAGCACCAGGCCGATCGAATACCCCGTGCAGGCCCCCAAGGATGCCGACGCGATGTTCGACGTCCTGACCTATGAAAAGGGCGCGTCGGTGCTGCGCATGTTGGAGCAGCACATCGGTCCGGCCGTCTTCCGCGACGGGGTCCGCGATTACCTGCAGGCCCATGCCTACGGGAATGCGGACACGAACGATCTGTGGGTTTCGTTAGGGAAGACCGCGAAACAGCCGGTGCCGAAACTGATGGATGGCTGGATTTTTCAACCAGGGTTCCCGCTCATTACGGCCGAGATCAATCCGTCGGGCCAGCTTGTCCTGTCTCAGCAGCGATTCACCTATCTTTCTGACCCTCCGCCGCTTGCCTCCAGCCTCACGCCTCAAACATGGCAGATCCCGCTTCAGATGCGAGTCACTGCCAACGGCAAGACCAGCACCTCGCGCATGTTATTAACGGAAAATGAAACAACCGTTCCGTTCCCTCAAGGCTGGGAGTCCCTCTTGCTCAATGAGGGGGGGCACGGTTTCTATCGAGTACGGTATGCCCCGGATCTGCTTCATCGATTGTTGACCGGCGGTCTCGACCGCCTTGCCGTCACCGAACGGTTCAATCTCGTCAGCGATGCCTGGGCCACCACTGTCGCAGGTCTCATGCCCCTCGCGGACTATCTCGACCTGACTGGCCGTTTCACCGATGAGCGTGACAAGAATGTCTGGGCCGTCTTGCTGGACTCTTTTTCGTTCCTCAACAAAATTGTCGCGGCAGCAGATCGGCCTGCGCTGGAATCCTTCGTGCGTGCGCGCGTCTGTCAGGCCGTCGCCGATTTAGGTTGGGCGCCCAGGAGCGGCGAGAGCGAAGGGACGAAACAGCTGCGGGGGGACCTGATCGGCGCCCAGGGAAAGCTCGGCAATGATCCTGCCGTTCAAGCTCGCGCCACAGAGCTGTATCAAGATTATCGAAAGGACGCGACAGCGGTCGATCCCAATGTCGTGCCGGCGCTCGTCGCGATCCTTGCCCACACAGGCGATGAGGCTCGGTACCATGAGTTTGACGAGGGGTTCCGCGTTGCCGCCACACCTCAGGAGGAACGGCGTTATCTCTTCTCGCTCGCGGCCTTCCAACCGCACGCCTTGCTCGAGCGTACACTTGCCCGCACGATCAGCGGAGACATCCGCACGCAGGACGCGCCGTTCCTCGTCAGCGCCATCCTGGGCAATGTCTATGGGAGAGAACTGGCCTGGAACTTCGTGAAGACGAACTGGGAAACGATGGACCAATTGTTTCCCAAGCAAGGACTGCGTCGCATGTGCGGTGGCATCGTCAACCTCGCGACTCCGGCACTCGAACGGGACGTGCGGGACTTTTTCACAACTCGTAAGATCGACCTCGGCGGGAAAACGCTCGATCAAAACCTCGAACAATTGCGGGTCGCCGTCACGGTTCGAGAGCGAGACACCAGCACCTTACGCACGTATCTGGATCGATTTCGATAGCCCGCTGAGTTCGCGCGTTGCGCGAGCAAGGAGACAGCCGCCCTGGATGCATCCTTTATTCATGACGCAGGATGGCCAGCGGTCGTTGTCCCAGAATCCGGTAGGTACTGGCAAACCCGACGAGCAGCGTCAGCAGCATTGTCAGGATAAGGCCGCTGCCAAGGACATGCGGGTGCAGGCTCCAGGGAAGGTCGAACACATAGCGCAGAACCGTCCACGACAAGACGGTTCCGAGAGTCAATCCGATCGATCCCGCCACCAGACCGAGCAGGATATATTCGAGGGCAAAGGCTCGGGCAATCAGGCCGCGGGTCGCGCCGAGTGCCTTCAGAATGACCGATTCGTAGAGCCGTCGGTAGCGTGTCGCCGCGAGCGCCGCCGCCATGACCAGGCCGCCTGTCAGGACGCAGAAGAGCGCCATCGCTCTGATCGCCAGCGCGAGACGATCCAGCACGCGCGAGAACCCGTCGAGTACGTCGCCGATATGGATCGCGCTGACGTTCGGGAAGGAGGCGACGACCGCCTGTTGCAACGGGACCTCATCCTCTGGCGACACCCGCACCGTTGCCACATAGGTGAACGGCGCACCTTCGAGCGAGCCAGGGGACAGGATCATGTAGAAGTTCGTCGAGAAGTTTCCCCATTCGACCTTGCGAATACTGCTTACCTCCGCCGAGATCATCGCCCCCTGAATGTCGAGTTCCACGATCGAGCCGATCGTGAGACCTAAATGGGTGGCCGCCTCCTCCTCTACTGAAACCTGCGGAGTCGAAAAGGTCTGCCCGGGCTTCCACCATGCTCCCCTGACCAGCTGATTATCTTTCGGCAGCTGTTCGAGAAAGGTCAGTACATATTCCCTGGTGAGATACCACTGTTTCCCCCGTTCCTCTTTTCCTTCCGTGCGCGCGTGGTTCTTCTCGCTCCCTTCTTCTGCCGCGACGACCTGCCCATTGATCGCATGGAGCCGTGAGCGTACCAACGGCGTGAGTTCCGGACTCGGCCGTCCGATCTGCCGCCGCACTAACGACAGGAACTCCTTCGCTTGATCGGGCTGAATATCGATGAAGAAGAAGGTCGGAGCGTCCGTCGGCCGATTCTCCTGTACATGCCGGAGCAGGGCCTGCTCCACCAGCGACACCGTGGCAATCAACATGACGCCGATGCCGATGGCGACCATGATCCCGGTTGCCTGGCTCCCCGGCCGCACGACATTGCCCAGGGCAAAGCGAAGGCTCAAGACGCGGGGTCTGGGCATCCAGGCCAGCATTCGCACGAATAGCCGTGCGGAGACAAAGAGGATTGCGAGGGCGAGAGATAAGGCCCCGAGAAACAGGGACCCGATCGACCAGGAGCCTGCTTGCCAGATCGAGAGGGCGCACAGACCGAGAATGATCCCTCCCGCCGCGCCGACATTCAACCGATCGGCCAGTCCCCATGTCACCCACCAGCGTGACGGAGGAGCCTTCTGCTCGACCGCCGTCTGTTCTGCCTCGCGCCGGAAGATCGCCCCTGGTTGTACCTCGCGAATCTTCAAAAGGGGCCAGAGGGTAAAGAGCAGCGTCGACAAGAGTCCCATTGTCGCCCCTTTCAGCAAGGGCCAGAGGGAAGATCGCGATAATTCCGAGGAGACGCCCAATTGTTCGAGGAGGTTTGACGCAAAGAGATCGGCCATGAGGGGCGGCAGCCCCCGCTGGAGCGCCATTCCCAATAGGATTCCAGCCAGGCTCCCGATGGATCCCAGAAAGATCGCCTGCACCACATAGGTGGAGACTACTGTGGCCGAATCAGCGCCGACCGCTTTCAGGATTGCGATCGTTTTCAGTTTGTCCCGCAAGAAGGCATGAATCGAGGTGCCGACTCCCAGCCCTCCGATGAAGAGGGCTGTGAGGCCGATCAGGCCGAGATAGCGGGAGAGCTGGTCGAGAAATTGTTTCAACTGCGGCTGGGCCGTGCGGTAGCTGGAGAGGCGCGCGGAATCTGATGCCAGCCTGCCGCGCAGCTCGGAGAGGAGCGGCTCTACCGGCAGCCCTGGCGGCAGCTTCACGAGATACCGTTCTCGCACCCTGCTTCCTGGCTTGATCAGCTCCGCCGCCCGTAATCCCTCCTGCGCAATCATGACCCGTGGGCCCAAGCTGAAGGCATTGGCCATACGATCCGGCTCGGTCCGCACGATTCCGGCAATCAGAAATGTCGCCTGACCGATCTTCACGCGATCCCCGACCGAAAGGCCCATGCGAATCAGCAGCGATTCCTGGACCACCGCGCCAAAGCAGATTTGGCCGCCACAGCTGCGTTCGCCCGGATGGAGCAGGCCATCAAGTGTGTGCGCAGGGTCGAGCGTGATGGCTCCATACAGGGGATAGGTCGATTCGACTGCTTTGAGTTCAATGATCTGGGTCGCTTGAGTCGCAGAAGATCCCTGAGTGGTGCGCGCGGCCATGGCGATGAGCTCGCTCGCATGGGTGAGGGTCAGGCCTCGTGCTCCCAGCGACTCCAGCACGGCCTGTCCCTCCGAGCTGAGGGGATGAGTCAGGCGAATTTCGAGGTCCCCGCCTAACAGCCCCCGCGCTTCCTTCGTGACGGCGCGATCCACACTCGCGCTAAACAGCGATACTCCGACCACGGCGCCGACACCGATGGCGATACAGGCGAAGAAATAGAGGAAATGCCGCCAGGCGCCTCTGGTTTCACGCCAGGCCATCTTGAAGATGAAGCGGTTCACCGGGATGGCTCGGTGGGCAGATTGCCCGAGTTGATGAGGGTATCGGATTCGATGCGGCCGTCGCGCAGCGCGATCACGCGCTCCATCGAAGAAGCCATGGCGCGATCATGCGTGACAAGGACGAGAGTGGCGCCGTACTCGCGATGGAGAGACAGAAGCAGATTCATGATCTGTTGCCCCGTGGCGGAATCCAAGTTGCCGGTCGGTTCGTCGGCCAAGAGAATCGGCGGGCGACAGGCGAAGGCCCTGGCCACAGCCACCCGCTGCTGCTCGCCTCCGGATAGTTGGACCGGATAGTGATGCAGCCGATCTCCCAGGCCGACGGCCTTCAAGAGATCCGTCGCACGAGCCTCTGCCCCGCTCGCTCCCGCCAGCTCCAGCGGTACCAGGACATTTTCTAGGGCGGTGAGGGTGGGAATGAGATGAAAGGATTGGAAGATGTAGCCGATGTGATCGCGACGATACCGTGCCAAGGCACTCTCGCGCATCGTAGAAATTTCCATTCCGTTCAACTTGATGGAGCCGGATGTCGGACGATCCAGCCCTGCGATGAGACCGAGCAGAGTGGACTTGCCGCTGCCGGAGGGGCCGATGATGGCTACGCGCTGCTTGTCGGGGATCTCGATGGTGACATCATCGAGGATCGTGATCTGATGGCCTCCGCCGGCCAAGCGCATTGTCAGGTGAGAGAGGGTGATCATATTGTTCGTCGGGCTCCGCAGTATCGTCTCGGTGGCGCCTATATTATACTGAACGCCTATGCGTCGCTCGTGGATTCTCGCGCAACTCGTGTTCTGCCTTTGCGTGGCCGCCTTCTACGGCTGCGACCGCGGCAGCGCGCCGGCTTCGTCGCCTCCGCCTCGCGACGGGTTCGGGCAACGGCTGGGAACCGACATCACGGCGCAACCGGGGCGGTCGAAGGCGCAGGTCTCCGCCGAACGTCCACGTATTGTCGCCTTCGGCAACAGCCTGACGGCAGGCCTCGGCGTGGCGCAGGAGGAATCGTACCCGGCTCAGTTGCAGCGGAAGCTGGAGGATGCCGGCTATTCCTATCGGGTCGTGAATGCGGGGGTCAGCGGTGAGACGACAGCCGGTGGATTGCGGCGAGTGGCCTGGGTGCTCAACAGCAAGCCCTCGATTGTCATTCTGGAACTAGGCGGCAACGATGGGCTCCGTGGCCTCGGTCTTCAGGAGACGAAAGCCAATCTCGAACGGATCATCCAACAGCTCCAAAACGCCTCCGTCACTGTCGTGTTAGCCGGGATGCAGCTCCCTCCTAATTATGGGAAGGAATATACGGCTGGATTCGAGGCACTCTATCTCGCGCTGGCGCGCCAATATCGCCTGACAACGATTCCATTTTTTCTCGATGGGGTGGCAGGTTCCTCTTCGCTGAATCAAGCAGACGGTATTCATCCGACGGCGGAGGGCTATCGTCGGATTGTCGAAAAGATCTTCCCGGTGCTTGAACCGCTACTGGAGCGAAACCGATAAAGGCGGTTCATGGAGAGGGGAACAGGGCAGGAATGGCCCCTGCCCAATGAAGACACGCGTCGGGCAGGGGCCATCCAATAGAGAAAATGAACGAGGTGGCCTTAGGACTTCTTGAGGAATGAATCGTAAAAGCCGTAGGCCAGAATCAACCCGATCAATGTGTAATAAATGCTGGTGACGCCGCTATAGTCCGGCGCTCCCTCGCCCTTCGGCTCGTTCGCCAGAACGTAGGACACACCGGTCAGTAGGACCGTGCCAGCTGTCGCGACAACCCCCGCAATAATCTTTTTCATCATTCGATCCTCCCTTTCATCAATTGGACAAAACGAGGGCCGCATTATACTGAAATTGCCAGACCGTACGCAACGGCTCTTAGCCTGAAAACGGAGATTGCGAGTAAGCGCCGAATGGGATAGGCCGAAATCAAACCAGGCCACTCAAAAGGTTCGTCTGGCAAGACCGCAGCGGGCAAACTTTTCCGCAGCCTGCTAAATGCGCGAGTGGGTCCCGTCGCAGTACGGCGGCCTCTTCGTCTGTTTGCAGCCGCAAAATGCCACTCGCTTCTTTTCTTCGAAATAGACCGCCATCGGCGAAAACTCCGTCCCCGTATGGGATCCGTCACAAAAGGGTTGTGTTTTCGAGCGGCCGCATTGACACCAATAGACAGTTCCTGGACCAACTTCTTTTACACAGGGAGTTCGCAAGGCCATCACCGGTTTCTCAGGCATCGACTGCTCCTTCACATGCATATAGTCGTGAGGCGGTCGCTCACGACTCACAGTTTTCTCAGCACCGGCGCGGCGGCCCCTGCGCACTGACTGGAGTCAGCCAGAGATAATCCGCGACCTTTTCCCGTATCAAATCTTGTAGTTCGTCGATCCGCCCCACTTCAAACGACGCCATATAGACGGTTACCTGGCGCACTCCATCTGGCAGGCGGCGGATCACTCGCTTTGGAACCGGCAGATTGTACTGAATATGTCCGCCCCCTGTATAACTTACCAGCGGGCCAGCCATCGGATCGGCGCTCCGGCGGATGAGGTTGAGGCGAGAGACCAAGGTCTTGGCCATCCCTTCATCTCGAACCATGGAGGCTTCATACATCGTCTGATACAGGCTATCGTTTCCGCCACCATGACAGGTCTGGAGTTGCTGAAGAATGCGCGCCCGATAGAGCGGGTCGTCAACGATGGCTTCGCCCTTCATGCCCCACTGAGCCATGACCGGATCGGACTGCGCCTGCGCCAGTCCATGCTTGGCGACGCTCCGCACCAACGCCTTGGGAGGATTCATCGCTTCAACCAACAGACGCTGTTCCTTCGCAAACCGCACCAGCGGCTCATAGTCCTCGTAGGAACCACCCCAATTCTGTTGCCACCGGACGGCTTCGAGAAATTCCTGGCGGCTCTGATCGGAGCTGGAAAGGTACTGATCCAGCGCGGCTTGGCCGTCCCAGCCGAACATTTCCATGGCCAAGACCGGTGTGCGCCCCTCCGCGTTCAATCTCCGCAGCACCGTCATCGCCGCATCGATGTGAAATCGATTGTGATGTTCCTCGCCCAGATAAACGATGTCCTGCTGCAGCAACAGCGATATCCACTGGTCGAGAGAGACCGGCCGTCCTGTCGCCGTATCAATAATCTGCCAGTCATGGAACTCAGCGGGAAACCCGTTCTGCGAGGCGGAGGAAGATCTCGTGGCGGCTCCACCCGTGCAGGCCACCAGTAGGCAAAAGGCACCGATGAGCAACAGCACCTCATGGATGACGGTGGTCGATTGTCTGGTGCTGATGAAGGATGCCGGCGTCTTGTTCATGGTCTTCCCTAACATAGGTCTCCCGGGGCGGCAAGACAAGAGCTTGACGCTCATGGACTTGGTCGTTATGCTGCTCCTTCACTAACTGACAGTTCGATCGATCATCGCGCACCATAGACCAGCCGACTCATGACGTCCCACGCACAGGTCCTTGCAGATTTTCGCTCACAGGTCACGCAGCTCTTGCAGGAACGAGACAAGGAGTGGGAGGCTTCCCGCAAACTTGTTGAGGCGAGCCGGCTCACTGCGACATTGAAACGGCTGATCGAGGAAGCCCATCGCACCGACCTTCCGATCATCATCCGTGACGCAATCACTCTGGCCTTGGGAAGCGCAGCAGCCGCCAGAATTCAGGACCTCCCGGGCCCCCGGCTCAAAGAACTCACAGGACTCCCCCCGACAAAAGCCGTGCGAGCCCTCTGCGTATGGCTCGGCGTCGCTGAGGGGCCTGCCTCCCAGTGGCCAGTGACCTCCCTGCGGAGCGAAGAAATTGAAACGTTCGCCCAGGCCCATTTCAATCCCTTCGACTTACTGCTCCATGCAGATGTGGCCTCGCTGCTCGATCTGGGCGCCGGCGACCTCTCGTTTGCTACGGAACTGGTTGAGCAATATGTCGCCCCCCTTCACCAGCGCCAGCGCGAGTTGATTCTTCATGCACTGGATCGGCTTCAGCCTGGCTCAAAGCTGGGGGGCCCGCTCCATCCGGAACGGGAACGGCTCAACGGTCTGCGGTCGCGCACCGGGCTCTCGTTTCAATTCTACGGGAACCACGACATGTTCAAGCTGGGCGACCTCGACCAATCCGGGAAGCTCGCGCCCCGCTATACGATTGCGAGCTGCTGGGCTCCCGCGACCCCCACATTCGCCTACGAACCGACCAGATTGTCCGACCAGATCATCACGCAAGAGCTCCATCGAACCAAAGGCCCGTTCCGGCAGACCAACTTTTCCGGCGAGCCGGCATTGGAGGTCCAGCATGGGGACCGCGCGTTGCTCTTTCCGCCCTGGAAGTTCGAGATTCGAGGCCCCCTCGCCTTGCTCGACCTGCTGGCGCGCCGAGGCGCTCTCTGTGTCCTTGGAGCCGTCGATACCCAGGTTTTCTGGGAAATCCTGGCGCAACTCCTCGACGAGGCCCGCTATCGGCCGGATAATCAGCCCTTCACATCGGATAACCTTCCGGCGATTTTCGGTGATATCTTTGATCGCCTCTCGCACCTTGCGGTCGGCGAAACTCTGAACCTGTCAGACTGCAACCCTTTGCGCCGGGAAATTCCACGAGCTCTCCCCCTGCTCCCAGCGCAGAATCCCGCTTACCGCTTCCGCTCCGTTCAGATTCGCCGTGGAGCCGTCTTCCCAGGAATTCCTGCCAGCAGTACCGCGAGACGGTTCTCCGACATGGTGGAAGAAACCACGCCTTGGATGCTGATCCTCGTTCCAGAATAGCAGGAAGCTCAACAAACCCACCGGCTTCGTTCTCCCCCCGCCCTCTTCAGACTGGTCGACGCAAAATTTCATGACAAAATTGACCATCACCAGACCCCTTGTTAGACTTCGATCGTGTCCAATCACCAGGTATTCATCCACTCATGAACCACAGGCCTGCGCATTCCAACATGAATTCCGCTCATATCGTTCAAACGATCCAGGACAATATTGCGCTGGTCATCAAGGGAAAATCTCATGTCATCGAAATGGCTGTGGTCTGCCTCATGGCCCGTGGCCATCTCCTGCTCGAAGATGTTCCTGGTGTCGGCAAGACCACGCTGGGGCATAGCCTGGCTCGATCGCTGGACTGTTCATTCAAGCGCATTCAATTTACCAGCGATCTCTTGCCGTCCGACATCGTCGGTATCTCCATGTTCAACCGACAAAAACAGGGGTTTGAATTTATACCTGGCCCGATCTTCGCCAACATCGTACTGGCCGACGAGATCAATCGCACCACGCCGAAAACCCAGAGCAGTCTCCTGGAAGCGATGAGCGAAGCGCAGATTTCCGTCGATAATCAGACGCATCCGCTTGTGCAGCCTTTTATGGTAATCGCCACGCAGAACCCTGCCGAGTACCACGGAACATTCCCCCTCCCAGAATCCCAGCTCGACCGGTTTCTGATGCGCCTCCGCATTGGATACCCCACATCCGAGGAAGAGAGGAAGGTGCTCGACCGTCCGCACTCGCTGCATCCTGCCGAACACTTACAAGCCGTGCTATCGGCCCAGGACGTATTGGCCCTGCAGGCCTGTGTGGATCAGGTCCACATGGAGGAGAGTGTGACAGACTATTTGCTCGCAATCGTGCAGGCGACTCGTCAAAGCGAACTCTTGTCCCTGGGGGTCAGCACGCGCGGCGCGCTGGCACTGAGCAAAGCCGCCAAGGCATTGGCGGTCGTCCGCGGTCGCGACTATTGCCTCCCGGACGACATCAAGGAACTGGCGCCAATCGTACTATCCCACCGCATCATGCTGAACCGGACTCATGGCATGAGGACGCAGAGCTTCGAACAGGCGGAACGCCTGGTGCTCGATATCGTCGAGACTATTCCTGTCCCTGTCTAGCCGGTCGCGGATAGACGCCCTGGCCAACTGGATGAACTGCCCGCGTGAAGCACCCACTGCTCAATCTCCGCGCCTCCTCGATCTTCTCGTCAGTGCGAGGTCTGTCCCGTCGCCGGTCGATCCGTCTCACATCTGAAGGGGCCACGTTCCTTCTTTTTACGTTCGGCATCGGTCTCGCCGCCATTAATACCGGCAACAACCTGTTCTACCTGCTCCTCGCAATGATGCTCAGTCTCGTCGTGATCTCCGGATTGCTCTCGGAACACTGTCTCAGGCGGTTGGAATTTCATCGGCATATGCCCGATCTCATCATGGCCAACGAGCCGGCCACCCTCACGCTCTCAATTGCGAACCGGAATCGGCGACTGCCCAGCTTTTCTCTGCGCCTGTTCGATGTCGTCGAAGGCCACGATGTCGACCGAGGCCTCTTTATCCGGTATTTGCCCCCGCAGAGCTCCCTGCTCCTGTCCTATCCATTGCTCGCCACAACGCGTGGCCTGGTCAGGCTCGAAGGCATCCGCGCGCAGACGCGATTCCCCTTTGGGCTGTTTCTCAAGAAAGGTCTCTATGCCGCGGAAATGCACCTGCTCGTCAGTCCTCCCATCAAGCCTCTGGCCCTGCGATTCGTGGATGAGTTGGTGAGCGAAGGGCAAGGGCAGTCCCTTCCGCGACGAGGACCGGGAACCCAACTCTATAACCTCCGCTTGTATCAGCCAGGCGATGACTCGCGGGCCATCCATTGGATGACGACTGCCCGCACGTCCCAGCTGATCGTGCGAGAAACCGAGGCGGAGGATCAGCGACGTGTGACGGTCATTCTCTCAATCGTGGCTCCCGATGAACGCGAATCTTTGTTCGAACGAAGCGTGACGTTCGTCGCATCGCTCCTCTGGCAACTGACCGAGCGGGCCTACCCAGTGCGACTCCTCGTTGGGGCAGAGGACTCAGGCCTCGGGTCGGGACCCGCTCATCTCTTCACGATGCTGCGCCTGTTGGCTTTATGCGAACGTCAGCCGCCAGAAACCAGTAGAAGCCGCCATCGCGCCAGCCATTCCTCGCTTCCCCACGAAACCGACTGTGGCTATACCGTGGCGGTTGTTCCCTGGTCGGACCAGGCGATGCCCGCACATGCAATGCAGGCCGATCGGGTACTCCGCGGCGCGCAACTCGAAGAATTGACGCATGCCTTTTAATCAGGCCCTGAGGCTCAGCTCTATCCTCCTTGCTACCGTAGCCTTCATGGGACTCGTGCTTGCACAGAGTCTCCCCCTCTGGCTCGCCCTCCCCGTAGCGATCATCCTGGCCGGCTCGCTGCTTCATGCAGGAGGGGTTCTTTTCGTTCGGCAAGCTACGGCGCAGGTCGCAATATCGCCGACCCTCTGGAACGTCCTGCTGGTCGGCGCCTTTGTCATGTTCTTGATCGACCTTATCCTGTTCTCTCAAGATCTTCTCTCGGCTGGCATTCGCTTCTTAGTCCTGCTGCTCGGCATCAAGTTGCTCACCCTTCAACAGCCGCGCGACTATCGGCACCTCTACGCCATCAGCCTGATGGCAATCCTGGCTGCCGCGTCACTCACAACCGATGCGTGGTATGTCCCAATTTTTCTACTGTATCTGCTCACCGTTGTCTGGACACTGATGCTCTATCACGTGACCCACGAAACGAATGCCCCCCCTGTCGCCGCCATACCTGCGAGCGCGACAACCCATCACACGACATTCCCGATCCATGTCACCGCCCGTTTCTTCTGGCTGACGAACGGGATTGCGGCCGTCACGGCTACCCTGACCCTCGCCATGTTCTTTGTCATCCCTCGCATCAGTGCCGGCGTGCTGCAGAAGACGAGCGGGGAAACACTGCGGACGACGGGGTTTTCAGAGCGGGTCGACCTGGGAACGATCGGATCGGTCAAGCAAGATCCTCAGATCGTCATGCGGATTGAATTGCCCGACCAGCCCGCAGTCGAGAAAGATCGCCTCTACCTGCGAGGCCTCGCCTACGATCAGTATAATGGGCGGTCATGGAGCCATAGCGGAACCAGCCGGCGCTCGTTGAGTCTCGTAGCCGATGAAACATTTCTCGTCCGCCAGGTTGGCAGCCGTCCTCCAGGCAGCCTGTCCATCCCGATCCGCCAAGATATCTTGCTGGAAACGCTCGACACCGCAGTCCTGTTCGCCGCCCCATTCGCAGAGCTCGTGAGCGGCGAGTTTCTCACCGTACAGGCCGATGCCATGAGCGGACTCCACTTGCCATCCCCTGCCTCTTCCCGCACCCGATACTCCGTCACCTCTCAAGTCCCGCAGCTCGCCGCGGACGAACGGGCCGCCCCCACCCTGGCCTACCCCGACTCGATTCGATCCCAATACCTTCAGCTTCCCGCCGGGTCAGAAAAGATTGCAGACTTGGCGCATCGCGTCATCCAGCAGGCCACAACCCCGTTCGGGCAGACACGCGCGATCCAGCAACATCTCTTGAAAAATTATCGCTACAGCCTTGAGGCCGCCACAGCCACGCTCAGTCATCCGCTTGAGGAATTTCTTTTCACCCGCAAAACCGGGTATTGCGAACATTACGCCACCGCCATGGTCGTGATGTTGCGGACGGTGGGAATTCCTGCTCGACTGGTGACAGGATTTCTGGCCACGGAATGGAACGAATATGGGGGCTATTTCACCGTACGCCAGCGGGATGCCCATGCCTGGGTCGAGGTCTATTTCCCCCGCTCAGGCTGGATCACCATGGATCCTACCCCCAGCGTCAGCACCGCCGTCACCTCTCGCTGGGAGTTTTTTAGCCGACTCGGAGAATCCCTTCGGTTACAGTGGGATCGGTTGTTCGTCCGTTATAGCGCGAAGGATCAACTGGCGGTCGTGCATGGAGTGCGAGAAGGCAGCGATCTCTTGCGAGAGAAAGCGGGGCGCTGGGTTTCGGCAGTGAATGCTCCGATAGCCCGGGCCCTCAGCCGGCTGAGTCGCGTGGCCCGAACGTTCCATATCGGCATGCCGGGGCTCGTCGCGGGAATGACGGTGGTCGGCCTGGCCCTGCTCCTGCTCATGCTTCGGGACAGGATAGGCCTTTGGGCTGCAACACATCTTTCGACAGCACCCTCACAGCTTGCGATTCTCCAGCTCTATACCCGCATGCTTCGCGCACTGGAGCGACAAGGCCTGCGCAAGTCCCCAGCTACCACCGCCGATGAATTTGCCACCCTGGTTGAACAAGAATGGCAAGCGGCTGGTCCCATAGTGGCCAACGTCACTGCGCTCTACTGTCAGGGACGATTTGGTCGAACCCCGCTCACGCCGGAAGAACTCTCCCGCGCAGCCGAACAGGTTGGACAGCTGCAATCCCTCGCGCGCACAACCCATTAACACAAAAACCAGTCCAACGTATCAGCTTATCTTCGCGGCTTCGGTCGGGCATGACCAGAGCCCAAGCCGCTCCGCGTCGTTGTGGTCTTCCGTGACCGCCACACGAGCGGTTTGCCGGCCAGAGGCCCCCTCGATCTGAAGCCGTCCCATCAGAGATCGTACGTCCACAGACACATTCTTCTGTTTCTAGTTGCTTCTGATAGGATTTTTCTTGTGTCTAACTCCTATACCGAATATCTTCTTGAGTGATTTTTGTTGCAATACCAGAAGCCTGATCCCGAGGCGTTGAAGCGTATCATCTCTGTGGGGATAGCGGAGAAAGATCCATATGCAGATCGCGCCCTTGCCCGAGAACGAAGCCGCCCGCCTTGCCGAGTTGCAACGTTACGAGATCCTCGACACGCCGCCCGAGGAAGACTTCGACGACTTGACCCAGCTCGCCGCGCACATTTGCGGGACCCCCATCGCACTGGTCAGTTTGATTGACGCCCACCGGCAATGGTTCAAAGCCAAGGTCGGAATCGCCGCGCCGGAAACATCTCGCGACATAGCTTTTTGCGCCCATGCCATCCACCAGTCCGATGTCTTCATCGTGCCGGATGCCGCCCGAGATAACCGATTCGCCGACAATCCGCTGGTCACAACGGACCCAAACATTCGGTTTTATGCCGGCATGCCCCTCATTACCAAGACGGGCCAGGCGATGGGCACGCTATGTGTCATCGACCGGGTACCGCGCCAGCTGACCCCGCCCCAACAGGACGCCCTCCGTAGACTCGGCCGGCAGGTGGTCAGACTGCTGGAGCTTCGCGGTCACGCCCAAGAACGATCCCGCATGATAGAGGCACTGAGGCAAAGCGAGGAGCGACTCGAATTAGTGATACGCGGCTCGCAGGATGGCCTGTGGGATTGGAACATCGTCACGAACGAGGTGTACCTCTCCCCACAGTGGAAGGCGTTCCGCGGCTATCACGATCATGAGCTGCCCAACAGACTCGAAGAATGGTCTAGCCGGATTCACCCCGACGACAAAGACCGCGTCCTACGGAGCACAGAGGAATATCTGGCCAAACGCACAGCGAACTTCAAAGAGGAATACCGTACGCGCTGCAAGGATGGATCCTATAAATGGATCCTCGACCAGGGGCAGGCGGTGTGGGACGACCAAGGCCGGCCCCTGCGCATGGCCGGCTCAGAAAACGATATCACCGATCGCAAGTTGGCGGAGGAGCGCACGAGGACCGTGCAGGAGCTGCTGAATGCGATCATAGACAATATTCCGTCCATGGTATTCGTGAAAGATGCGGCAAGTCTTCGCTTTGTGCTCTTCAACAAAGCGGGGGAAGCGCTCGTGGGCCATTCTCGCGATGAGATCATCGGCAAGACGGATTACGACTTCTTTCCGAAAGAGGAGGCCGATCTGTTCACAGCCAAAGATCGGGAGGTCTTATCCGGTAGCGGCGGTCTGTTGGACATTCCGGCAGAACCAATTCAAACCAAAGACAAGGGCTCGCGGACGTTGCACACGAAGAAGATCCCGCTTTTCGGCAACGACGGCACACCCGCATACCTCCTGGGCGTCTCTGAAGATATCACCGAGCAGAAAACGGCTGCGCGCAAGCTGGAGCAAGCCGCGCAGGAGATGGAGCGTCGGAATCTGGAACTAGCTGCGGCCCATGGCCAGGCGCTGGCGGCCACCCGGGCCAAGAGTGCGTTTCTTGCTTCGATGAGCCACGAGATTCGGACGCCCATGAATGCGATCATCGGCATGGCCGATCTGCTCCAGGAAACGGCGCTGTCGCAGGACCAGCAAGAATATGTCCAGCGATTCAGCCGCGCAGCCAATAGCCTGCTCGACTTAATCACCGACATCTTGGACATTTCCAAAATCGAAGCCGGCCATTTAGAGCTGGAATCGGTGCCGTTTGATCTTCATGATCTCATCGACAAGATCGCGGAATTGATGGCCGTCCGCGCCAATGCCAAGCACCTTGAACTGGCCGCCTTTATTCATCCGGACGTCCCTGCTTACGTGGTCGGCGATCCAACACGCCTCCGCCAGATATTCGTAAACCTATTGGGCAATGCGATCAAATTTACGGAACGTGGCGAAGTGGTCCTGCGCATTGAGCCGGACCAGGCCGTTCCCGGTTCGCTCCGCTGTTCGGTTTCCGATACGGGCATCGGAATCCCTGCGGACAAACTCCATACCGTTTTTGAGAGTTTCACTCAGGTCGATTCCACGACAACCCGCAAATACGGCGGCACCGGCCTCGGCTTAAGCATCAGCCGGCAACTTGTGGAGTTGATGGGGGGCCACCTCGGCGTTGAGAGCACATACGGTCGCGGCAGCACATTTTCGTTCGGCGTACGCTTGGCCGCCGCCACCGACATGGAACCAGAGCCGACACCTTCTCTTTCAATTCAGGGGTGCCGGATTCTCGTCGTTGACGACAACGAGACCAACCGCATGATCGTCCGCGAACACCTCACGCGTTTCGACGCCGTGTTCGTCGAGGCCTCCGATGGCACAACAGCCTTGACTGTGCTGGAGGAGGCCCGGCGCCGGGGCGAACCATTCACCCTCGCGATTTTGGATTACCAGATGCCTGGCATGAACGGAATGGACCTCGCGCAGGCCATCCGCAACCGGCCGGAGACCGCGTCCCTGCCCTTAATCCTGCATACCTCGGAAATGCCTGGCGATACCGCCCAGCGAGGACGCCTTCTGGGCATTGCCAGCTGCCTGTACAAACCTGTCTGCCGTAAGCGTCTCTTGGCCTCGGTCGCCGCTGCGCTGGGGCAGGCATCGCCTGCTCCCAAGGCCAAGGAGCCGCCTCTCCCCAGCCAGGGGCTGTCCTCGCTTCCTCCCAGCCGCATTCTGTTCGCAGAAGACTTGCAGGACAATCGCGATGTATTGGCGCTCTTTTTGAAAGAGACGCCCTATCAGCTTGAGATGGCCGAAAATGGGCTCGTCGCCGTCCAGAAGTTTCAGGCTGGCGCCTATGACCTGGTGTTCATGGACATGCAAATGCCTGTCTTGGACGGCTATCGGGCCACGGCGGCCATTCGCCAATGGGAGCACGAGCAACAGCGCGCGCCGACGCCGATCATCTCCTTCACTTCCAACGCGTTCAAGGAGGAGATCGAAAAGAGCCTGGCGGCCGGCTGCACGGCACATTTAACGAAACCGATTAAGAGGAAAGCTCTGCTGGCTGCCATTTCCGAACACGGATACCGCAACCCACTGACGAACTGATGAGATGGCAGAGAAACAAAATCGTGGAATGGGCATGACAATTCGACGCGCTGCCAAACGCTACTTCCTCGCCGCCATGCTGGGCCTTACCGGCCAACAGGTTGACTGCTAAGCGTTACCGAATTTCTACGCCTCTCCTCATCTGCCACGGATCGATTCAAAAACGACTCTTTCGAACATGCTGCTGGCGTTGCTCTGCCGGCAGTATTGGGTTGTGGCTCGCCGCAGTGCTTCCAGGAATACGACCCTTGTCCGTAGCACCCGTTTAACCGGAATGACAGGATGCACCTAAGTGTTGCTACGGTCTCACCAGGCCACGACACAACGGAAAACTGCGAGGATATCCGTGCGGCTATTCATCGTTGGATAAGGGCTGCTGAGAAACGAAATCGCTTAGCAGGATGCTGAAAAAGTCCTCCAGCGGCGTTCTCGCTTCACGAAAAGGCTCAACGTACTCCAAGGGTACGCCTCGCCTCTTCGCTCGCTGCGGCCGCTGGACGGCCTTTTTGAGCATCCTGAGGTTATCTAGGCCTCCATGCCACATGAAGCATTTCAGCCATATTGTTCTCTTTCACCGAGTTTTTCCGCAGCCCGTTAGAGCTATCGCTGTTCGATGAGTGCTCAGACCGCCGCCGAACTGTTGCTGGAGCAGAAAGCCTGGAAAGGCCCAGAGAGGAACTCGTTGAAAAAATGGTGCGGGGGAAACAGGAGCGACTGTAAAACTGGAGCGGGAAACGAGATTTGAACTCGCGACCCTCGCCTTGGCAAGGCGATGCTCTACCACTGAGCTATTCCCGCTCGCTCACAGTCGGTAAGGAGGGTGGGATTCTACTGAGTGAGCGAGCGACTGTCAAGCGACCTATAAGACTCACTTTCCTTCGTTACCTCTGTTACAGCTAATTAATGGTGATACCAAAAGGTAGCATATGGCTTGATAGCATAACATGCTGATTTATATATTGTTTATCGAGAAATCGTATATTGCTGCTAATTAGCGATACGGTAAGTACCCATTCGTATATGATTTCATGGGAAATAGCGCCAACGCTCATGGCACTTTAACCAATATTATTCAATGGCTTACGATGTATTGCGAAATTGGACGGCTTTGTCGGGCCTGGTGCGTATATTGCGAATACGAACTGTCCATGATGTCAGGAACGCAAGATAAACCGACGCGATTGACCAGAGTGAATCGGCTAATCGTCTGTTCGGTCCTCCTGTTTTCTGGCAGCTTTCTGAAGGAAGGGGGGTGGTTGGAAATTTCCGCTGTGCGTCAGTAGACGTCGCGTGGGCTGATTGCAGCCCTCAACTCTTAGGAGGTGTCACCAATGTTTTTGTCACGTAGGCAGTTTTTAAAAGTCTCCGTCGGGACGGTCGCGGCCGTCGCGGTGGCGGATAAGGTCCTGGCGCTGACCGCGCTGCAGCCGGTCATCGAAGTCGGGAATCCCTTGGGAGACTATCCGGATCGGTCGTGGGAGCGGGTCTATCACGATCAATATCGCTATGATTCCTCATTTACCTGGTGTTGTTCACCGAACGACACGCATGCCTGCCGCATCCGGGCCTTCGTCCGGAACGGCGTCGTCATGCGGGTCGAGCAGAACTACGACCACCAGACCTATGAAGACCTCTACGGCAACCGCGGGACGTTCGCACACAACCCGCGCATGTGCTTGAAGGGGTTCACCTTCCACCGCCGCGTGTATGGCCCCTACCGCTTGAAGGGCCCCTTGATGCGGAAGGGCTGGAAGGAATGGATGGATGCCGGCTCGCCGGAGCTGACGCCGGAAACGAAGCGGAAGTACAAGTTCGACAGCCGCTTCCTGGACGACATGCTGCGCGTGTCCTGGGACACGGCCTTCACCTATGCCGCCAAGGCGATGATCATCATTGCCACGCGGTACAGCGGCGAAGCCGGTGCCCGGCGCCTCCGCGAGCAGGGCTATGCGCCGGAAATGATCGAAATGATGAAGGGCGCGGGCACGCGCTGCTTCAAGCATCGCGCCGGCATGCCGGTCCTCGGCATCATCGGCAAGATGGGCAACACCCGGATGAACGGCGGCGTCAACGCGTTGCTGGACACCTGGATTCGCAAAGTGAGCCCGGATCAGGCGCAGGGCGGCCGCTATTGGTCGAACTACACCTGGCACGGCGACCAGAACCCTGCCCACCCGTTTTGGTGCGGTGCGCAAGGGTCCGACATCGACCTCTCCGATATGCGCTTCTCCAAGCTGAACACCAGCTGGGGCAAGAACTTCGTCGAGAACAAGATGCCGGAAGCGCACTGGAAGTTGGAATGTATCGAGCGCGGCGCCCGCGTGGTCGTCATCACGCCCGAATACAATCCGACGGCCTACCGCGCCGACTACTGGATGCCGCTGCGTCCGGCGTCGGACGGGGCCATTTTCTTGGGTGCCATGAAGATCATCGTCGATGAGAACATGCACGACGTGGACTTCCTGAAGGGCTACACCGATTCGCCGGTGCTCGTCCGCACGGACACCCTGCAGTTCCTGGATCCGCGCGACGTGGTGGCGGATTATAAGTTCCCGGACTTCTCGAAGAGCTATTCGGGCCGGGTCCAGTCGTTGAAGCCGGAGCAGGTCGAGCGGCTCGGCGGCATGATGGTCTGGGACCTGAACAAGAAGGCGGCCGTGCCGCTCCATCGCGAGCAGGTCGGCTGGCATTATCAGAACAGCGGTATCGATGCAGCCCTCACCGGGACCTACCGGGTGAAGCTGCTCAATGGCCGGGAAATCGACGCAATGCCGGTCTGGCAGATGTACTTGGTGCATTTCCAGGACTACGACCTGGACACCTGTCATCAGATCTGCCGGACGCCGAAGGACCTCCTGGTCCGTTGGGCGCGCGATTCAGGGTCGATCAAGCCCGCCGCCATCCATAACGGCGAAGGGACGAACCACTACTTCCATCAGACCATCAACTCCCGCGGCGCCGCGATGGTGCTCATCGTCACCGGCAACGTCGGGAAGTTCGGCACCGGGCAGCATACCTGGGCCGGCAACTACAAGGCGGGCACCTGGACGTCGACCCCCTGGTCCGGCGCCGGTATTGCCGTGCACACGGGTGAGGATCCGTTCAACATCACGTTGGATCCGAACGCGCACGGCAAGGAAATCAAGACCAAGTCGTACTACTACGGCGAAGAGGTCGGGTACTGGAACCACGGCGACACCGCCCTGATCGTCAATACCCCGAAGTATGGCCGCAAGGTGTTCACGGGCAAGACGCACATGCCGACCCCGAGCAAGTTCCGCTGGGTCGTCAACGTGAACGTGCTCAACAACGCCAAGCACCATTACGACATGGTGCGCAACGTGGATCCGAACATCGAGACCCTGATCACGCAGGACATCGAGATGACCTCGGACGTCAACCACAACGATATCGCCTTTGCGGCGAATTCGTGGATGGAGTTCACCTATCCGGAAATGACCGTCACGGTCTCCAATCCGTGGGTGCAGATCTGGAAGGGCGGCATCCGGCCCTTGTACGACACCCGGAACGATCTCGATTCGTTCGCCGGCGTGGCGGCCAAGTTGTCGGACATGACCGGCGACAAGCGCATGCGCGATTACTTCAAGTTCGTCTACGAGAACCGCGTGGACGTCTATGCGCAGCGCATGCTCGATGCCTCCAGCACGTTCTACGGCTACAGCGCCGACGTGATGCTGAAGTCGGAAAAAGGCTGGATGGTCATGGTGCGCACCTATCCGCGCACCCCGTTCTGGGAAGAGACCAACGAGTCGAAGCCCATGTGGACGCGGACCGGTCGGTATGAAAATTACCGGACCGAGCCCGAGGCGATCGAATACGGCGAAAACTTCATCTCTCACCGTGAGGGGACGGAAGCGACACCGTATCTGCCGAACGCCATCATGACGAGCAACCCGTACGTCCGTCCGGACGACTACGGTATTCCGATCACGGCGCAGCACCATGACGACAAGACGGTGCGTAACATCAAGTTGCCGTGGCAGGAAATCAAGCGGCACAGCAACCCGTTGTGGGAGAAGGGGTACCAGTTCTACTGCGTCACGCCCAAGACCCGGCATCGGGTGCACAGCCAATGGTCGGTGAACGACTGGGTGCAGATTTACGAGTCGAACTTCGGCGATCCGTACCGCATGGACAAGCGGACGCCGGGTGTCGGCGAACACCAGTTGCACATCAACCCGCAGGCGGCGAAAGACCGCGGCATCAACGACGGCGACTACGTCTACGTCGACGGGAACCCGGTGGACCGGCCCTATCGGGGCTGGAAGCCGTCGGACCCGTACTATAAGGTGGCGCGCCTCATGATCCGCGCGAAGTACAACCCGGCCTATCCGTACCACGTGACGATGGCGAAGCATGCCCCGTACGTGGCCACGCCGAAGTCGGTCAAAGGCCACGAGACGCGCCCGGACGGACGCGCCATCGCGGTGGACACCGGCTATCAGTCCAACTTCCGGTACGGGGCCCAACAGTCCTTTACCAGAAACTGGTTGATGCCGATGCACCAACTTGACTCGTTGCCGGGCAAACATGCCATCGCCTGGAAGTTCAAGTGGGGCTATCAGGTCGACCACCATGCGATCAACACGGTGCCGAAGGAATGTCTCATCCGCATCACCAAGGCGGAAGACGGCGGCATCGGAGCTCGTGGTCCCTGGGAGCCGGTCCGGACCGGATTTACACCGGGCCAAGAGAACGAGTTCATGATCAAGTGGCTCAAAGGCGAACACATCAAGATCAAGGTGTAAGGACCGCACGGCGTGCAGCTTGACGAGGATGGATCGCTGATGAGATGCACGAATGAACGGATCATGACTACAAGGAGGATTGACAATGCCTGAAGTGTATAACTGGCAACTGGGACGGAAGATGCTGTATCCCTACGAGGAACGGCATCCGAAGTGGCAGTTTGCCTTCGTATTCAACATCAACCGGTGCTTGGCCTGTCAGACCTGTTCGATGGCAGACAAGTCCACCTGGCTCTTCTCGAAGGGGCAGGAATACATGTGGTGGAACAACGTGGAAACCAAGCCATACGGCGGGTACCCCCAGTTCTACGACGTGAAGATCACCCAGCTCATCGAGCAGGTGAATCCGGGCGGCCAGGTGTGGAACGTCCGTGTGGGACGGAAGCACCATGCGCCGTACGGCGTGTTCGAAGGAATGACCATTTTCGACGCGGGCGCCAAAGTGGGCCAGGCGGCGATCGGCTACATCCCGACGGACCAAGAGTGGCGGTTCGTGAACATCTATGAAGATACGGCGACCTCGATGCGCGCCCTCGTGGAAGGCATCGACAAGACCGGATTTTCTCGCGACGAACCGTGGAAGATGACGGGCAGCAGTCTGCCGGAGCATGAAACATTCTTTTTCTATCTCCAGCGGATTTGCAACCACTGCACGTATCCAGGCTGCTTGGCGGCCTGCCCGCGGAAGGCGATCTACAAGCGACCCGAAGACGGGATCGTGTTGATCGACCAGAACCGGTGCCGAGGGTACAAGAAGTGCGTGGAGCAGTGCCCATTCAAGAAGCCGATGTATCGTGGCACCACACGCGTGTCGGAAAAGTGCATCGCGTGCTATCCGCGCATCGAAGGGAAAGACCCGTTGACGGGCGGCGAGCCGATGGAAACGCGTTGTATGGCCGCCTGCGTCGGCAAGATCCGGATGCAGAGCCTGATGCGCATCGGCGAAGACGGCCTGTGGGCGGAAGACCGGTGGCACCCGCTCTACTACGCGATTCGCGTGGAGCAGGTGGCGCTCCCATTGTATCCACAGTGGGGCACCGAGCCCAACGGCTACTACATCCCACCGCGGCACAGCCCTCGTGGCTATGCGCGGCAGATGTTTGGCCCGGGCGTCGACAACGCCATCGAGAAGTATCTCGTGCCCAGCCGTGAGCTGTTGGCGGTCCTCCAGTTGTGGAGAGCCAGCCAGCAGATCATCTTCCGGTACGATGTCATTCCTGGTCCGAAAGTGTTCGAGACCCAAATCCACGGGAAGCGTTTCGAGATGTACAACGATACCGTGTTGGGCTTCAACAAGTCGGGCAAGGAAGTGGCGCGTATTCAGGTCGAAGAGCCGATCTACATTCGGCCGGCCGAGCGCGTAACCTGGTTGTAAGTCTCAGCTAGGGGTCGCTTCAGGGAGGGGCGGAGTGCCTTCGGGGACTCCGCCCCTTTTATTTTGACCCATCCATAGCGAATCTTCACCGGCCTTTCGGCTCAGGACTTGTCTGCCCCTTCTGCGCACTTGACGCGCCTTAGGGGGTCCAGTAGAGTTGCCGTGTATTAGCACATGGACGTTTCGTTATAATAAGCTGAGGTAATATCGGCGTGATCTCTCGTCAGCAGCAATCCATTCCCTTTGCTGCCCAAGCCATACCCTTCGACGAGTTTCTCGCGTCGGGAAAGCTCCCAGAGGGCTACCTCGCCAGCGAGTACCTGGCTCAGCAATTCGTCGAGCGCCTGGTACATTACGTTCTCAGCGTCCCGACAGGCAGTTACACCATGGCTCAATTAAGCCGTCTCCTTGAGCAGCTGGATCCCCGCGCACAAGTATTCTTCTTCAAGCGCCTGAAAGAAACCAGCCCCGAAAGCCTGAAAGATTTCGCTCCGCTCTATTACGGTTTCATGAACGAGTTTCACTCTCTCCTCTTTACCTAGTCCCCATAACTTTTCCCTTGTTGCCGGGGCATTCTCATGTATAATCGACTGGTTAATAACTTGCGCAAAGGAGCGACATGAATCCTACCCTACAGCGAGCTGTGACGAGCTTCTACAATCTCATCTATGAAGCCCAGACATTTGCCACCACGATGTCACGCATTGACACCGGAGAGCAGGAACATTATTCCGGACGGATCGAAGGATTAAACTGGGTACTCGATCGATGTCAGGAACTTGAAGACATGGATGCGAATTTGACCCCCTCATCCCTCCAGCGGGTCCTTACGGAAGTCAAATCTGACCTCGATCACGAATTGTCCGTTCAGCGCCGAGAAAAGGGACGTCGCGCAGATGGTCGAGAGGAGGCCCTCAATTTTGTTGCGGATTATCTATCCAGCCTGATTACAGCAACGGAGATTGAGTCAGCCAAGATGCCGGCGGTCTAACGCTGTCGGCTTCAACCTGCTTTCCTGTGCAGTTTCACGTATCGCCGCCCATGACACATGGCCTGTCATTACAATGATGCGAGAATGGATCATTTTCGCATTGTGTATGGGAGTCGGAGGCCATATCGCGCTTGGCTTCGTCTTGCATGCCCCAGGTCTTTGGCCATGGAGTACGGCCTGGCTTTATGGCCTGCTAAGTGGGCTGGCTACGTATGGTCTGGTGCAAGGAGGGCGAGGAGCCTGGAAGCTGCTCAGGCCTTCCCCTAAGTTCCCATCCAAGAGTGGCCCCGGCGCCTCATGGTGAGCAGGCGAATGTTCCAAGGTCCTGCTATTCGATATTGACGCGATAGGCTTCAGCTGCGTAGAATTTTTGCATGCAAGGATCTCCTCGTAAACCAGCCGGAATGATGGGATGGCTGCCAGGCGTATCCCCAAGGATGCCTCGCCCGGCAAAACCTGGCGCGACGGAACAGGCTGACCAGTTTAAGTCGCTTAATGCATCTTTGCTCTACTGCCCTCAATGCCGAGTGGCAACCCCGACCCGTGAGCGACTTCTCCTCGTACTTCCGACTGGCAATCTGTATGAATATCTCTGCCAGCATTGTGGCGCGTCGACTGGATCCAAGACCGACAACCAATAAGCGATTGCTCCCGCTGTCGTGCCTCGTCGTCGACAGTCGATATCACGAGCATGTTCTTCCCCTCCGTGATAGGGGAAGAACGCCCAGATAAAATTTGCGAACTTCGCAGTTAAAAAAGGATGCGAGGGGTGAGTCAGCCTTGCAGGATCATGCTTCTAGCGGAATGCCTTCTTCGATGAGCATGACGGGAATGTCTTCTCGGATAGGGTAGAGCATCTTTCGGTCGCTTCTGATCAACCCTCCATCAAGGGGCTCAGTGACCGGTTTGCTCGCTTTATTTTTTAATTGCCCACGGCTCACAGCCTCGTTCAGCTTGGCGATCAAGGCCGCATCGGCCAAACTCACGTCTTGCTTGGTATCAGGACAACAGAGAATTGCCAGGAGATCCTTGTCAATATTGACCGGACGACTTGTTTCCATACGCTCTACCATAACGCCCTCCCTGTGAGCCAGATCGATACTGTTCAGTTAGGATAGATCGCCGATATCAATGAGATCAAGTCCCATGCGCAGACTCTATTTGCCTAACGGTTTCTGCTACACTGTGCACCTGCCCGATCCTAGAAAAGGAGGCAAGCAGCGGTGTCAAAGAATCTGTGGAAATACACCGTAGCCGGATTGTTGTTACTGGTACCGGCCTGGGCCACATTCTTGATCCTTTCCACGCTCCTGCACGCGTTGAACGAGTTGATCCTCGATCTTCCGTGGAACATCGGAGACCGAGAGAGGCCAGGACTCAGCCTCGTCTTGTTTCTGCTCCTTGTTGCTATGATCGGCGCCATTGCCACCCATGTGATCGGCCGACGTGCCATCATTCAGACGGAGCGCTGGATCGACCAGGTCCCCCTAGTCCGCAGCGTCTATACCACGCTCAAAGGGATGACCGATCTTCTTAATTTCCGTTCTCGTTTCGGGCGCAGCACAGTGGTGGCTTTCGCCTTTCCTCGAGATGGCCTCTGGGCGATCGGCTTCGTCATGGGTATCGCACCGCCAGCGCTACAAGTCGCACCAGCAACAAGCTTACTCATGGTCTTCGTGCCCACGGCCATCCATCCGTTTACCGGCTTTCTCGCGTTTATCCCACAGCCACAGGTACGTCCTATCAATTTGCCACCGGAAGAGGCCATGAAGATGGAGTTTACTGCCGGTCTGTACAAGCCGGAAACCGGATGGCTGGAAGCCCCAAGGGCAACGACCTAATCCATATGTCAGTACTCGATCACCTCAAAATCAGACTTGCCAAGCCAGAAGATACAGCCACGATTGCGTCGTTTAGCGCAGCCATGGCTCTTGAAACAGAAAACCGTCGTCTCGATCTCGATCGCCTGTATGACGGAACCGTCGCCCTCCTTGAGTCTCCTGATCGCGGCTTCTTCATGGTGGCCGAGCTGGAACAAGCCGACAAGCGCCAGCTGCTAGGGCAGCTGATGATCACCTATGAATGGAGCGATTGGCGCAACGGC
>JBEGVJ010000152.1:0-10326 GCA_041178465.1 Nitrospirota bacterium
CTTCGCTTTGATAGGGAACCATCCGTATCGGAGTGGCATCGACATGCGCCCCTACCCGTTCCAGGCCCTGCTTGGCTGTGACACAAAGACGACAGTGGCCGTCGTAGATCAAAAGACAAGCTTGAGACGCTTTATCGGATGGATCTGCCATTGCCCTGCTCCCTCGTGGCCCTCCATTCACCGCATTAACACCCTACCTAATAGGCGACGGAGAAATTCAGTGTATTCACAATGGCCATTGGAATTTTCCGTCTCACACTGGTGTCAAAATAGTCGAAGGATGCTCAAAAGGCTGCCCAGCAAGGCCGCAGGTGAGTCGAAACCGGAGGCGTACCCTCAGGGGTACGTTGAGGATTTCGATGAGCCGAGAACGAAGCTGGGCGGACTTTTCAGCATCCTGAAGCCTGTTGCTGTGCGGAGCAGAGGACAGGTATCATCCCCTCCATGCGACACACCTGGACCATTGTCGGCCTGCTCGTGGGCCTCTGCTTCATCGGGGCCACGACCACCCAACTCATACCGGCTGCGACAACGGCAGGCCGAATCGGATGGAGGCTCTATCTGATCGCAGTTCCGATAGCGCTCGCGGGCCTCGTATGGATCGGATGGACCTGGACTGCTATGGCCTGTGTCATCTATGGGACGGTGGGGTTGGCCTTAGACCTTGCCACGGTCGCAAGCATCCTGGGCGGACAGGGCGAAATTGGCGCCCTGTTCTTTTTCAGCGCGATGAGCGGGGCCGTGAACTTTTCACTGATCCTGTTCGGTGGGCGCGCATTTTTACATTCGTCGTTGGGGACCGCGCTTCCAGGATCCCGTCCTCCCAGTCCTCCGTCCCCTTCTTCATCCGCAACGCCTTGATCCGTTCAAACCCGGCATTCGCTAACCACGCCTTCGTCTCGGCTGCCGTATACGTATTGCCCCTCTCGGTGAACAGCAGCATCGACACCGCAAAGAGACTCGCCTCTTCGGGAAACAACCCTTCCCTGTCGTGGAGAAAGGCATCCTGAATCAGCAGCCGGCCTCCGGGATTCAATGCAGCCACAGCGCGCCGAAACACCGCCTGGTTATCTTCCGGCGAATAGATGTGGAGCACGTTCGAATACCAGATGACATCGTAGGTGCCGGGGATGGTTTCCGCCAACAGATCCAGCGGCAGATAGGACAGTCGCGCACAGGCCTTGTGCGTCGACGCAATCTCCTTCGCCACGTCGAGTGCGGCGGGACGGTCGCAGACCGTGGCACGGAGTAGGGGATTCCTTGCGAGGAAGGCCATCGCATAGGTGCCGGGACCTCCGCCAAGATCGAGCAGGGTCCTCGCCCCACGCAGATCGATCTGGGCCGCAATCTTCGGAGCCGTCTCCAGGGTCCGATGATGCATCGCCCAGGTGAACCGCCGACGATAGTCCGGATCATCCGGCTCATCGCGATCGAGCGGCAGCCCCGTCTTTACCGATTCCAGCAGACGGCCCCAATCGGCCCAATGACTCGTGATCAGCCGGAGGTAGTCCCCCCGATAGGCCGGGTGCTGTGCGTTCAAAGCCGTGGCGCTCAACCGGCTATTCCGATAGATCTCGCCCTTTTTCTTTAGCAGGCCTGCCATCGCGAGGTTCCGGCAGAGAATAGCCAGCCCCCGCTCACTGACCTTCATGGCACGAGCCAGATCAGGCATCGTCCAGGAAGCCGTACCGATGGCCGTGAAGAGGTTCAGCTCAAGGGCGGCGATCAATACACGTGGCAACCGGTACGCAGTAATCGCCTCACGCAAGTCATCGAACGTGACGATCGTCTTGCTCACCGGGCCACGCCAATCGTCCGCACACACCAGCGCATCAAATCCTGCACGGCCGGAGGATTCGTCAAGTCTACATTCCGCTCAAAACGGGCTGCCACGTACGCATCGTTCATCTCTATCTCTTCTGAAAATCCAGATTTCAGCAGAATCGCACGGTACTTGGAGACAGCCGGCTGGATGTAATACTTGGCCTGCTTCGCAATTTCATCCGTACCGAGATCCTCCGGCGTCCCGTCGGAAAGAAGCGTCATCACATCGTCCAACGCCATGCCGTACTGGCAGAGCAGCCGTCCGTCCGGCGTGAGCTCTAGCAGCCACCCGTCGGAACCAAGATCCATCGTTACGGCGCCACCTGCATCCACTTCCTCCAGTTGGGGAAATGCGGCAGCCAGCGAGGCCTTAAGAGCGGCCCAGGCTGTCGAGGCGTCGTTGCTCATACGTGCATCTTCCGGTGGGGAGGCGTCCCATCTTGGCCGACGAGACTGGCACGCAAGGCCGCCAACCGTTGGATATTCTCTTCAAGCTTTGGCAACTGATACTTGCGATCCATATGCACCACCAGCTCAAGCAGATCCGCCGCCACCCGCAGCTTGCCGGTCTCTTCGTAACATTGAACCAGCACATACCGGGCGCCGCCTGTCCGCAGTTCATCGCGTAACCGCTCGGCAATGGACTGGCTGGTTTGGCAACAGGCGATGGCATCGTCGTAGCGCTGCTGGAGTAAAAACGTTCGACCGATCATGCGCCAGGCATCGGCCACGCCGCCCTGATTCCCCAAGCGCCGCATGAGCACGAGCGACTGTTCATAGTATCGAATCGCCTGCTCGTACTCTTTGGTCTCGCGCGCAACCAACCCAAGATCAGAAAACAGCACTGCCTTGCCGGCCTCATCGTGCGTCTTGCTCATGAGATCCAAGGCTTCGAGATAGTAGGCCTTGGCGCGATCCCATTCACCCGCATCGGCCCTGAGGTTCCCCAAATTGCCCAACGTCGTCCCGATCCCCTTCTCGTCTCCGAGAATCTTCTGCAGCTCCAGCACCTCTTGGTAGTACGTCTGGGCCGATTCCCGGCGCCCACTGACCGCGCAAATATTCCCGAGGTTGCCCAGCGTGGATGCCAGCGCCCGTTGATCCCCGGTCAGCCGGTCGCATTCCAACGCCTTGGCATAGCAGGTATAGGCATCGGTATAGAGCCCGCGCGAAAAATGCTCGTTGCCCTGGCGATTGAGTTCTTCGGAGAGTCCGTTGCGCAGTGTCATGATGCGGGCTGGAGCAACTGTTCGACCGCCTGCTTGGCGCCGGTGAGAATCGAGGTGCCGTCGCCGACTAACAGACTATCGAAATTGTACTTGAGCAGCCGACGCAGCCCCTCCTGGGCCTTCGTCACATCGGCGTATTTGTCAGCGGGCAGGAGGCTCACGGAACCGGCCGGCTTCCCGATCAACGCATCGCCGACAATCAGCACACCCTTCCGCTGCTGGATGAACAGAGCTGATTCGCCTGGAGTTTTCTGGTCTTTCAACTGGACTACCCAGATCCCGCCCGTGAGCAATTCCCCGTCCTTGAACGTTTTGGTTGGCGTGAGATCCATCAGCGGCGCATCGGCCTCCGGCACGTACAGCTGACAGCGAAACTCGCCTTGATACTTCACCGCGTCGCGAACATGATCGCGATTCGTCACAATGATGTAATCGACGGGGCCGTTGCGGAGGATCACGGCGCTGGCATCGCCTGTCATCGGCGGAGGATCGATCAGAATCTTATGTTCCCCGACCGTCAGAAAAAGCCCGTTGAAATCGAGCTGCTTCTCATCGGAGAACCAGGACCATTGCCAGATGCCAGGGAGGATGTTTTTCATAGAAGGCCTCTGGCCACAACGCGTGACGGGCGAGAAACGCGAGACTCGCGGGACACGTGAACCATATGATTTCCCCTCACTGGCGCATCTCGCCATTCCCGCCTTTCACGCACATCTCGCTCATAACGCCGCGACGGCATCTTTCACGACTTTCGTCACTTTCGTCAGGATGCTGGCTTCGTTGGGCAAGTCGATGATGTCGTCTTCCGAGATCGTGATGAATTTCCGATTCGGCCCCTTCGTCAGGGAAATCAGAAACATACTATTCGACGGCGTCACAGGGATCACCACCTGCACGGCAGCATCCGCCCCCTGCACCACCGCCAAAAACTTCTGCTTTCCCTCTTCCATCTCATCCATTCATCTGCATCCTTTCACTCTCATCCATTGGAGCGAACCATCGCGGGTGTCGCCGACCAGCCCAGCCGCCGTAGCATCCATCTTACTGTTACGGGTGGCTCGATTGGTCTCCGACTGCGCGCGTCCAACGAGGGCCTTCTGAGGCCGCGCGTTGCGCGAGCAAAGGAGACTAACGGGCCACCCCTCCCTTCCTACACCGGGCGGGGTGCGAAGACGGCTGGGCTGGTCGGCGACAGGACCCGCTACATCTTACTGTTCGCTCCAGCCACTAGCTTCTCGACTTCCGCCACAATCACCTCTGCCCCCGCCAAATCCATGTTGCCGACACGCTGCCACCGGATCACGCCCTGCTGATCGATCACATACACATTGGGAATAAACTTCCCTCCGCCATACAATTTGTCCGTCACCTTGCTTGGGTCGAGCAGATAGGGGTATGTCACTTTCACAGGAAAAGCGGACAAAAACTCACCGACTTCCTTCTTGGAGTTGCCGGAAGAGTTGACGCCCAGCACAGCCACGTCTTTACCCTTCGTCATCTCGGACACTTTTTGGAGCGTCGAGCCCTGCATCATGCAGGGGTCGCAGATATGAAACAGACCGAGCACCACGACCTTCCCCTTATAGGTATCCAGCCCGACCGTTTCGCCGGTGATGGCCGTCAAGGTAAACGAAGGCGCCTTCTCACCGACCTTGAAAAATCCCGCGGCAAAGGCCATGTGGGCCACAAGGACAGGGATCAATAGCGCACCGAGTATCCCCAGCGTTCGTTTCATGGGAGCCTCCTTCCTAAGACGAGCATATGGCATATCGCGTATGGCACAAGCGCGGAAATGATCGGATATTCATTCGTCCTTCTGCCATAAGCCATACGCTATTAGCTCTTCGCACGATTCAGTGCCATCCTACCACGCAGATTTTTTCAGGGGCAATGGCGACAGAGCCCACGGAGAATGGATGGATGCGCGGACAGGCTGCTCAAACAGTTCATCCAGCAAGGCCGCAGGCGAGTCGAAACCGGAGGCGTACCCTCAGGGGTACGTTGAGGATTTCGAGGAGCCGAGAACGACGCTGGCTGATTGTTTCAGCAGCCGATTAGAGGGAGGGGTCGAAGAGGCCAAGCTGCCATTCCTCAGCGCGAGTCAAGGCGATGGGATAGCGTTCGGTAAAGCAGGCGTTGCAATACTGGCCCGCCGTGCCGGGGGAGGCATTCAGCATGCCGTCGAGACTTAAATAGGCAAGGCTATCGGCCGTGATGTACTTCCGAATCTCTTCGGTGGAGTGGCTGGAGGCAATAAGTTCCTTCCTGGTCGGCGTATCGATGCCGTAGAAGCAGGGAGAGACGATCGGCGGCGAACTGATGCGCATATGCACTTCTTTGGCCCCGGCATCGCGAATCATCTTCACGATTTTACGGCTCGTCGTGCCCCTCACCAGTGAATCGTCGATCACGACGACCCGTTTCCCCTCCAGCACTTCCGGCACGGCATTGAGCTTCACCTTCACGCCGAAGTGGCGGATCGACTGCTCCGGCTCGATGAATGTACGGCCAACATAGTGATTCCTGATCAGCCCGAGTTCGAACTGAACCCCCGCCCCTTCGGCATAGCCAAGCGCGGCAGGCACCCCGGAGTCCGGTACGGGAACGACAATATCCGCCAACACCGGCGATTCCTTCGCCAATTGCCTGCCCAATGCCTTGCGCGTGGCATAGACCGCGTTCGCACCGAAGATCTTGCTATCCGGCCGAGCAAAGTACACATATTCAAAGATGCACATGGCCGGATCGACCGACGGAAACGGCTTATGACTCGTCACGCCCTTATCGTTCAGCACGACCAACTCACCGGGCTCGATCTCGCGGACGATTTCAGCGCCGAGCAGATCGAACGCGCAGGTTTCCGACGCCACGAGGTAGGTGTCGCCAAGCCGCCCGAGACAGAGCGGCCGGAACCCATGGGGGTCGCGGACCGCGATAATCCCGTCGTCCGTCTGCAAGACAACCGAAAACGCCCCGCGCACTTGGCTCAACGCATCGATGATGCGGGCCAGCAACGTATCGGCCCGCGAATGGGCGATCAAATGGATGATGACTTCGCTGTCCGAAGTCGATTGGAAGATGGCGCCGTACGCTTCGAGCTCGTGACGCAGCACTTGAGCATTGATGAGATTGCCGTTATGGGCGAGCGCCAGATTCCCGAATGCAAAGTTGACCGAGAGCGGCTGGACGTTCTTGAGGTCGTTCCCCCCGGCCGTGGAGTAGCGATTGTGGCCGATCGCCATCGAACCGGTTAATTGCTGCAGCACCTGGGGATTATAAATATCCGCAACCAGACCCTTCCCCTTATGGACATGAAACTGTTCGCCATCGCCCGAGACGATACCGGAGGCTTCCTGTCCGCGATGCTGCAAGGCATACAACCCAAGATAGGTCAGGTTGGCCGCTTCCTTGTGGCCATAAATGCCGAACACGGCACATTCGTCGTGAAATTTATCTGGAGTGATGAGTGACATAATATTTTTGGCGCGGGGCAAGTGGCAATGGGCTAGAGGAAACGAACAATGAACTCTTTCCCGCCCCTCGTCTCTAACCCTTCGCCTCTGGCCCCTCTAGCCAACGTTCGATTGAAAAAGCCCACCGCTCATGAAGTTGCTCGACCGGAAGGTCGATGCGACAGCCCTCGCTCCATTGCCCCTTCTCCGCATCGATGACGACGCGATCGCCTCCGACCGTCCCGATCTTCAGCGCTGGAACACCGGCCTCCCCTGCGCGTTTCAATACCTGCTCAGCCAGCTCTGGCTTCACAGAAAGAACCACCCGGGATTGGCTCTCGCCGAACAAAAGGGCATCCCGCCGCAATGTATCGAGGGATAATCTTACCACAGCCCCTCGTCTGACGCCGGGGCCGGAAATACAGGATTCAACCAAGGCGACAGCTAATCCGCCATCTGAGCAATCATGGGCTGATTGCACGACTCCCTCACGGATTACTTTCAACAGGAAGGCGTGGAGCGATTGCTCCGCCTCAAGGCTAAGGAGCGGCGGCGAGCCCTGCTCCCGGTGATGGAGCACTTTCAAATATTCGCTCCCGCCCAGGTCTTCTTTCGTCTTACCCAGGAGGATAATCGCATCCCCATCCTGCTTGAACCACTGAGTCATCGTCTGATCAACCGACTCGATCAGCCCCACCATCCCCAGCATCGGCGTGGGGTAAATCGAAAGACCGTTGGTCTCGTTGTAAAAACTCACATTGCCGCTGACAATCGGCACCTTGAAATACTCGCAGGCATCCCTCAGCCCTTCGATCGCCAGCACGAACTGCCACATGATGTCGGGCCGCTCCGGGTTGCCGAAATTCAAACAGTCCGTGAGCCCGATCGGCTCAGCCCCGGAACAGACCAGATTCCTCGCCGCTTCGGCCACCGCAAGGCGAGCCCCTTCGTAGGGATGCAGCAAACAGTAGCGGCTATTACAGTCCACCGTCATAGCGAGTGCTTTATTCGTCCCCTTGATCCGGACCACCGCGGCATCGGAGCCAGGCCGGACCATCGTGTTCGTCCGCACCATATGGTCATACTGTTCATAGACCCAGCGCTTGCTCGCAATCGTCGGCGACTCCAGCAATGACAACAGCGCCGCATTGGCATCTTTCACGTCGGGAAGCGCGTCGTAGTTCAGATTCGTCAACATGTCCTGATAGGCCGGCGGCGAATAGGGCCGCTCGTACCGTGGTCCGTCATCGGCCAGCGACTTCGCGGGAATCTCCGCCACCACCTTGCCCTGGTCCCTCACGCGGAGGATGCCGTCGCCCGTGACCCTTCCCACCACCGCCACATCGAGATCCCACTTCTTGCAGATCCTGATGCATTCCTCTTCCTTGCCCGCCTGCGCCACCATCAACATGCGCTCTTGGGATTCCGACAACATCAATTCATAGGGCGTCATGCCCAGCTCACGGCGCGGCACATCGGTCAGGTCCAAGTCGATCCCGTTGCCGGCGCGAGACGCCATTTCGCAGGAGGAACTGGTCAGGCCGGCCGCCCCCATGTCCTGAATCCCGACCAGCAGATCGCCCGCCATCAATTCGAGGCAGGCCTCCAGCAACAGCTTCTCAGTAAAGGGGTCGCCCACCTGCACGGTAGGCCGCTTCTGTTCCGACTGGTCGTCGAACGAGTCGGAGGCCATCGTGGCCCCGTGAATCCCGTCGCGCCCCGTCTTGGAGCCGAAGTAGATCACCGGATTGCCAACGCCTGCCGCAGTTCCCAGGAAGATCTTGTCCTTATGCGCAATGCCGAGACAAAACACGTTCACCAGCGGATTCTGCGAGTAAATATCGTTGAAAACGATTTCGCCCCCGACCGTCGGCACCCCCATGCAGTTGCCATAGCCGGCGATGCCAGCCACAACGCCCTTGACCAGATGCCGGTTCTTCGCATTGTCCAGGCCGCCGAACCGCAACGCATCGAGCAAGGCAATCGGCCGCGCGCCCATCGTGAAGATGTCACGCAGAATCCCTCCGACTCCCGTCGCCGCGCCCTGATAGGGCTCGATGAACGAGGGATGGTTGTGCGACTCCATCTTGAACACCGCGCAAAGCCCGTCGCCGATATCCACGGCCCCGGCATTTTCCCCCGGCCCCTGCACCACCCGCGGACCCGTCGTCGGCAGCTTCCTCAAATGCATACGCGAACTCTTATAGGAGCAATGCTCCGACCACATCACCGAGAACATACCCAACTCAGTGATATTCGGTTCCCGCCCCAAAATCCCGACGATCTTCTGATACTCGTCGTCCGTCAGATTATGTTGCGCGATGAGTTCTTTGGTCATAACCTGTCCGCTGGACTTCATTCGTCGGACTTCCTTCTCTGTTTATCCATAGCTTGTATGCGACTCGCCTCTTTCACCTTCCGTCGCTTGGCCCAACCTCTCTTGTGGGGCTTGCACAACGCACAGGCTCGGCGTTTACGCTTATACACCGTCCCCATCCACTCTCCTTCACCGCTCAATCGGACGTCTGGCCTGGTGATACACGCGAATTACTTGCAACTCTTGCCCACTGACTCGGTAGTAAATTCGATACGGTGGAACTGGCCACGTCTTAACCCATCTGCCATACCTGAGCAGCACCTCTCTTCCCATCACGGTTTCCGCCGCCAGCATCCCAATCACTTCAACAATGTGGGCAAGGACTCGATCTGCAGCAATGGGGTTGTCCTTGTGGATGTATTCGTAGGCCTCCTGCAAATCCTTACCGGCCTGAAGCGAGACAACGATTGTCATCGCGTGGATGTGCCGCCCCGAATAATCTCACGCACGACATCGGCGAGAGGAATGCCTCTCCCGGCATCAAGCTCAGTCAGTCCGGCCAGAAGGCCTGCTTCTTCCTCCTCTGTGAGGACGCCTGCCTGATCGACGGATTCGATGGCATACCGCCCTGGAGGAAGACTTCGCAACGCTTCTGGAACGTGACTCCCATCCCACTCAATGACCTTGGGTTCCATCTCTCACCTCCGCAGACGCTATCCTTCGGATAGTACCGCACTCGTCGTCAGGCAGATTATGTTGCAGGGCACAGGAGACTACGGTGTCACGCTCCCACCATCTTCAGCGGCTTCTTATTCTTCTTCAGCGACTCCAGCATCGAGAGGAAAATCAGCTTCCCGTCGTCATTGCCCAAGACTGTCTCTGCGCAACGCTCCGGATGCGGCATCATGCCCAACACATTGCCCGCGGCATTGATGATCCCGGCGATGTTGTCCAGCGAGCCGTTCGGATTCGCCTCCGGCGTCACCTTGCCCTCTGGCGTGCAATAGCGGAGGACGATCTGCGCATTCGCCTGCATCGCTGCGAGCGTGACCGGATCGGTGTAATAGTTTCCGTCTGCATGGGCGATCGGAATCTTGAGCACCTGACCAGGCTGGCAGGCACCGGTAAACGCCGTAGCGGCATTCTCGACCTTCACCGAGACATCCTTGCAAATGAAATGCAGCGACCTGTTCCGGAGCATGGCCCCTGGCAGCAACCCCGCTTCGAGCAGAATCTGAAACCCGTTGCAGATGCCGAGCACCATCCCGCCGCCCTTGGCGAACTCCTTCACCAACCCCATCACCGGCGAGAACTTCGCGATGGCGCCGGTCCGCAAATAGTCGCCGTAGGAAAACCCGCCAGGCAGGACAATCGCATCCAACCCCTCCAGCGAAGTCTCCTTGTGCCAGATCATCTCCACCGACTGGCCCAGCACATCCTTGAAGACATGCTGGCAGTCGTGATCGCAATTACTGCCGGGAAACACCACCACGCCGATTTTCAT
>JBEGVJ010000153.1:0-6634 GCA_041178465.1 Nitrospirota bacterium
TCCAAGGCTTCCATCCCGCCCTTCATAGCCCGATCCGCGCCGATATAGACGAGACTCGTGTTGATCTGAGGGTGATTCTTGGTGGCTTCCCCAACGGTCTTATAAATGGGAACGGCCACTAAGCCGCTGCCATAGGGAATCTCGTGCGTCTTGCCTGCGTCAGGCGGATAGACGAACGCCAGGACGTTCAGCGAACGCTTGATCAGGTAGCAGAACTCGGCCATCCGGCGCGCGGCGTTCACGCCTGCAACGCCGCCTTGAATGACCACATAGGTATCTTTATTTGCCAGGATGCTCATCGGGATCTCCCCTTTTCGAAAGCTGTGATGGGTGACGAGTGATCCGTGATGGGAAGTTGCGCTTCCCGATCACGCATCACTGATCACTGGTCACTTGTTTTGAAGTGCTTTATCGACGATGTCTGTGAGCGGCGTGTTGCGGTCGAAGACGTTGATGTCAAATCCTTCGTCCTTGAGCGCGCGCATCGCATCGAGCCCTTCCTTCTCACGCGGGCCACCGCGGCGCACCCAGATCTTGACGCCCTTGAGCTTTCCCTCGGACTTCGCCTTGCGGAATCCATTGATAATGCCGCCGAACGTCTTCTTCACGTCGGTAAAATTGGCAATCGCCCCGCCGACGATGATGTTTTTGATCCCGGGCAACGAGCAGACCTTATCGGTCAGGACTTCGACCGCCCAGTCCGGTGGATCACCGGAATACTCGGCATAGTTCGCGAGCTTGCCACCGCGGGCAACGACCGCATCGGAATAATAGACGCTGGCGCCACCGCCCGCTGGAAGCATGGCCGTATCCCCGCCCGGGATCTCGATGAACTTGACCGAACCCTTGATCTTGGAATCGACCGCCATGACTTCCATCTCATGATTGGAATAGGCTCGGCCGAATTCTGCGGCAAAGGCAAAGTTCCAATCGGGGTGGCGGAACTTGGCATCGCCATCCAGCAACGTCACCGCGTCCAATGCAATCAACTCACCATCCTGCTCGCGCAAAACGACGGGGTTCACTTCCAAATACTGCGCATCTTCGCTGTCGAAGCAGGTAAACATCTTGCCGGCGAAATCGGCCATCTTCTTCACGAGCGGACCGGTGAAGCCCGCATCCTTCACCACCTTCTCAAGCGCGTCCGCCGAGGGCTGCTGCCCGACTTCTACTTCCAGACGCTTCACGCGCTCCCAATTCGACTCCACTTCGATGCCGCCGCAGTTAGCGACCAGAATGTCCGTCCCTTCGCGGGTGGACTTCACCGCGCAATAATATTCTTCCTTGTGCGGAATCATTTCAGACACGATCACTTGCGTGACCGTGATGCTGCCCACCTGACGGCCGAGCATCTCCTTGGCCGCCGCTTCCGCCCCCTTGAAATCCAGATCGACCTTCACCAGGCCGAGCTTGAACCGGGAGCCAAGCGCTTCATGGGCCTTCACGACCAACTTGGACTTCTTCAGCCATTCATTGGCTTGGCCAAGCTTTGTCAGTTCGTCAACCGAGGTGACGACGACATAGTTGGGGACCGTGATACCCCATTTCTTCATCAGCCCCATCCCGGGACCTTCGAGCACCTTCGCCATGACGTCACTCCTTCAGACAGAATGGTGAGGAACAAATTGTAAAGGAGGAGGATTCTAACGAAATCAGCTGGATGACTCAATACGCCAGAGGAACTAAGCCCATTGGTTCAAAAGGCCTATCAGCGAGGGGAACGAACGCTTAAATCGTCTAAGTGATTGGAACCATAGAGCAATCATGATCGTTCGCCCGCAACGCATCTCGCAAGCCAAAACCAGGAACTATCCTGAAAGACGATTAGATTGGCAAAGAGGACAGAAAAACGAGCTCCGCTCACTTTGGAGACGACGAATGATCCGCCCACAACGGTTCGGACAGGGCTGACCTTCCTTGCCATAAACGAGATGCCGGCTCTTGTATTGGCCTTCCGTCCCATCCGGAGCAAAGAAATCCTTCACGCTCGATCCGCCACAGGCAATCGCCTCGCGCAACACCGACTGCATCGTGTCGTAGAGCGCGATGATCGTCGCCTCACGCAACCGATTCACCTCACGGTCCGGATGGAGCCCCGCGCGAAAGAGAATTTCGTTCGCGTAGATATTCCCGATCCCCGCAATCACTTGCTGATGCATCAACAGCGGCTTCAGCCGGCCACGCTTGGATTTTATGAGACGGACGAATTCATCGCACGGCACCGTGAGAGGATCCACCCCGAAACGGCGAGCGCGATAGGCATCGAGCCCCGCCTGATCGAGCAAAGACATCCGCCCAAATCGCCGGGGATTCCAATAACGCAGCTCCGACTCACGCCCTCCCGTAAAGAACAGGCGAACATGCACGTGCTGCGGGTGTCTCGTCTGCGTCGCACAAAAGAGCAGAAGGCCCGTCATGCCAAGCTCCGCGACCACATACCTCAGCTCAACATTTTTCCTGAACCCCATCGCCACGCTCTTGCCGTATCGCTCCACGTCTGCCAGCGTCGCGCCGCGGTACCAGGGAAGCGTGGACAACCCTTCCCGCACAATATCCGCCCTCCCCACCCAGCACTCGCTCAGCTGCGCGCCAAGCAGATGATCCCGTACCTGTCGGGCAACAGCCTCTGCTTCTGGCAATTCCGGCATCGAAAGAAATCCCCGTTGAAGCGATGTACCTATTCCCAATCCGGCAGATTAGGCCATGAGCCATGCGTGAAAGGCAATGTGGGCAAAGAACCGCGGTGAAAAATGGCTGGCGTGAATTACAAGCCAGCGGCCGGACGTGAAACGGGGCGTTGCTTGTCCGCCGCGCGAGCCTCGCGAAGGAGGCGAACCTGAGCGATGGCTTTTTCAAGATTCGGAAGGGGCATGGCACCTGGTCGGCGCGTCATCGTCAACTTCAGAACCTCGGCATAGGTCATCCTTTGGACACAACAGAGATAAGCCATCACCACCGACACGGACCGGCTCATCCCGGCACGGCAACAGACCATGACCCAATTGTCCGAATGATGCTGCTCGACCCAGCTCACAGCCCGATCCAACAAGAGCGGCTCGGCTTCGGCATATTCCGAAAATGGAATCCTGCCGGACAACAGCCAACCGGGCGGCTGTACGGTAAACTCCTCGGCGACCAGCAGCACCGCACTAATCTGCGGGGGCGGCTCGCTGGCGTCGTTGATATTGCCAACCAGGAGGGTCTCGGTAATACAATGCATCGTATCCTCAGTATCGGCAGTGCCCCTGCCGGGTCAAAAAGAAGTCTGGCCCCTGTCCCGTTGCGGTCGCTTTCACGTGAACGCTATACTGGCCCTACAATTCGCGCATTCCTACACAAGGAGCCTACTGAATGCCCATCCCAACCGTCAAAGAAGTGGAAGCCAGGCTTGAGACCGTTCAATGCGCGATCTGTAAGGGATCAAGCTTCGGGGTCGATCAACGCTTTATGCAGGCAGATGGTGAATGGCGCGGCGTCTGCAAAAAGTGCTACTACAGTTTCCCGATCTACACAGATATGGAGTTCTACCAGCGGACACAGCCGGATATCCCCTACCGGCTCAAGGAAATGACCTGCCCGACCTGTGACCACCGGGGCGTGAGCCTCAACTTCCGCGTCACCATGTCCGTCCGGGAATCCATCTACTTTCTGACCTGTACCACCTGCCAACAGACTTTCCCTGAACGGTCATCCCTGGAAGCCTTTGAGTAACTCCCCCTTTTCACCTTCATCCTCGTGTATACTCTAGCCATGACTGACACACCAAAAAATCCAGCGACGAATCCAGAATCTCCCGCTCCCGAAAGCCCGGCCAAAGCGAGAAAAGAAATCCCGCTCGTGTCAGTGCCCAACGATCGCGACATGATCGCTGCCGAAATGGCCGAGATGTTCGATGAAGACCGGGTGAGTCATCAGCACGGCAGCACAGAGCCGGAAGCGGATTAACGCAGGTTGCTGAAAAAGGCTCCCAACTGCGTTCTCAGTCGCCCGTCCCCCTCAACGTACCCGCAAAAAGTACGCCCTCGTGGTCCGAGCTCCTTGCGGCCTTGTTGGCTAGCCATTTTGAGCAACCTATAGGCAAGTCAGATCGTTACACGATTCTCTTCCATCGCTTGAATGCTTTAACGTCCTCAGGCGATAGGTTAAACCACTCACCCTCACCACGCTTTTCCGCAAAACGTTTGTGCCAATATCCTTCAACTCCAACAGGATCATCAGTTTCGATGTGGTGAATGGTCGTGGGTGGTACTGGAATTTTAATAGCAAGCTCGCTCGTGCGACGTCCCATCGAATTTGTTCGGCCTATCTTGTAGTGTGGCCCTGATTTCATTAGATAGACGAACCCCGTTGCGACTCTTGGTCCAGCGTCCAGCTCATGCTCCAAGGGCAGCGTTGATGGACGCTTAGCCTTGGCAAGAATCGCTAAGATGTCATCGCAGCCTGTACTGCGTTTGCAAAACTCAATGCCTGCATCGATAAGCTTCTCTTTCCCGCCGAATCGACTGAAACTCGTATGACTTGGAAAGGCATTGTCGCTCTTCGCCTTCCGACGAATTTCTCCTTCGATTGGCACCCTACCCAATTCTCGAATCAAGCCGATATAGGCCCTCATTAACGATTCATCGCTTGTCTTTGACTGAAACTGATTAGGAGCATAACCAGCTTCTACCAGCGCATCGCCCCATCGCAGCCACATATGCGGATACCAATCTGATTTCTTGATTCCTGATTGGCTGTTCAACGCCTGGCTGCCAGGAGCATTTCCTGCATTGGCCTTAGCAATACGTCGAATCTCACTCAAAATGTGGGCCTTGTCGATGGGCATAGTTTCGCCTAACCCTCAGCAGTGCATTATCAGATTGGCGCAAATCCTATATGCTTGCTTCATACAAGGCAAGAACGTTAAAGGCGCTCCACTCCAAGCAGGAACTGGCCTATCAGAGGTTTGTCCCCGTCCAACTTTTCAACAAGAACGGTTGGGCTAGTCCCCTAAGTGCGCGCGTCCAACGAGGGCCTCTTCCGACTCCTTATACTTTTTCTTAGAGGGAGTGGCCGAGGCTGCCCTTTACTGCGCGCATCGAACGAGCACATTCTTATCGTGCGCGTTCTGCGAGCAAGAAGGGCACCTGGCCGCTCCTTCCCCATCCTTCTGAGGCCGCGCGTTGCGCAAGCACGAGGAATTAGCCCTAGCCGCCACTCGTCCGTCAGAAGTTATGCTGGCCTGATCATCTCCACTGTGCCCTCTGCCGGTATCCGTCCCAACGTGGATCCTTCTTTCCGCTTTACCCCGTCGAGCCGAATGATCGCTCCTCGATGACACGCTTCCAATGCTGCATTGGTCGCAGAGGCTGCCCGATCGAGTCGCCCGATCTCCGACCGGCCCAGTTCGTTGCAAAGCCACGCCCTGGTATCGCCCTTCAATTCTCGCAGTTCGCTCACCACTCTGAACGTCTGCGGACTCCGTGGCACAATGGTGCGACCGTCTGTGCGCAACAACAGATAAGAAAACTTCAGCGCGTCTTTAATAAACCCCACCTTTTGATCGATTGCGGCAATCGCAAGAGGCGTCTGCCAGGGCCGTTCCTCATGGCACCAATCATCCGGATGGTCTAAAGCGGGACAGGCCCCCTCATGCAAGCAAGGGCTATAGACCGTGCAGAGCCCCTGCTTGAGCAGATGATTGCGGACGAGATGCAGCGCTCTGGCCGTCTGCCGTAAGGCTGGCTCGACGATCAAGATGGTGCCGTGCGGCGCGAGAAACGGCAGGAGTTGACCGATAACTGCGGCCCGCTCTGCCGGAGGATCGGACGCTGTTACAAACAATTCATTGATGCAGTTTGCCAGGATGATGAGGTCGTAGGGCCCGCCCCGCACAATCTGTTTGCCGAGATCGCCTTTAAGCGGGTGCTCCAGATTACCCTCGACACAGCGGAGGCCTGTGCTGGCCGCTCCAATCTCATGACAGTAGGAATCCCACAGCCTTTTGGTGTCCTGCAATGGAGCTTGTGAGCTATCGGCCGCCAATACCGATACGGATTTTGCCCGCTCCGGGCTGCGATGCCATAGCCAATCCAGCAGGGCCAAGCTTCCAGTCCCTGGACCGCAGCCAAGATCGAGCACCGCCATGGGACGATCTGATGCCCCCGTGCAACTGTCCTGTGGCAATTCGTCCAACAGGACTTGCACCTTGGATAAATTCACCGGCATGAAATAGGACCGATAGGCGGCAGCATGGGCCGGATTATCCAGATACCGGGGCGGCAAGGTTGCTCGTGCTGTCGTAAAAAGCCGCGACAGGCTCATGACCGCCTGGGCCAAGGCCTCACCCTGCAGCTCCCGTTCAGACGAGACCTGGGCAAGGATCTTCAAAACCTGCGGTGACAGACTGGATGGTTTCTGCTCGTTGAAGGGTTGCATAGGCATAGTGTAAGCTGACGGTGATTAGGAGGACAACCATGACAGACGCAATTTTATTGGCCTACAAAGATGTCGAAAACTCGATGGAGCGATTCACGCAACTCCTCCAGAGCCACGTAGAGACGATGGGTGCAACCCCGGCCCACAATCCGGATCAAGTCTTCCGCTTGTCGCAAGGCTCCAAGGCCATGAGAGACAGCGCGATGATCTATCTCTC